>JAGCTF010000207.1 GCA_017963755.1 Clostridia bacterium | reverse complement strand
TTGTTCTTCTGGCGGCGGTTGATGATCTGTATGACGCGCTCTGTTTCTCTGTTCCTGCCTACTATGTTATCGATCTTCCCTTCCTCCGCCTTCCCGGTAAGGTCGGTGCCGTACATCGAAAGAAATTTGAATTTCTGCTGCTTCTGGGCGCCTTTTTCATTCTTTCCGTTGTCTGCAGTCTTCCCTGCCTGTCCCTGCTTCTTATCGCCGCCCTCATTAAGCGCATTTTGACCGTTCTGTGCGTTCTGCGATGCCTGATTCAAAGCGCTTCCGAGCCCTTCTCCGAACTTTTTCAGAATATCGAAAAAGTTGGGGGCGCCGGTAGACGAAGGGACTGCGCCGTTCTGAGCGTCCTCTCCTTCAGCCTGAGGCAGTTCCGGAGTGCCCTCGTTTTCTTCGAGCTGCTCGGTCACGTTGCTCATCTCATCAGCCATAGCTTCAAGATCTTCGTCAGATATATTCATATTGCTGAGGAACTGATTTACCTGAGGCAGGTTAAGCTTTTTAGCGCAGACGATGCACAGGCCTTTATTAACCTGCTTTCCCGTCTGGTCTATTTGCGAGACGAAAACCGTAGCTATTCTTTTATTGCACATTGAACACATTTCTCTCTTCATACGAATCCACTCTCCTTTTCCGGAGCATCCGCTCCCGAAACAGCCGCAACGTTCTTCGCGGCTTTCTTTCTGCCTAACATCTTTTTTAAGAACTGGCCTGTATACGATCCCGGAACTTTTGCAACGTCTTCGGGAGTTCCTTCGGCCACTATCCTGCCTCCCGCGTCTCCGCCTTCCGGTCCGAGGTCGATTATATGATCTGCGCATTTGATCACGTCAAGGTTATGTTCGATCACTACGACGGTATTTCCGGCGTTGACGAGCCGGTCAAGTATTTCTATGAGTTTTTTTACGTCGTGCGTGTGGAGGCCGGTGGTGGGTTCGTCAAGGATGTACAGCGTATTGCCCGTACCTATTCTCGAAAGTTCGGACGCGAGTTTCACGCGCTGTGCTTCGCCGCCGGACAACGTCGTCGATGACTGCCCGAGTTTCATATATCCGAGCCCCACTTCCACGAGCGTGTCGATCTTCCGCCTTATCGCCGGAAGGTCGGTAAAGAATTCCGAAGCTTCGCTGATCGTCATATCGAGCACGTCGGAAATATTCTTTCCTCTGTAGCGTATCTCCAGCGTCTCGCGGTTATAGCGCTTCCCTTTACAGACTTCGCACGGCACGTAAACGTCCGGGAGGAAATGCATTTCGATCTTTTTAATACCGTCTCCGGAGCAGGCCTCGCACCGTCCGCCTTTGGCGTTGAAGCTGAACCTGCCGCTCTTGTATCCGCGCGCCCTGCTTTCGGGCAGCATCGCGAAAAGATCGCGTATCTGCGTAAAAACTCCGACGTACGTTGCCGGATTCGAGCGCGGAGTGCGTCCGATGGGTGACTGATCGATGCAGATGCACTTGTCAATAAATTCTTTTCCCGTTACGGAACTGTATTTGCGTCCGACCGGATCCTCGTCCGTATAGATCTTCGACAGCACTTCATTGACGAAAGAACTTTTTCCGGAGCCGGACACGCCGGTCACGCACACGAACTTTCCGAGCGGAACGGAGATATCGATATTCTTTAAGTTATTGACAACGAGTCCGTTTACGGTGACGGCTTTTCCACTCCCTGCGCGGCGTTCCGAAGGCACCGGTATCTTAAGCTTTCCGGACAGATATTTGCCCGTAAGCGAATCGGGACAATTCATGATCTCCTCCGGCGTACCGACCGCCACGATGCGTCCGCCGTGCACGCCCGCCATCGGTCCGACGTCAACGATGCAGTCGGCAGCCATCATCGTTTCCTCGTCGTGTTCGACGACAATGAGCGTGTTCCCGAGGTCGCGCAGTTTTTTCAGCGTCGCCAGAAGCTTCTGGTTATCCCTCTGATGGAGGCCGATGCTCGGCTCGTCAAGTATGTACAGCACTCCCATCAGCCCCGCTCCGATCTGCGTTGCGAGCCTTATTCGCTGCGATTCTCCGCCTGAAAGCGTGCCTGACGACCTGGAAAGCGTGAGGTAATCGAGTCCGACGTTGGCAAGGAAGCTCAGCCTGCCGCGCACTTCTTTCAGTATGTCGTGAGAGATTATCTCTTTTTCCCCTTTGAGCTCCAGTTTTTCTACGAACGATAAAGCGTCGCGCACAGATTTATCTGTAAACTCGGAAATGTTGACACCGCCGAGCGTGAAGCAGAGCGACTCGCGGCTTAGCCTTTTACCCTTGCAGTCGGGGCATATGTTTTCCGACATATAGTATTCGATCGGATACATCTCGAAGCTGCCCTCAAGTTTTCGCGCATAGTGCGCCTTGAGCACGTTCAAAATACCGACGTACGGCTGGCGGAGCAGTTTATATCCGTTGTTGAACGGCACGTTTTTATCGCCGCTGCCCGAAACCACGACCGACGCGATCTCGTGCGGAAGCTCACCTACAGGGACGTTGACGTCAAATTTATATACTTTTCCGAGTGCTTCTATTATGGCAAGTTTTTCGGTAAGGTTGTTATCGAGCAGCATCGCCATGAGAACGTCGTACGTCGTGCGGTGAGCGATCTTCATGATAAAATCGTCTTCAACAAACTGCACGATCCTGCCGATTCCGGAACACGTCGGGCAGGCGCCTGCGGGGCTGTTGAACGAGAACATCCTGGGCGAAACTTCCGGAAGGCTGATGCCGCATTCCGCGCAGGCAAAATTCTGGCTGAAAAGCACCTCGAGCGTTGCCGCACCGTCGTTTTTCTCGACTATTTCGTCGATCTTCGCATCGACTCCAGGCATATTTTCTTTAACTTTTATGAATTCTTTCACTGACATGCCCGATCCTAGTGATATGGCGATGATCGCGAGCCCGGACGCGAGCCGCAGCACGGTCTCGAGCGATTCAGACACTCTTCTCTGAAGTTCAGGCCTCATCACGAGCCTGTCGACGATAACTTCTATGTCGTGATTTTTATATTTTTCAAGCGTTATTTCCTCGTCGAGTGAATACATTTCGCCGTCAACGCGCACTCTTGAGTAACCGTTTTTGCGCAGCGATTCAAACAGTTTCGCGTACTCGCCCTTCCTGTGGCGAATCACGGGGGCAAGCAGCTGCACGCGCATTCCTTCCGGCAGTTTCATAACGGCGTCCGTCATCTGATCGACGGTCGTCGCCTTGATCTCGCGCCCGCAGTTGGGACAATGAGGCACACCGACTCTCGCATACAGCAGCCTTAAATAGTCGTATATTTCCGTAACGGTACCCACCGTAGAACGCGGATTCCTTGACGTCGATTTCTGGTCGATCGAGATCGCGGGCGAGAGGCCGTCGATGCTGTCAACGTCCGGTTTTTCCATCTGGCCTATGAACATTCTGGCGTAGGAAGACAGCGACTGCATATACCGCCTCTGCCCCTCCGCGTAAATAGTATCAAAAGCCAGCGAAGATTTGCCCGAGCCCGAAAGGCCCGTAAATACCGTCAGACTATCCCTCGGTATCTTAACATCTATATTCTGAAGGTTGTTTTCCCTCGCGCCTTTTACTTCAATAAAGTCCTGCTTCAATTTTCGACGCTCCTGAGTTTCTTAATTATATCCCTGTATTTTGCCGCTTCCTCGAATCTGAGCTCGCCTGCCGCTTCCGACATTCTGCCTGTAAGCAGATCGAGCAGCTCGCCTACGGATAGTTCGAGTTCCTCGTCCGTAAGTATGAGCGAAGCATCTGACGACACGTCGCCCGCGCCCGTATTTCTGCGCGTATTTCCAGAGTATTTTCCTCCGCTCTGGCGTTTCTCCCCCGGTCTTGCGCGGCCTGCCGCAGCAGGTCTCAATATTCTGTCGAGCGCGTTTTCGCCGCTGTCTTCGACGACCTTGCCGGTAGAAATCACTTCACGCACGCTCTTAGTGATCGTTTTTGGCACGATGCCGTGCTTCCGGTTGAATTCGAGCTGGAGCACCCTGCGGCGGTTCGTCTCGGCAATGGCTGCACGCATTGCCTCCGTAATGCTGTCGGCGTACATTATGACTTTGCCCGACGCGTTTCTCGCCGCGCGCCCGATCGTCTGGATCAGGGAAACTTCGCTGCGAAGAAAACCGACCTTGTCCGCGTCTAATATTGCCACTCTCGATACTTCGGGAAGGTCGAGCCCCTCCCTCAGCAGATTTATTCCGACGAGGACGTCGAACACACCGAGCCGCAGATCTCTTATAATGGCCATGCGGTCGATCGTTTTTACGTCGGAGTGCATGTATTCCACTCTGATGCCCATGCCGGAAAGGTGCGCGGTCAATTTTTCCGCCATCTTTTTAGTGAGCGTGGTGACAAGCACGCGTTCGTTCTTCGCCACGACGCTGTTTATCTCGCCCACCAGGTCGTCGATCTGCCCTTCCACAGGCCTGACTTCGATCTCGGGGTCAACAAGGCCTGTAGGCCTTATGATCTGCTCCACGATATTGACCGACCGCGAACGTTCAAACTCCGACGGAGTGGCGCTGACGAAGATCACCTGGTTGAGCTTGTCCTCGAACTCGTCAAACTTGAGCGGCCTGTTGTCGAAGGCCGAAGGCAGGCGGAAACCGTAATCCACCAGCGAGACTTTCCGGGCGTGGTCGCCGTTGTACATCGCTCTCACCTGCGGGAGCGTGGCGTGAGACTCATCGATGAACATGATGAAATCGTCCGGGAAGTAGTCTAAAAGCGTGTACGGCGGGCTGCCGGGCGCGCGGCCGCTTATGTGCCTCGAATAGTTTTCTATTCCGTTGCAGAATTTCGTTTCCTTCAGCAGTTCGAGGTCGTATCTCGTGCGCTGCTCAAGTCTGTATGCCTCTACCATCTTTCCGGCCGCTTTAAGCTCCGCGAGGCGTTCTTCGAGTTCTTCGCCTATCGTCACCAGCGCGTGTTCAAGTTTCGCGTCGGTCGTGGCGTAATGTGATGCCGGGAATATTGCAGCGTGATTAAGCTCTCGCCTGAGCGTGAAATTCGTCGCGTCGCATTCGCAGATGCGGTCTATTTCGTCTCCGAAAAATTCAATCTTCAGTATGGCGTCGTCCCTGTCGGACGGTCTCAGCGAAACGGTGTCGCCCGATACGCGGAACGAATTTCTCGCAGAAAAATCGCTTCTGTCGTAGACGTAATTCATTGCCGCCAGCCGTCCTGTAAGTTCGCTGATCTCCATGTGCATTCCCGGCCTTAACGACACCATCAGGTCGGTGTAATCCTCCGGATCGCCCAGGCCGTAGATGCACGATACGCTGGCGACAATAATAACGTCCCTGCGTTCCAGCAGCGCGGCAGTAGCGGAATGGCGCAGGCGGTCGATCTCGTCGTTCACGCTCGAGTCTTTCTCAATGTACGTGTCGGTGGCGGCAATATACGCTTCGGGCTGGTAGTAATCGTAATACGAAACGAAGAACTCGACCGCATTGTCCGGGAAAAACTCCCTGAATTCCGAGCAGAGCTGAGCCGCAAGAGTTTTATTATGGGCAAGCACGAGCGTCGGGCGTTGTACCTTCTCGATCACTTTAGCCATAGTATAAGTCTTGCCGCTCCCCGTAACTCCGAGAAGCGTCTGACAAACGTCGCCTTCTTCGATTCCTTTAGCTAAAGCTGCTATCGCCTCAGGCTGATCGCCGCGCGGCTCATATTCAGATACAACGTGAAATTTATTTTGCTCCATTAAACTACGAAACCGACTTTTTCGTATACGTCTCTGAGCGTCACGGAGGCAATGGCGGAGGCTTTTTCACGACCTTCTTTAAGCACCTTTTCAAGGTAGCCTTTATCTCCCATCAGCTCTTCATATTTTTCTCTAACCGGCGCGAGGGCATCGATGACCGCCTGTCCCACCGCCATCTTGAATTCGCCGTATCTGGCGCCTTCAAACTCTTTTTCTACGTCAGGAACGCTCTTATCCGTCACCGAAGCGTAAATGTTTATGAGGTTGCTCACACCGGGCTTATTCTCTTCGTCGTAGCGCACTTCCGCTTCCGAATCAGTGACCGCCTTTTTGAATTTCTTCATTATTGACGCCGGATCTTCCACGATCAGCACGAAATTTGAAGTATTCGTGTCGGATTTGGACATTTTCTTGTCCGGATCCTGGAGGCTCATTATTCTGGCGCCCTGCTTCGAAATGAGGGGTGCCGGGACAACGAACGTCTGTCCGTAGAGTTTGTTAAAGCGGTCGGCAATATCCCGCGAGAGTTCCAGATGCTGCTTCTGATCCTGGCCGATAGGTACGAAGTCCGACTGGTACAGCAGAATGTCCGCCGCCATCAGCACGGGATAAGTGAAAAGGCCCGCGTTGATATTATCCGCATGTTTCGACGATTTGTCCTTGAACTGAGTCATGCGTGAAAGCTCGCCGTTGTACGTGTAGCAGTTCAATATCCATGCCAGTTCCGCATGTTCATGCACGTGAGACTGGAGGTAAAGAACGTTCTTTTCCGGGTCAAGGCCGCAGGCAAGGTAGAGGGCAAGGAGGCTGTATATCCTTTCTTTCAGCTGCTCCGGATCCTGCCTCACCGTGAGCGAGTGCATGTTGGCAATGCAGTATACGCAGTCATAGTCGCCCTGCAGTTTCGGAAAATTCCGGAGAGCTCCCAGATAGTTTCCGAGGGTCAACTGTCCCGAGGGCTGTATCGCGCTGTATATTCTCTTTTTATTAACTGTATTTGTGTTTTCGTCGCTCATACCGGATCATTCCTTTCTGAAATGGCGCAAAAAGCGTCCGTATATTATAGCATAAGTAAGTGACAAGTGGCAAGTGGGCAAACCGAGTGATGGCACAAATTTTGGGTCTCATGCGAACCCCGGAATCGGTTCGCATTTCGGTCAAACAAAATTCTTAGCCATTCACTCGGTTCGCCCACTTCCCACTTACCACTTGCCACTTTCCACTTACCACTTGCCACTTTCAACTTCCCACTTTCAACTTGCCACTTCCCACTTTCAACTTGCCACTTTCCACTTAACACTTGCCACTTTCAACTTCCCACTTTCAACTTGCCACTTGCCACTTGCAACTTGCCACTTGCCATTACTTCAGTGATTGACAAATGCCGCGTGATTTGCAATAATTGACCGCGACAGGAGCAGGAGGCTCGAAGAAGGATATGGAGAACAAAAATAAGACAATACGGCTATTGACCACGGCGATGGCGCTCGTGATAGCGCTGGGCGCGTGTACGGTCATGCCAGGCTGCGTAAATCAGCCATCGGAGGACAATATGGATTCGGGATACAAGGTAAAAAAACTGACGCTGGGCGGCGTTGACGCAAGCGAATACACCGTCGTTTACAGCGAGGACAGCGCTGACAATGACACCACCGCAAATATGGTGGCAGATCTGGTAAAGTACATTGACGATGCCACGGGCATAAAACTTTCCGCCATGCCGGACAGCAGCCCTGAAGCAGCGGTGTCAGAGCACCGCATGATCGTGGGCAAAACGCGCTTTGACACCGAGAAAGTCAAAGCCGCTCAAACCAAACTAACCAATAACGGATACGCACTCCTGTTTGACGGCGGCGATCTGTTTCTGACAGGCGATACGGTGACCGGAGCGATGTACGCCGTATATTCCTTCCTGGAAGACTATATAGGCTGGCGCTTCTACTCCTCGAAATACGAGATCGTAAAGCCCACCGAACATATTGACGTCCCCGCATCGCTGAACGTATCCTTCTCGCCTAAGCTGCTGAACCGCGACACATACTGGTACGACACCTTCGACAACCATTTCGCGGCCAAGCTCAAACTCAACGGCGGCGTGAACCGCAGCATGGCAGGCTACGGAGAAGCGATACACTACGCCGGGCCCTTCGTCCATTCCCTGCCCTCGCTGGCGGGCACCAGCCACGAACCCGACGTGCAGCCCTGTCTCACCGATCCGGAAGTGTACGATCGCGTGCTGGAAAACGTTCGAACATATCTCAGAGACAATCCCGGCGCGAAGATCGTATCGGTCTCCCAAAATGATTCATTCCCCGAGGGACGCGGATGTCAATGCGAGAATTGCCGCCGGCTGGACGAGCAGGAAGGCACGCCCATGGGCTCACTGCTGACCTTTGTAAACAGGATCGCCAATGATATTAAAGACGAGTTCCCGGACGTTATGGTAGACACCCTCGCCTACCGCTATACGCGCAAGGCACCGAAAAATCTGAAGCCTGCGGACAACGTCATTATCCGCCTGTGCTCCATCGAATGCTGCTTCTCCCACCCGCTGGACGGCAAATGCGAACGCAACAAAGAATTTGCGGCAGACATCGAAGCCTGGTCGAAAATCTGCAACAACCTGTTCATCTGGGACTACACCACCGACTTCGCGTTTTACGTCAATCCCTTCCCGAATCTGTACGTACTTTACGACGACGTGCGGTTTTTCGTTAACCACAACGCCATAGGATTGTTCGAGCAGGGCAACTACCAGTCCTACTCCGGCGAGTTCGGAGAACTCCGCGCTTACCTTCTGGCTAAATTGATGTGGAATCCGGACATGAGCCGCAAAGAATATTTCGCATATATGGACGATTTTCTGGAAGGCTACTACGGCGCCGGCTGGAAATACATCCGCAGATACATTGACCTCAGTTCGAAGCTGGCAGCGAAGGGAGATATGGGCATCTACTACGGCATTGACACCATATTCGGCGTAAAGAAAGGTTCGTACGATGCAAAGAAAGTGATCAGAATTTTCAGTAAGCTCTGGGATACAGCGCTGGAAGCCGCGGATGAAGAACATTTCGCCAATGTAGAAAAGTCTTCGCTGCAGATCCGTTCGGCGGCGCTCATACTAGATTGGGATTATTATGAATCACCAGCCGTGGCCGAAGAATTTTGCAATAAATTGAAACAGTATGATATCAAATACTACCGCGAAGGTGCTATGCTTCCGGAAAATCCGAACTATTACAGCGGCGGAGAGAGCTGGTAATGAAGGGAGTCTTTCACATGAAATTAAAATTCGACGAAAAATACTGCATAGACACATTTAAAAGGCTGATAGACGTTGACAGCACTACCGGTCAATACGAGGAGATCCAGAAGCTCACCTGCGAGATCCTGGACGAGCTGGGCGTCCCCTACGACGTGACCCATAAAGGCGGCGTGATTGCCGAGCTGGGCGGCGAGGGCAATGCGCTTACGGTCACTGCACACCTTGACGACATCGGCCTTATGGTGCGTCACGTGAACGCCGACGGCACGCTGAATCTCTGCCCTGTAGGAGGCCTTTATCCCTTCTACTGCGTCACCGAAAACGTGCGCATATACACCCACGGCGGCAAAGTTTTCACCGGTTCTATCTGCCGCACTCCCAACTCGATACATGTGACTGAGGAAGAGCTGAGGACAATCCTTCCCGACTTTCGCAAAAACGTGTGCGTAGTGCTGGACGAGGACGTGAAAACGGCGGAAGACGTTAAAAAGCTGGGCATCGACACCGGCGACTATATCGCCTTAGAGCCCCGGTTCCGGATGGAAAACGGATACATAAAATCCAGATTCATTGACGATAAGGCCTGCGCGGCGGTGCTGTTTGCATATATAAAGGCTCTTAAAGATTCCGGCCTCTTCCCCGCCCGCAAAACGTACGCATATTTTGCTTTTTACGAAGAGATCGGCCACGGCACAGTGTGGCTCCCGGAAGGCGTGAAAGATATATTGTCCGTTGATATCGCTCCCACCGGACCGGATCAGAATTCGGACGAGCGGAAAGTGTCAATATTCGCGAAGGATTCCCGCTACCCATATCACCGGGCAATGACCGGCGAACTTATTGACGCCGCGAAAGCCTCGGGCGCGGATTATGTGGTGGATATTTTCACGCCTCATTACGGCACAGACGGAGACGCTTCCGTTGCCGCAGGCTACGACATCCGCCACGCCGCCATTTGTCCCGGGACCCTCAACAGCCACGGGTACGAGCGCACCCATATCGACGGGCTCAAAAACACGTTTATCCTGCTGGCGGAATATATCGGTACGAAATGAACAGTGAACGGTTCTGGAGGCAGTTATGAAAAAAGGATTGGTTTCTATTTCGTTCAGAAAGCTCAGCCCCGAGGAGATCGTGGAACTGTGCGTGAAAACAGGACTGAAATATATCGAATGGGGCGCAGACGTACATCTGCGGCCGGAGAATTTTGAACGGATCAAAGCTGTAAAATCGCTGTGCAAAGACCGGGGACTCATTCCCATCGGGTACGGCAGCTACTACAACGCAGCGGATGATTTCGACAAATTCCTGCCAAACCTGGAGGCAGCCTGCATCCTGGGCACGGAATATATCAGGATGTGGGGCGGA
>JAGCTF010000206.1 GCA_017963755.1 Clostridia bacterium | reverse complement strand
GAACAAAATTAGAAACAATAAGACATGATATGGGGTGGAAATCTACTGGTGGTCCTGCATTTCGCCGCTCCGGCATAAATGCCATAAGTATACCTTCTACTGTATCTGTATTGCCCCATTTTTATCATTGCGATAAATTAACAGATATTATTATTCCGGAAGGCGTTTCAAAAATATCCCAATACAATTTTAATGAATGCAAGAATATAAAACGAATTTACATCCCTGCGTCAGTTTCCGAAATTGATACCACATTCCCGGAGACTGAAATAGAAGAAATAACGGTAAGTAAAGACAATCCATATTATCATTGCGCAGGTAATTGTCTAATTCGAACAGATACAAAAGAATTAATTGCTGGTTTTGGAAACAGTTTAATACCTGATGACGACAGCGTTACTATAATTGGACCTGGTGCATTCTATGGTCGAGAAAAATTATCATCTATAAAACTTCCTGAAAGTATTAAACTCATAAAGGAAAATGCCTTTAAAAAATGTAGTAATTTAAAGAAAGTATTTGTGAGTAAATTTCCTTTGAATGTTTCATCAACTGATTATAGGTTTCCTTTTGATATAGATAGATTTAATAACCATGAAATAGAGTTGGTGAAATATGATAAATGATATCTCTGTTTTTAATGAATCTTATCTTGAACTAAGTGCATGTTAAGAACTAGAACTGTTAGGTTCGTTACAGCGAGACAAAGGCTAATATGTTAGATGATTTTAAATATCTCTTTTAGGTATTGAAGTGTCAAATAAATCAAGCGTTTAAAACGGAGGCTTCTACTATGGCAGCGAAAGGCTTTTTTGATTATGACCCGGATCTTGATGACGATGACAGCAAGCTTGCAGCTTTTCTCTTTCTGGATTCGCTTCTGGATGAGGAAGAGTTTGCGGAAGAACAGGACTACGATGTAGAAGATGATGAAGATGATGACTGGGACGAGTATGACGAGGACGAGTGAGATCGGTTTAAACGTTTTCGGTCTTTTGTATTATCCGAATTTTAACTATGTTCTTTCTCTTCGGGTAATGTAGTTGATCGTTGCTCGTTCATCGTTGCTCGTTCATCGTTGCTCGTTCATCGTTGCTAGTTGCCAGTTGCCAGTTTCGCTCTTGAATTTACCCGCGCCGGAGTTTATAATAAGCCCATCGGGCGCGCAGGGCGCAAAAAAGTTTTAAACAAGTCCCTCCGCGAAGCCGTAGATTGTCACGATGGAGGGACATTTTTAATGGCAAAAGTCACTTTCAGAATCGAGCGGTGCAAGGGGTGCAGGCTCTGCCTAACTGTATGCCCCAAAAAAATCATTGCCATCGATGAGAGCACGCTGAACGCAAAAGGATACCATCCCGCGGGAGTCACAGAACCCGAAAAATGCATCGGCTGCGCATTCTGCGCCACGATGTGCCCCGACTGCGTTATCACAGTAGAGCGGTAATACGGAAGAAAGGCAGGCAAACAATGGGCGAGAAAATTTTAATGAAGGGCAATGAAGTAATTGCCGAAGCGGCACTGCGAGCAGGCTGCCGCCACTATTTCGGATATCCGATCACGCCGCAGACGGAAGTCGCACACTATATGGCGAGGAAGATGGAAGAAATAGGCGGAACGTTCGTACAGGCGGAAAGCGAAGTTGCCGCTATAAATATGGTATACGGCGCTGCGAGCGCCGGAGTCAGGGCGATGACGTCGTCATCCAGCCCCGGAATAAGCCTTAAACAGGAAGGCATATCGTACGCGGCCGGAGCAGAACTCCCGATCGTCGTAATAGATATTGTCCGCGCAGGACCCGGACTCGGAGGCATCCTTCCGGCACAGTGCGACTACTTCCAGATGGTAAAAGGCGGCGGACACGGCGACTATCATAACATTGTCCTCGCACCTCAGGGCGTGCAGGAAATGTACGAACTCGTAGTTGACGCGTTCAACCTCGCAGATAAATACCGCAATCCCGTCGTCGTCATGGGCGACGGATATATGGGCCAGATGATGGAAGCGGTAGAATTCCGCGACGTAGAAAAGATCGAGCGCCCCGAAAAACCGTGGGCGGCGTGCGGCAGCGAAATGAAGCGCGAGCATAACACGATCACTTCGATCTATATCGACCCCGACGTGCTCGAAGCACACGTAAATCACATGAATGAAAAATACAAAGTTATCGAGCAGAACGAGTCGAGAGTAGACGTACAGAACTGCGACGGCGCGGACGTCATCGTGGCGGCATACGGTACGTGCGCGAGAGTCACTAAAAACGTTATAAAAGACGCAGCGAAGCTCGGAATAAAAGTCGGACTGATCAGGCCGATCACGCTCTGGCCATTCCCGAAGCAGGCCTTCGAGAAGTACGCGACGACGCCCAGGGGCTTCTTAACGGTCGAGATGAGCATGGGCCAGATGATCGAAGACGTGCGCCTCGCACTGAACGGAAAGAACACCGTGGAATTCTACGGCAGGACGGGCGGAAACGTACCGGCACAGAAAGCCATACTTGAAAAAGTAATCAAAATTGCCCGCGGCGAAGGAGGGAATGACTGATGAGCATCGTATTTCAGAGACCTCACGCATTAATAGATAAACCGCTTCATTATTGTCCCGGCTGCACGCACGGAATAATCCACAGACTCGTGGCGGAAGTGCTCGACGAGCTCGGGATCGAAGGAACCACCGTAGGTGTCGCGTCAGTCGGATGTACGTATAACAGCTACGAATACTTTAACTGCGACATGGTACAGGCCGCGCACGGCAGAGCTCCGGCAGTGGCTACGGGCATACGCAGATCGCTTCCGGACCGCACCGTATTCACGTATCAGGGCGACGGAGACCTTGCGGCCATCGGTACCGCCGAGATCGTACACGCAGCGACGAGAGGCGAGAAGATCACGACGATCTTCGTTAACAATGCTATATACGGCATGACTTCAGGCCAGATGGCTCCCACGACCCTTATAGGTCAGGTAACGACGACGACTCCGTTCGGCCGCAAACCGGAACTCCACGGCTATCCCGTACGCGTATGCGAAATGCTCTCGACGCTCGAAGGCGCCGTTTACGTAGAGCGCGTGGCGGTGAACAACGTCCAGAACATCCGCAAAGCCAAGGCCGCGATCAAGCGCGCGTTCCAGGTACAGCAGGCAGGACTCGGTTTCTCGATCGTAGAAGTACTTTCGATCTGCCCGACGAACTGGGGACTCAGCCCCGAAAAAGCGCTCGAGTGGCTCGGCGAGAATATGATCGAGCATTATCCGCTCGGAAACTACAAGAACGTCGTTCTGCCGTCGGATAAGCCCGCGTCAAAGGAATAAGGAGGTGCCGTTAATATGGACAATCAGATCATTTTTGCCGGATTCGGTGGTCAGGGCATCCTCTCTATGGGCCGTTTCATTGCTCACGCAGGACTTCACGAGGGCAAGCACGTTTCGTGGCTTCCGTCGTACGGCCCCGAGATGCGCGGCGGTACCGCAAACTGCAACGTGATCGTTTCCGACGAAGAAGTCGGATCCCCGATAATCAGCGAAGCTACCGCGCTCGTCGTGATGAACCAGCCGTCCCTCGAAAAATTCGAAGCAAACGTTGCCCCCGGCGGCGTGATAGTGCTCGACAGCGACCTTGTCCCGGTAAGACCTGCGCGTACGGACGTGCGCGTATTTGCGATCCCGGCCACGAAAATGGCGTACGAGATGGGCAACGCAACGTTCGCCGGAGTCATCCTGCTCGGAAAACTTATCCAGGAAACGGGAGTCGTAAAATTCGAAAGCTTCGAAGCCGCGCTGCGCGGTATCCTCAAGCCCAAAAAGCACTATCTGATCCCCGAAGAAATGAAAGCATTGAAAGCAGGCGCTGATTTCTGACAACAAAACCGACAGGCCGATACACACGCTTTGACCGTACAAAGCCCGGAGGAATAATATTTATGGACAATTTCAGAAAGACGGATAACGCTGCCCGCAAGGGAGCGGCTATATTTTGCCCGTGCAGACAGAAAACGTGCCTGCGCGTCATTGTCACGCTGCTGCTCTTAGCGGTATGTCTAACGGCCGTATTTAGCGCTGCGCAAAACGTTTACGCCGAACCGGCGGAGATCGAAGGTGCAAAATTCGTACTCCTGAATGATCCGGGCTACCTGGACTTCTTCTCCGGAAACTGCATACGGAATCTTGAATACGTATTCGAAGATGGAGAGGGATTCGCCAGGATCATGCTTGCTCCGATGGCTATGGACCCGTTCATCTACATGCCTATAAGTGTTATCGGAGAAGGGATCAACTGCGACGAATATCCGTACGTGGCCATAAGCGTAAGATCGACGTACGAAAGCGGATGTAACCTTTATTTCGGCACGAGCAAAGAAGGCGGCCTGGACGAATCCAAAAACCTGCCTTCCTCCAATTCGATCACTGATAAAAACGACTGGGAAACGATCGTGTTCCACGGAAAATCAAACGCAAAATGGACCGGACTTCTTACTACGGCGCGCTTCGACCCTTACGGAGCTGTGCCGGAAGGGATGGAATATATCGACATACGCTGGATGGCTTTCGTAAAAAATGAAAAAGATCTCGAGAAACTTGACGTTTCGATCAAAGATCTAGACCAGAGCGAACAGTTTACCAGACGTCCGATCTATTCCACGCCTAACAGGACCAAGCCTCCGGAAAACACGTTTAAACCGTCTGTAACTTCCGTGGTTTCAGATAATACGAAGACTGATCGCGGCTTTTCACCCGCGGTGCTGATAACAGTCACTGGAATACTTGTTTTGTGCATCGCTGTATCGGCAGTCGGGATAATCATATTTAAACGAAAGGGCAAATGACGGCGCGGATCCGGACAGGTTTGAGCGGGTGAAAACGGAGCGGCAATATGTTGGATGACAGAGAGAAAAAATATAAAAGGCTCGTGCTTATAGGCATGCCCTGTGCAGGAAAATCTTCCATAGGGCGCGTCATTTCCCAGCATTACCGGATGGCATTCTACGACCTTGACGAAGAGATAGAAAAATATGCCGGAATGACTATCGAAGAGATATTCAGGACCTCAGGGGAAGCGGAGTTCAGGAAAATAGAAACGCACGTTACGGAGATGATGGCGAATACGGAAGACGCCGTGATCGCGACCGGAGGCGGGATAGTGACGAAGCCTGAAAACATGGCGCTGCTAAAGCGCGAAGGCAGCCTCGTGATATATATACACAGAGACTTTTACAAACTTGCCACCACTCCGAGGAAAGTAAGAGATAAGAGGCCTGTCCTCAGGGAGGCAAACTTCCAGGAACTCTTTACGCTGTATAAGACGAGACTGCCGCTTTACAAAAAATACGCTGATATCGAAGTGCGAAACGACAACGGACGCGAAGATTCCGCAGCCCGGATCATTAAGGCGCTTGACAGCGTTTTATACGAGAGTAGCGATGTTTAAAAAACTGAGACCGGACATTAAATGTGAAACGATTTACGAGATCGATCAGGATTCTTTGCAAAAAAGCGGGATCCGCGGTCTTTTTTTTGATATTGACAATACCATGGAGCCTTACAGCACTCCTCTTCCGGGAGAGCGTCTGTCCGGCTGGCTTTCGGAGCTTTGCGCGAGAGGATTTGCCGTGGGCATTCTTTCAAATGCGAAGCAGAAACGTATAGAAAGCTTCGTGGCGGGCTTTCCGGCGGAGCTTAAGGATAAGATCTATTACGTTTTCAGGGCGGGCAAACCGCTTAAGAAGGGATTTTTTAAGCTGTGCGCTGACGCGGGGCTGAAACCGGGTCAGGCTGCGATGGTCGGCGACCAGCTGTTTACTGATATATTCGGCGGCAACCGCTCCGGATTGACGACGATACTTGTAAAACCTATTGACCCGTCGATAGAACCTCCGTTTGTGAGATTCAAAAGATTTTTTGAGAGGCCTTTTTTATGAAAGAGACAGTTTTTGAAATGACCAAAAGAAGAACCGACGCGCTGCGCACGTACATGCAGGAGAAAAAGATCGACGTTTCGTTCATCTGCTCCGGACCGGGGGTAAGATATCTTTCCGGTTTCGCCGGTACTCCGGGAGACGCTTCGCTCCTGATCACGCCTGAAAAAGCATTTATTTTTACCGATTCACGCTATACCATACAGGCGGGCGAGCAATGCCCTTATTATGAACTCAGAAGCGCTGCTGCATGGGATTTTTCGGCGGTAAAAGAGTGCCTTCCGGCGGGCAATCCCGCGGTCGGATTTGAAAACCGGGAGATATCCTACAACAGCTTTACACGGATGAAAAACACGTTCGGATTCGACAACTTCGTCTGCCTTGAAACTGCCGTTGCCGACCTTAGAAATATAAAGGACGACTGGGAACTTGACAACATCCGCATCGCCTGCAGGATCGCGTGCGATTCGATCGCCGAGACCGTACCGTATATTAAAGACGGCGTCAGAGAACTTGACCTCGCGACCGAACTCGAATACAGGATGAAGAAGAACGGCGCGTCCGGGCCTTCGTTCGATACGATCGTTGCCTCCGGTGTAAGAGGAGCGCTTCCTCACGGCCTCGCCTCCGAAAAAACCGTTAAAAACGGGGAAATGATAACGTTCGATTTCGGCAGCCTTTATAACGGCTACTGCTCGGATATGACGAGGACTTTCGCGCTCGGAGAGCCTGATCCCGAGATGGTGAAGATATACAATATCGTCCTCGAGGCGCAGCTTACGGCGATAGACGCGTACAGGCCGGGTATGAGAGGCGCTGACCTTGATAAGATAGCGCGCGACATAATCGCGGATCACGGGTACGGAAAATATTTCGGCCACGGGCTCGGACACGGCGTGGGGCTTGAGATCCACGAGGGCGTGGGCGTCGGAAGAAACAGCGGCTCCGTGCTTTCGGAACGCACAGTGTTCAGCATCGAACCGGGTATTTATATCGAGAATCTGGGCGGCGTAAGGATCGAGGACCTTATCACGTGCCTCGGAGGCGTGAAAGAAATATTGACGGCGACTAGCCCGAAAGCGCTTACGATCCTTTGATGATTCCGGGCCGCCTTCAGGGCGGCCTTTTGATGAATTTTTGAAGTTCTTCTGATGATCCTTTTGTGATCCTTTGAAGATCTTCTGATGATCCTTTGACGGATAATCGGAACTTTCCGAGGCGGTTAGAATATGCCGGAGGGTATGATATGTTAAAAAAACGTGTTTCTAAAATTATGCTGCTTACTCTGGCCTCGCTTATGCTGATAATGATGTTTTCGCCCGGGTGTGCTTTAGAAAGGGGCAAACTTATGTGGTTTGAGCATTCTACAAAAAAGATACTGGCTGATCACGCCGAGCCGTACGGCCGCGACACTTACGAACTGTACGTCGCCGGAAATGAGTATGAGGGCTGCCAGGTAGCTGTCAATTTTCCTGAGACGTATACCGATTTTACGCTCGATATTTCGGGAAAAGGGGTCGTTCCCGGCCCGGGCAACGATACGGTCGTTTCTGCCGAGATCTATCGCGAGCATTATCTTAGCGCTCCGAAATATACGCCGTTTTTCCAGGTCAAGCCCGAAAAAGAAGGCCTTTACGAGGAATATCCCGATCCGCTATCGCCCCTTAGCGGCGCATTGACCGTAAGAGCGCACGAAACGACGCCTTTCTACATAGTTGTCCACGCCGGAAAGGAAGCGGCTCCGGGAGATTATGAGGCGGTCATAACGGCGAAGAGCGGCGGCAACGTTCTCGGAAAGTGTACGCTTAAGATCCACGTCTGGAATTTCAGACTGAGCGATACGCCCGCGATGTCAGCCGTTTCCGACCTCAGCGCGTACGAGATATCCAGGATAAGCGGCGTCAATGGCGACGAGCTGCAGGTGCTTTACGAGAAATATTACGACTTCATGGCCGAGCATAAGATCTCTCCGTATTCGCTGCCGTACGACGTGCTCGACGAGAGAGCCGACAAATTTATTGACGACCCGCGGATCACCGGGTTCAGGGTAAGGTACGGCGACGACGACTATTTAAGGGCGGTACGCGAAAAACTGTTGTCCGTGCCCGGAAGACTCGAAAAAGCGTATTTTTACTTCCTTGACGAGCCTTCGACCGAAGCCGCCTATATGAATCTCGTAGATAAAAGCAGGCACCTTCTGAGCGTATTCCCCGAAGCGAGGATCGTATCTCCGTTCTTCGTTGATCCCGATATGTTCACAGAGGAGGACGCGATCGAATATTCGACCGGCTCGGTCAATATCTGGTGCCCTAAGCTTCACTGTTTCGATTCGTTCAACATATATAACGAAGCTCAGCAAAAGCGCTTAAAGCCGCTGAAAGAGAGGCTTTCCGAGCGCCGGTCAATGGGCGAGGACGTCTGGACTTACGTCTGCTGGGAGCCCGGCGAGCCTTATCTTAATCTTTACGTCAATATGCCCGGCATCAGGCACCGCCTCATTTTCTGGCAGAATTATATGCTTAACGCCAACGGTTTTCTTTACTGGAGCAGCAATTACTGGTCGAAGATCAAGGATCCCTGGACGGATATGAATACCGTCTCCGATCTTTCGCCTAACGTTTTCGGTGACGGCTCGCTCATATATAACGGCGACAAGGTCGGTGTCGACGGCGCGTGCCCGTCTCTCCGGCTCGAGATCATCCGCGACGGGATAGATGATTATGAGTATATGACGATGCTCGAGAAGGCCGGCGTCAAGAGGGATGAGCTCCTTAATATGGTCGCGCATCTTACGCCTTCTCTGACCGAGTACACGTCGGATGACGATATGCTCTACCGGACAAGGATCGCGATGGGCAAGCTGCTGGAGAAGTTGGCAGCTGGCAAGTGATAAGTGGCAAGTGGCAAGTGATAAGTGGCAAGTGATAAGTTGCAAGTGGCAAGTGGCAAGTGATAAGTGGCAAGTGATAAGTTGCAAGTGGCAAGTGGCAAGTGATAAGTTGCAAGTGGCAAGTGGCAAGTGATAAGTTGCAAGTGGCAAGTGATAAGTGGCAAGTGGCAAGTGATAAGTGGCAAGTGGCAAGTGATAAGTTGCAAGTTGCAAGTGGCAAGTGGGCGAAGCGAGTGATGGTACGATATTGAGTTCAGAGTTAAGAGCTCAGAGTTCAGAGTGCAGAGTTCAGAGTGCAGAGTTCAGAGTTT
>JAGCTF010000205.1 GCA_017963755.1 Clostridia bacterium | reverse complement strand
AGAACGTTTCGGCTTCTAAGGCGGATTACTTTCTGATGAACTGCAGCAACCTCGATATCGACGGGCTGACGCTCGACGGAAACTATTCCTTCGACGGCGCGATGCGCGTGGTGATCCGCAACTCACGGCTCCTGACGAAGGACGCGTTCTGGAACAGCGAGGACATCACCGTGTACGATTCGTTCATCTCGGGCGAATATCTGGGCTGGAATTCGACGAATTTGACCCTCGTGAACTGCACGGTCGAAAGCAACCAGGGAATGTGCTATATTGACGGCCTCAAACTGGTAAACTGCAAGCTGATCGACACGACGCTCGCATTCGAATACTCATCTGTTGACGCAGACGTAAGCAGCGGGATAGTGAGCGTTTTCAACCCGGGCAAGGGCAGGATCAGGGCGAAGAGCATCGGCGAGCTGATCCTCGAAGACAGCGAGATCGATCCGGATGACACTGAGATCGATTGCGGCGACATCCGGAAGCGGAGCGATAAGCCCGAGTGGAAGCGCTGATGCCGGCGGGCAACAAGTAACTGAGGAAAAGGACGTAAATGGCGCGCATAATTGAGATCGATAACTTAGACGCGAAAGAACTTGACCCGTTCGTACGGCTTACAGGGCACCAGCTCAGGAACCGGCTGGAGCCGGAGAGCGGGATATTTATCGTAGAAAGTCCGATCGCGATCGACGCCGCGCTGAAAGCCGGGTGCGAGCCGGTGGCAATGCTTACGGAGAAGAAGTTCGTGCATGGGAGGATGGCGGAGATCATTGACCGTCTGGGCGACGTCAACGTCTATGCCGCGGAGCACGAAACGCTTTCGAAATTGACCGGGTTCGAGCTTA
The DNA here is from genome assembly GCA_017963755.1 of Clostridia bacterium. Taxonomy (GTDB): domain Bacteria; phylum Bacillota; class Clostridia; order UBA1212; family UBA1255; genus UBA1255. The sequence goes on along the minus strand of JAGCTF010000205.1, from coordinate 7,829 downwards.
CGCGAGGCGCTCTTTTGGCGATGAGAAGGCCTGAAGCGCGCAACTGGCGGGAACTTGTCCGGGACGCCAGACGCGTGGCGGTGCTCGAAAATATCGTTGACACTACGAATATGGGAGCGATCTTCCGCTGCGCCGCCGGGCTCGGGATCGACGCCGTACTGCTTACGCCCGAATGCTGCGACCCGCTCTGCCGCCGTTCCGTCCGCGTAAGTATGGGCACGGTGCTTATGGTGCCTTTCGCGCGCATCGGAGACGCGCCTTCCGACTGGCCTGAGCCGATGCTGGGCGAGCTTCAAAAGTGCGGATTTAAGACTGCGGCAATGGCTCTTCGCGATAATTCACGCGCCGTGGATGATCCGGAACTGAAGCGTGAGCCGCGGCTCGTGATCATTCTGGGCACGGAAGGCGACGGACTTACTCCGGCGACAATATCTCTTTGCGATCATACCGTCCGCATCCCGATGCACGGCGGCGTAGATTCGCTAAACGTCGCTGCAGCGGCGGCGATCGCGTTTTTTGAACTGAAATATAACGCTCAGGAAGGATGGTAATTTTGGCGCTCATCGAATGCAAAAACATAACACTGGCGTACGAAAAAAACATTGTCCTCGAATCGCTGTCGTTCGAAGTCGATCAGGGCGATTATCTTTGCATAATTGGCGAGAACGGCTCCGGGAAATCGACGCTCATGAAGGCGATACTGGGGCTGAAAGCGCCTCTGAAAGGCGAGATAATACTTGGCGACGGGCTCAAGCGCAATGAGATCGGGTACCTGCCGCAGCAGACCGGCATCCAGAAAGATTTTCCCGCGAGCGTGTACGAAGTTGTGCTGTCCGGCTGCCTCAACCGTTCGAAATTTCTGCCCTTCTATACGCAGGCGCAGAAGCAGCAGGCGATGGACAATATGGCGAAGCTCAACATCACGGCGCTCAAGAACGCGTGCTACCGCGAATTGTCCGGCGGACAACAGCAGCGGGTGCTTATTGCCCGCGCCCTTTGCGCCACCGGTAAGCTATTGCTCCTCGACGAACCCGTCACCGGCCTTGACCCGGATGCCAGCGCGGAACTTTACGAACTTATCGACCACCTCAATAAAGCGCACGGCATAACGATCATAATGATCACCCACGATACCGCCTCGGCGCTGCCGCGCTGCTCGCACATACTTCATCTGCACAAGGAAACGAATTATTTCGGCCGTATGGAAGATTACGGAAAGTGCAGCGTGTGTGCCGCTGAAAACGACCCTGAACTGCGCAAAATACTTCACGGGGGAAAGGAGCACGTTCACCATGAGTGCTGTGACGATCACATACATTTTTAAAACGATATTCGGATACGGATTTATGGTGCGGGCAATGATCGTCGGCGTCCTTATTTCGGTGTGCGCCGCGCTTCTGGGCGTGAGTCTCGTGCTCAGGCGCTGCTCGATGATCGGCGACGGACTTTCCCACGTAGGCTTCGGAGCGCTGGCTGTTGCGGCGGCAATGGGTGCCGCAGAGCTTTGGGTGGCGCTGCCGGTCGTGATCGTCGTCGCTTTTCTCATAATAAGGCTCAATGATAATTCGCGCCTGAGCAGCGATTCTGCGATCGCACTCATTTCGAGCGCCGCGCTCGCCCTGGGCGTTATGATCGTATCGCTCACAGGGTCAAATACTAATCTAGGCGACTTTCTTTTCGGTTCTGTGTTTGCCCTGAGCGACGCGGATTCTGTGCTAAGTATCGTATTATCTGCGATAGTACTTATACTGTTCGTGCTGTTTTACAACAAGATCTTTGCTGTCACGTTCGACGGAGGCTTCGCGCGCGCGACAGGAACGAAGGAAGGCTTCTACAACACTTTCGTTGCGCTGCTTACGGCGGTGACAGTCGTCGTCGGAATGAGGCTGGTCGGAGCGCTTCTGGTGACGAGCCTGATCATTTTCCCTCCGCTCACTGCGATGCGGGTTTGCAAAAAATTCCGCAGCGTCGTCGTACTTAGCGGCATCCTTTCGGCACTGAGTTTCATCATCGGAATGATGATATCGGTCGGGGTGCCTTCCGCGCCCGTGGGGGCAAGTGTGGTGCTGGTCAATGCCGCGTTCTTTGTTGTGTTTTTTGTCGCGGGCAAGGTGAGAATTGCAAATTGAGAAAGACAGATATGGATTTTCAGGTGCTGAGAGAGACAGCTAATTATACTTTAAAAGTGAACGGGATCAGGCGCAGATATAAAATCATGCACGTGACCGACGTACACGTTGCCACCGCATACCCTGACGAGTCCGAAGAGTTTCAGAAAGAAGCCGAATTGCGGGGAGGCGCATATTTTCCGCCCGAGGGAGGATCGTCCGCTGCCGACAGACTGCCGTTGTTCTTTGAAAAAGCAGCCGAAATAAAAGCAGATGCATTGCTCCTGACGGGGGACATAATCGACTTCGCGTCGCGGTCAAACCTTGACCGCCTTTCTGAGGCGCTGGATGCTTCACCTGTAAAAGCGGTGTACTGCCTCGGCAATCACGACTGGTCGTCGATGTATAATTACCATTCTCCGGAGCATGCCGCGGCGGTTTGCGGCAATTTCGACCGCATTGTTAACCGTTCCGGCGCTTCGGATGAAGCCGCGTGCCTTCCGCTTTCGCCGCATTACCGGCTGGAAGACATGGGCGACTTTTACATATTTGCCGTTGACGACTCATGCGACCGGATCGATCCTGCGGCGCTCGAAGCGGCGAAGACAATACTTGTCCCGGGCGGAAAGCCGGTGCTTGTCGCGTGCCACGTACCGTTCTGGTCACAGACGCTCGAGGCGCCCACGCGCGATTACTGGAGAAGCGTGATATTGATCGGGGGAGGCGGCATCGCGCCTGACGAGAACACACGCGCCTTTATGGACCTGATGCTCGCGCCTGACAGCCCTGTTTTCGGTGTAATTGCGGGCCATATCCATTTCGACCATAAAGATATGCTTAATGACAAAATAGTTCAGATAACAACGGCCGAAGGGCATGCCGGAGCTTATTCTGTTATCGAGATCGAAGCTGCCGGTGAAAACGAACGGAGCGAAATATAAGGGCAATGCATGGAAAAGCTTTAAATAGATGTAAAAAGTTCAGACTGGCATGTGCTCTGGCGGCCGCGATGATATTTGCGACCGCCTGTACTTCTTTGTCGCAGAATAAGGCGGGTAGAGAAAAAATGAAAAAGATAATGAATTACAGTGCGGAAGAACTTTCGCTGTTTGACGAATATCTCGCTTTTTCTGCAGGTGCGACGTGCGAATGGTATAAGAACGGCACGGCGGAGAAGAGTATCGGAAGTGCCAGGGTACCGGATATGTGCGCGCTGCCTGACGATCCTTCGCTGAAAGACGCGAAATACATCAGGGCAAGCGCATATATATCGTTCGGATCGGACGGTAACCAGCATCTGTCTGTTGAAGGCGCCGGGTATTACGAGATAACCGTGACGTACAACGAAATACATACGGAACCGTATTCCGAGGATACGTTCTTCAAGGCCAACGTGTTTTACAAAGTCAATATTGCCTACGTCTACAAGGACGGAATGCAGCCGGAATTCCATGCGGATTCCGCATATAAATTGTCCGTGTACGCGCCCTCGTTCGGAGGGGTGCCTTCGACACCGCTCGCCAGGATCTCCGACGTACATCTTAGAGACCCTTTCATTATGCTTGACCGCGACGGAAAATACTATATGACCGGCACGTACGATCCGAACGACTGGAAAAATACTAAGGAGATACACGTTTACCGCTCGGATGATCTGGCAGAGTGGGAGGATCTGGGTGCAGTCTGGAATTATGAAAAAGACGCTACGTGGCAGAAAGAACTGATCACGGACGGCTCGTCGCCTATCTGGGCGCCGGAACTCCACTTTGTGAAGGGCAATTATTATATCTGCTATTCGCTCGGCTGGGGCCTTATGGGCGGCGCGGTACTTCGCAGCACGACCGGCAGACCGGAAGGGCCGTACGAAGACATATGCACGAAGCCGGTGTTCAATACGATCGACGCGACGTTTTTTGTTGACGACGACGGAAAGGTGTACGCTATCTGGGGCGACGGGCTTATCGCGGAGATGGATGCTGATATGACCGGTATGAAGACTGCTCCGAAGGCGCTTATGAGCGAGAGCGGTAAGAGAGTAGGGTTCGAAGGCTGCTACGTGATCAAGATCGACGGTCTTTACTACCTCTGCTCTGCGACGTACTGCTATCATTTCAGGGAAGACGGAACGCCCTGCCAGACGTACGACAGTTTTTACGCCGTTTCGGACGATCTTTTCGGCCCGTACAGCGAGCGTCGCCTGCTTTTGAAGTACGGCGGGCACAATAACCTTTTCTTCGACAAAGAGGGCAAATTGTTTACTACTGCGTTTTACGGTCCTGATTTCAGCGAACGTCCCGCGATCGCTGAACTTACCGTGACTGACGAGGGGCTGCTGAAGGTCAAATAAAAAACGGGGTGCCTGAGGGAACCGCTTACCTGCGGACGCATTGCCCGCCGCATAACTTGCGCGCCGCATAATTTGTTGCAGTATCCGGCAGCTTTGAGCTATAATTCTACGACACGAATTGTCAGTTGCCGGACAGACCGACGACTGTTGACGGGGAGGTCAATAGCAACGAAACGTCTCACTTCTCTTTTTCTAAGCCTGGTACTGATATTGTTTTGCGCCTGCGGCACGTCGGACGGCCGCAAGTCAGGCGCGGGCAATACGTCTGACCCTTCTTCGGTAAACGGTGGACCGGGGTCGAAAAAGAGCGGCCTTGCGCCGGAGCTATTGCCCGAGGGAGGCATTTACAACAGCGAAACGGAAATAGTATTGTCCCTGCCGGAAAACGCTCCTGCGGGGGCATTTATCACATATACCGAAAACGGCGACGAGCCCGAAGCGGATTCCAAAAAGTACACAAAACCGATAGTCGCAAGCGGATCGAAAGTGATACGCGCTGCGCTGTTTTCCGCGAAAGGGGAGCAGCTCGGGCAGATCGCCACAGGCACGTATATTATTTCCGCTGACGTTGACCTACGCATAGTCGCGCTCGCCGTAGATAATGCGGACCTGTACTCGAAGGAAACAGGAATACTTGCCAACAGATCCGGCTCCGGTTCGGAGTGGGAGAGACCCGCGAGTGTAGAAATTTACGAGCCGGACGGGAAACTCGTGCTTCGTCAGGACGCCGGAATAAGGCTTGCAGGTTCGGGTTCGCGTTCGTTCGATCCCGCTTCGCTCAGAATTATTGCCAGAAAACCGGACGAGTTTGACGAAACGGGCTTGAAATACGGCGGTTCGGGCAAGTTTCACGCTGATCTTTTCGGCGACGGTTTCACTGAATACGACCGGTTTCTACTGCGTAACGGCGGCAACGATTCTCCGCACCAGGCCAGGGAGAATTTCCTGCGCATGAATCTGCTGCGCGACTGTATCGCGAACGAATACTGCCTGGGGCTTGAGGAACGCACAGGAATATCCGTGTTCGCACAGCGCTGCGTACCCGTATGCGTCTATCTCAATGGCGAGTACTACGGCATGGCGGTCATGAAGGAAGATTTTGACGAGCGGCTGATCGCTGAGCGGTACGGGCTGGACAAGGAGAAAATAACGGTTATCAAGGGCAAAAAGCTGTATTATCAGGTCGAGGCCGGGACACAGGCGGAGCTCGACAGCTGGCTCGAGCTGTGCGAATATGCCATTGACAACGCCCTCGCTCCGGATTATGAGGCAGCGTACAAATACGTCGCGGGACAGATAGATATTGACAACGCCGCTGCGTACCTTGCCGCTATGCTTTACCTGTGCAACACCGACTGGCCCCAGAACAACGCGATGGTCTGGCGCTATACAGGCGGCGGTTCGGACGTGAGCGCGGCTGCTTTTTCCGACGGTAAATGGCGCTTCGTTATCCGCGACATGGACCTGTGCTTCGCTCTGCACGACGAGCCTTCGCGCGTCTCCAAAACGACGTACTCTATGGCGGATACGGATACTTTCTACCGCCTGCTCGTCTTTTACCGCGAAGGAAAAGGATACGACTTTGACAGCTCGACAGGCCTTTACGGCGACGATATGAAACTTCAGGGGCTGTTCGACTTCCTGCTCCGCTCCGAAGAATTCCGCACTAAATTTACGCGCTTCTGCGACGTGCTGTGTTCGCAGGAAGAGGCAGGATATATCACGGAAACCGCGCTGTTTTATAAATCTTTAGCGAAAAACGAAATAAAGCGGCATATAGAGCTCTGGAAGTCCAGAGGGGAAATATATGCCGCATACACGTTTGCGCACTGGGAGAAGTCGTTTGACGACATCTCGGAATTTGCTGCCCAAAGGGCAGAGTTTTTCAGAAAATATCTTGACGAAACTCTTAAATATTATATGTGACGGTACGGATTACAGGCATTTGCGTGAACGTCAGGCAGTTCGGCGCACAATGCATTGCCGCAGCATCAGTTGCCTTCTATTGTTCTTAAGACCACCTGTGCATATACCCGGGCCATAAAATCGTTCGGGTGATTAACGTTATTGCCCGTGTAATCGCGAAAACGCTTCGTCTCTAAAAGCCAGCGGGACATCGACGTAACCGGAGCGACGGCGATTGATCTGCCCATAGCGCGGTAATCGTCCGAAAGCTCGTAGAGTACGGGTTCGTACAGGCCCTGATTTGCGAACCAGCCGTTAACGATATCATTGTTTGGAAGCATCGTTGACACCAGCAGGAGCTCAACGTCCGGTTTCTGCGCATATATGAGATCGATCGCTTTGCGGTAAAGGATCCTCTCTTCGTCTGCGGTTCTGAAGCCGTCATTCATTCCGAACGCCAGAAGGAAGAAGTCGCACCCGTATTTGTCAAGGAACGGTCTTATATATGTGTCGTAGCGGTCGATCGCATGCTGTATCTGCCAGCCGCCCACAGCGGTGTTTATGAAGGTCAAAGTGCCGCGATCGCCGAAAACTGCCGGGGCTTTCGGCAACGGAGGCGTTCCTTCAAGACCGGATTCGATATAATTGACCGTATAACCGTACTTTTTTCCCAGATGATCCGCGACCATCACCGGATATATCGGCGTAAACGGCTCGGATTTAAAGAAACCGGACGTTGATGCCCCGTGCGTGATGCTGTCGCCGAAGAAAAACAGCGTAACGTCTTCGCCGCGCTCGAACTTGCCCCGAAGGCGGGTGAACGACGCGCTTTCATCGGGTGGAATGAAGAGTGCGCGGTCTTTGACATGAGTGTACGTCACGAAGACCTGGTATTTCCATATCGATTCGCTGTAGAATGTCTCGCTGCGTTCGCCGTCCCTCATGACCTCGAGCACGATATCCGATTCTTTGTTGTGTGAGTAATAAAGCTCTTCGGGAATAAAAGTGATGCGAGTGTCTTCGGTCAACGTTATTTTTCCGTCCCGGAAGATGTAATCGCGCCCCTCTTCGTATTCGGTCTTAAGGTCCTGAGACCGTATGCTCAGAACTTTTTCGGGCTGGAACGTCAGGCGGGCAACGTCGTTCTTTCCCAAAAACATTACTGATTCGTTGTACACCGTATCGCCCTTCCATAACGGGTGCATCGCGGTGTCAAGGTCGTAGCGGTCTATTACCGGGTTAAAATTGAGATCTGCCATTTTGTCTGGTTCCTTTCTGATTCGGATGTCGCTCTATAAGTAGGGCTTTATTATATCACAAGAGGAGGGAAACGGACAGTGGCAAGTGGCAGGCGAACCGAGTGATGGCACGAATTTTGGGTCTCATGCGAACCCCGGGATCGGTTCGCATTTCGGTCAAACAAAATTCTTAGCCATTCACTCGGCTTCGCTGGCGAAAAATAAGGTAGT
>JAGCTF010000204.1 GCA_017963755.1 Clostridia bacterium | reverse complement strand
TGAAAGAAGCCGGTTTCGACGTTACGGTATCGTTCGGTATCGCAAGGGAAGAACTGCTTAAAATAATCAATGAGTATGACGGACTTATTGTCAGAAGCGTAACGAAAGTTGACGCCGAACTGATAGCAAAAGCAGTTAATCTTAAAGTTGTCGGACGCGCAGGGAACGGCGTGTATAATATCGATCTCAAGACCGCCACCCAAAAAGGAATAATCGTTGTCAATACTCCCGAGAGCAATACCATGGCTGCGGCTGAACTTGCTATTACTTTATCTTACGCCGTGTTCAGGAACCTCGTACAGGCTGTTTCTGCAGGCAGGAACCACGATTTCCGCAGAGGAAAATTCATCGGATCCGAACTTGAAGGGAAGACGGTAGGTATAATCGGGCTCGGCAGAATCGGAAGCATTGTCGCCAGAAAACTTACCGGATCCGGTATGAGCGCGATCGCGTACGACCCTTATATCAGCGATGACCGTTTTGTAAAACTCGGCGTTAAAAGAGCCAAGACGCTCGACGAGCTGCTCGCCGTATCAGATCTTATTACTATTCACACGCCTAAAACGCCCGAAACGATCGGAATTATCGGAAGCGAAGAGATAAAAAAATGCAAGGACGGCGTGAGGATAGTTAACGCAGCGCGCGGCGGTCTCGTTGACGAAAAAGCGCTTTATGACGGTCTTGTTTCGGGAAAAGTCGCAGGTGCGGGCCTCGACGTTCTCAATCCTGAACCTAACTATAACAAGCTTCCGGAGGAGCAGGATTATACGAATCCGCTGCTTACACTTGATAACTGCATCATCACTCCTCACCTCGGTGCGTCAACGAAGGAAGCTAATTTCAACGTCGGTACCGCGGTCGCCGAGCTCGTTGCAAAAGCACTTAAAGGAGAGATGGTCGCGGCGGTCAATATGCCTCCGCTCGGTGCTTCCGATATGGCTGAATTAAGGCCTTATCTCGCACTCTCCGAAGCACTTGGTAAAATATATTTCCAGACTGAAAAAACGCCTGTTAAAAAGATCAAGATCAAGTATTCCGGAGATCTCGCTGCGCCCGATGCCGCTACTGATATCTTTACGCTCTCTTTCATTAAAGGCTTCCTGGAGCCTATCGTGAATGATAAAGTAAATTACGTAAACGCAAAGCTCATGCTCGATAATATGGGCATCCAGCTTGTGGAGAGCAGATCTTCACAGCTCGATAAATACACTAACCTTATGACGGCTGAGTTTGTTACAGTAAAAGGTGACTATCTTTCCGTATCAGGCACAGTATTTGCAAAGAGCGAAATAAGAATAGTCGAATTTTTCGGGTACAAGCTCGATTTCGAGCCTACGGATTACGTACTTGCGATCAAGAACACAGACGTTCCAGGTATCGTAGGTAAGATCGGTACTGTGCTCGGAAACAACAATATCAATATTGCGGCAATGCAATGGAGCAGAAAAGTCAAAGGCGATAAAGCAGAAGCATTCGTAAGCGTTGACCAGGCAGTCGATTCTGTGATCATCGACGAACTGAAGGCGCTTCCGGGAGTTCTTCTCGTATCGCTCATCTGCTTCTGAACGCAGTAATGGGTCAATAGACGGAATCGGGGGCAATCAGTGGATAATTTAAGGATCGCGGTAATATCGGACATACATTCAAACCTCGCGGCGCTTGAGGCGTGCATTGACGACAGCAAAATGCTGGGCGCAGACCGTTACGTCGTGCTCGGGGATATAGTTTCCGACTGGCATAAGCCGAACGAATGCTTAAATATTGTCCGCGACCTGACAGAACTTGTTATTGCCGGAAACCGTGAACAATACATGAAAAACGCCCCGGAAATGCTTGATTACTGGATCCTTTACGACCAGTTCGCGTCTCTTTTATGGACTTACAGGCAGCTTACTTCTAAAAATCTTATGTATATCCGTAAACTGCCCCAGTGCCTTACGATCGCGACAGACAAGTACAGGATCAAAGCAGTTCACGGTTCTCCTTTTTCGCAGACTGAACTCTGCTATAAATCTGCCGGGCTGTCGCCGGTCGGAGAATGGCTCGAGGCGATAGATGAGGATATTCTGCTTTGCGGACACAGCCATGAGCAGTGGAAGTGGGAGAAAAACGGGAAGATCGCTGTGAATCCCGGTTCCTGCGGCTCACATTTTAATAAACGTCACTGCGCTGAATATGCTGTCATCGAGCTTGGTGATATGGTCAACGTTCAGCTGAGGCAGGTCAAGTATAATATCGAAGCCAATTTCCACGCTTTGATGCAGTCCGATCTTTATGAAAAAGCATATGACTGGACACTTATCAATTATCTCAGCATGGTTCGGGGCGAGAACGAATTGAAAGAATTCCTTGACATTTGTGAAGAAGAACGGAAAAAAGATCCTTTTGCAGGATCCGGACCTATTCCGAACGATATATATAACAAAGTATTCGAAGAGCGGTTTTCTGAAAAGATAAAGGCCTACCTTTTTGCCGGATGACTGCCTGACTTATTTGTTTATTATATTTTAAATTATTATAAAAT
>JAGCTF010000203.1 GCA_017963755.1 Clostridia bacterium | reverse complement strand
TTCTTCTTTATCACGCAGGAGTCCGACGAGGCTCATGCGTTTCATTTTAGAAACAGCCATCAGCTTTCCAGAATCCTTTCAACTATCAGCGCGGCAGCCTGGTCAAGTTTTTTCTCAGCTATAAGTTTCTTATCGTTGAGTGCAACTGTCAGGAACGTCTTTTTATTATCGTATATTTTCTTAACTTTATATTTGGCTTCGCCTAATTCTGTCTCTTTTCGCTTAGCCCATTCAGAGCGGGATCCGGAACCTGATTCCTCGGCGTTTCTTTCTCCCTCTTTTTCGATTTCGGCAGCTTTGATTTTAGCCTCCTCTATAACAGCGGCGGCTTCCGCTTCGGCTTTTTTGATCAAATCAAGAAACTCACGATCCATAGGTCCAATCCTCTCAAAATCATTTACGGCGTGTCGATCCGTTAAATATTCTCCAGTGCTCCTGCTATATCTTCAATAATGTCATCAACGTTTTCGATTCCGACCGACAGCCTGATAAGATCCGGTGTTACTCCGCATTCTTCAAGTTCCCTGTCGGAAAGCTGCCTGTGGGTGGTGCTCGCAGGATGAAGGACGCATGTCCTCGCATCAGCGACGTGTGTTACGATCGCAGCAAGTTTAAGCGATTCCATAAATTTGATTGCGCCTTCTCTTCCGCCTGCCACGCCGAAAGAAATAACTCCGCACGAGCCTTTCGGAAGATATTTTTTAACAAGGGCGTGATATTTACTTGACTCCAGATCCGGATAATTCACCCATGTTATTTTACCGCTCTTAATATGGCTTTCAAGGAATTCGGCCACCTTCTTTGCGTTAGAACAATGGCGCTCCATACGCAGGAAAAGCGTCTCGAGCCCTAAATTAAGCAAAAATGCGTTCTGAGGACTTTGCATCGATCCGAGATCGCGCATAAGGTGCGTACGCATCTTAACACCGTAGGCGGCATTTCCGAACGACTTCGTATAAGTAACTCCGTGGTACGATTCGTCCGGCTCGGTAAGCATAGGAAACTTACCGGAAGCGGTCCAGTCGAAACGCCCGCCGTCGACAACGACACCTCCCAGTGCGCAGGCATGTCCGTCCATATACTTAGTGGTCGAATGGGTGACGATATCCGCACCGAACTCAAACGGGCGGCAATTTGCGGGCGTCGCGAAAGTATTGTCAACGATCAGCGGAACGCCGTGTTTGTGAGCAGCATTCGCGAAAAGTTCAATATCGAGCACGTCAAGTGAAGGATTGGAGATCGTTTCGCCGAAAACGCATTTAGTATTTTCGCGGAAAGCGGCGTCAAGATCCTCTTCGGAAATATCCGGATTAACAAAAGTAAAATCTATACCGAGATCCCTGAGTGTCTTGTTAAAAAGATTATAGGTCCCGCCGTAAATAGCTGAAGAACATACTACGTGGTCGCCCGCTTTGCAGATATTAAGAACCGAGAATGTACTCGCAGCCTGACCAGAAGAAGTCATTACAGCGCAAACGCCGCCTTCAAGGGCCGCGATCTTCTTTTCTACCGCGTCAACGGTAGGATTCGCAAGCCGGGTATAGAAAAAGCCGTCCGCTTTCAGATCGAAAAGCGCGCCCATCGCATCTGCTGTATCATACTTATAAGTCGTGCTTTGAACGATCGGAAGAACACGAGGTTCGCCGTTGTGAGGTTCATATCCGCACTGAACACATTTTGTCTCAAATCTCAATCATTTCACCTGTTTCTTCTTAAATCAAATAACAAAATACAGATCAGATCCTGCTGCCGTGGCAGCACAATCATAATCTGTTTAATTTTATATTATAAATCGATCCATGTCAATGAAAAAGGACTTATTTTTTATAAATCAGGCCTTTTGCCAAACCGTTCTCACCAATATCGGCATAAAGATACGAAAGATACTTTTTTACAGTAATATCCGGCGAAATACAGTTGATAGGAGTATAATGCGTAAGTTTTGAAATATCCCGTTCCCCAAAGCCGAGGCTCATGAGGTTCAGACGTTCAATGTCAACAAAAACGGTGCTTGAAGCCAGTCTTCCGTCTTCCATACGCGCTTCTCCGTTTATGACTTTGATTTCCTGCCCGCTGAGCTGGTATGTTCCGTCAGGCATTCCGGCCGCTTCGCACGAATCCGTAATGATCGCGACTTTATCGGGAGATTTGCATTTTACGACCATCTTGCAAACTATCTTATTAACGTGGAGAAAGTCACAGATCAGCTCGGTGTAAGTATTATCATCTGCAAGCGAGGCTGCAGCTGGCCCGGGTCTTCTGTGATGGATCGAAGGCATAGCGTTAAAGATATGGGTTACGGAAGTGGCGCCTGCGCGGAAGGCTTCCATAATAGTATCGCTGTCTGCAGCCGTATGGCCGCAAGTGACTGTGATACCTTTATCGACAAGATAAGGGATAAGAGACATTGCCCCCGGGCAAAGCGGATCGATCGTGACCCTTTTAACTACGTGCTCGAACCCGTCGGTGAGGCGCTTCCAATTGTCCATCGTAGCAGGAAGCAGTACAGCTTCTTCATGAGCGCCTTTGTATTCCGGCAGCATAAACGGTCCTTCAAGATGCGCCCCCAGAACAAGTGCTTCAGAGATCCGTTTCTCTCCTTTTCCACCGAGCTCAGGATCTTTAAGTATCTGCTCAGACTGTGCTTTCATTTTTGCGTCGATCACAGACAGCGCTTTCCTCGAAACTTCGGGAGAAACCGAAGGAAGCGTAGGAAGAAAAGCGCCGGTACCGTGACGCGCCAGCAGACGGCACATATCGGTGAGGCCGTCTATATCACACGTGCCTGCATCATTCCCGCCGCAGCCGTGCATATGAATGTCAACAAAAGCCGGAACAAGCATAACTCATTCTCCGCTTCCGGCAGAAAATTCGTCAAGGACTTTCTGCGCAAGTTCTTCATCGTCGACAAAAATAAAGTTGGGCTCGTTACCCTCGAAATAGGTCTCCATGATGACAGCGACCTGATCGTCTTCTGCATCTGAGAGCTCTGCCGGGATCATTACGGCATAAAGTTTATCGTTATAATCCACGTAATCGAGAAGTTCAAATTCGAATTCGTTACCTTCTTCATCATAGAGCGATACTATATTCGCACCTTCGAAGCCGTCGTATTCGCTGTCGGGAGAATCGAGGGAACCGTCTCCGGCACCGTCTTCTGAAACAGTCGCTTCCGCAGAAGCATCCGTTTCAGTCTCAGCTTCGCTCTGAGTAAGCTCCGTGATCTGATTTACAAGTTCGTCAAAACTTTTTTCTGTATTATCATTGCTGACCATAAATCAACATCCTTTCATATTTGTGCTGTCAATATAATCCTGAAGTATAAGCTGCGCAGCCACCTGGTCGCTGATCCCCTTTTCAGGATTAAACTGACCCGCATTTCTAAGCATCGATTCCGCTTCCTTCGAAGTAAGACGTTCATCGCGAAAAACGATCGTTGCATCGTATGACAATTCCGAAAGCGCTTCTTTCAGCGCTTTCGCAAATTTTTCGGTGACAACGACTCTTTTTCCTTTGCTGCCGTCCATATTAAGAGGATAACCGATGACAATGACGTCCGCGGCTTTTCCGGCAGCGATCGAAGCTACCAGAGCGGCTGTCTTTTTCCTGCCGTTCGATGAATCGACCGTTTTATAAGGGACTGAACAGACACCGTCAGGAGACACGGCTATCCCTGTCCGGGCGTCGCCGTAATCAACACCTATCAGAGTCATTTTAACGGTTCCTTCTTATCTTTCATCTGGTTCGAAATATAAGAATTAAACAGCTCTTCAACGATCTCGTCCCGCTCTATGCGGGTGATCATCGAACGGGCACCGTTATGATTAGTGATATAAGTAGGATCACCTGACATAACGTACCCTACAAGCTGGCTGATCGGGTTATACCCTTTCTCGGACAGCGCCGTGTAAACGTCATTCAAAATGCCTCTTATAAGACGTTCGCGTTCATTCACTTTTGAAAAGAAAATGGTTCCTGAATCTGTCATAATTAGCCTCCCGTTCCGGTTATATGTCAAAGCAGATCATTATATGCCTGCGATATTTTCGCATCGTTATTATTATAGTTTTTACACGCTGCACGTGTCAAGTGAAAGACCGCGTCAGTACGCCGATATCACTCCATATAAAATTCCCTGAATATCGAATCGGCAGGAAGGTTAAGCTTTCCGACAGGAATAAACGGTGCAAGCTTTTCAGGAGCGAGAATTCTGGAGAACTTGAGCTTGTCTTTATCTGACAGTTCTTCATAAAGAGGCAGTATCTTATATTTCAAATAAGCGATCTCGTATTCGAATGAAGAATTGAAGAAGAAATCGGCATACTGCTTCATAGGCTTGATATATTTCTCCTCGCCTTCTCTAACACCGTCCCACATACTGATCGTGAGCGATAACGGAGAGTTGCGGTGTATGCTGTCACGTATAGCGCGGCGCATGAACCGTATCTGCTTGGGATTAACAGTAAGAGATTCGCCGTGGAAACTGCCTTGATAATAATCGAAAGGACAGATATAAACTCTGAAAACTCTGTGAAAATCTATACCTTCGATAAGGAGCGGATTAAGCGACTGGATGCCCTCTACTATGATCATATCTTTTTCGGTCGGAGTCAGGACCTTGTCGCTTTCAAGGCTTTTACCGGTATTAAAATCGTACACAGGCATTCTGACAGGATTGCCGGCGATAAAACTGTTCATGTCGAGTTTGAAGCGCTCGGTATTAAACGCTTCGATACACTCAAAATCGATATCCATCTTATCTTTAGGAGTCTTGCCCGCCTTAAGAGCCTCTTCAAGGAGGTGATCCCTGTCGTGATAATAGTTGTCAAGTGAAATCACTGTACAGTTATATCCGTCATTTCTGAGCTTGCCCGCGAGCAGATTCGAGAACGTTGTTTTACCCGAAGACGAAGGTCCGGTCACAAGGACAAGGTCCGTGATGCTTTCGTGGCAGTTGATATCGGCAACGTGTATCTCACTGAGCAGCATCTCGAACTGCAGTGAATTTCTTGCCTCGGCAAAATATACGAGTTCGTCTATATCCCCTGTAATAAATTTGTTTACGTGCTGTGCGTTATAAAACATTTAATTTCACCTCATCTTAATATCGGAAGCGTGCTTCCGCCAAACGGCATAGTTATTACAGTACCGTTTCCATTGAATTTATGCTGCGCGGCTGCATAAGCGCCGCGAATCGTCGAAAAAGGTCTGAAAAATATATTTTTAACCAGTTTCGGATCCATTTCCGAAACCAGATAAATTTCTGCTCTTTTTAGTACCATGGCGATCGCCGCAGCCTTGTGGCCGCCCAGGACGAACTGCTGATTTATGCGTTCAATAAGTTCATCGGGAGAAGCTGCCTTGGTCATCCATTCTTCAAATACGCTTCCTCCGAGTCCCTCCTGGCAGGCACCCGCTAAAATTATGACTCCTCCGTCTCTGACTGCGTGTTTCGCGTTATCGAGTGCTTTCTGTGTCTGATAAAGATTAAGATCTTTCGGGAATCCTCCCTGAGAACAAATAACTATATCGGCTTTATTATCTATCGGGACGCCGTACATATTGCTGAGAAACTCGCAGGCGTTTCTGTGGGCAAGTACCGGGTCTCCGGCATATGCTTTAACGATATTTTTATGTTCGTCGAGGACAACGTTAAGAATAAAATCCACTCCTACCATTTTTCCCGCTTCGTCAATATCTTCGCGGAGCTGGTTGGTATCTATGTTTCCTGCGACTGAACCTTCTTTCGTCATTAATTTGTGATTCGACTGGATCGCGGCCGGTGTGGAGCATCCCGGCATGATCGCTTTATACCCGCCGGAAAAACCCGCAAAATAATGAAATTCAACGTTTCCCACACAGATCCTTTTATCTGCTTCAGCCACATCGCGCGTAATATCTACGGGTGTGCCTCTTCTGGTAACGCCGAACCTTACGCAGTCGTCCGGATCGCTGTCAACGACTTTAACGCGGTCGAAACACTCTTTTCCTGCAAGTCTGATAAGTTCTTCTTTAGTCTGCCTGCGGTGTGAGCCGAGTGCGGAAACTACGGTTATATCGGAATCAGGTATCCCCGCTCTGTTGAGCCGGTCAATGATATGTACGAGAACTTTATAAGAAGGCATCGGCCTCGTGATATCGCTAATTACGATCGCGACTTTTTCGCCAGGCTTAAATAAAGATTCAATAATATCTGTGCCTACGGGCTCGTTAAGGGCACGTTCGATCTCGGCATACTCATCTATGCCTCCTCCTCCGGAAAGCGGAAGAAGCTGCTTTAAAAGATGTTTTTCGGCAACATTGACCGTCTGTATTCCTTTCCCGTATCCAAATTCAAGTTTCATAACGTCCCGGCCGGATCATATCGTGTCCGCACTCTTTCCTTTTTCAAAAAAACGCCGCTGAGGAGCGTCCCGAGCGGCGTTCTGAATTATCACCTGGTCAACGCTCTTAATATGCGATTCCCTGAGCGTACATTGCTTTAGCGACCTTCTCGAAGCCTGCTATATTTGCCCCTGCGACGAGATTACCCTTCATGCCGTAATCAGCCGCAGCCTTGCTGATGTTCTTGTAGATATTGACCATAATATCGTGAAGCTTGTTATCAACTTCGTCGAACGTCCATGAATAGCGCATACTGTTCTGGCTCATTTCGAGAGCGGATGTGGCAACGCCGCCGGCATTCGCAGCTTTTGCAGGTCCGAACAGCGCTCCGTTACTCTGGAAAATAGCGATAGCTTCAGGCGTGGAAGGCATATTAGCACCTTCGCCAACTATACGGCAGCCGTTGTCAATAAGGATCTGAGCGGATTCGCCGTCGATCTCGTTCTGCGTCGCGCACGGAAGGGCAACGTCGCATTTGATCGTCCATATTCCCTTACATCCGGGCGTGTAAACGGCGTTCGGACGGTAGTTAACGTATTCGCTTATCCTCGCGCGCTTCACTTCTTTGATCTCTTTTATAGCCTTAAGGTCGATCCCTTCTGCGTCATAAACATAACCGCCCGAGTCGGACATCGCAACTACTTTAGCACCGAGCTGTGTGGCTTTCTCTACTGCATACGTTGCAACATTTCCGGATCCGGAAACGACGACCGTTTTACCTTTGAAACTGTCTCCGTGATCGTTCATTGCCGCTTCCATAAAGTAGCAAAGTCCGTACCCTGTAGCCTGGGTCCTTGCTAAAGAGCCTCCCCATTCAAGTCCTTTGCCGGTAAGTACGCCGGTAAATTCGTTGCGGAGACGTTTGTACTGACCGAACATATATCCGATCTCTCTTGCACCGGTACCGATATCGCCCGCAGGTACATCGGTGTCAGCGCCGATATGTTTAGCGAGTTCGGTCATAAAGCTCTGTCAGAAACGCATTACTTCACCGTCGGATTTACCCTTAGGATCAAAGTCGCTGCCGCCTTTACCGCCGCCGATGGGAAGACCGGTAAGAGAGTTTTTGAAGATCTGCTCAAAACCGAGGAACTTCATTATGCTGATATTGACCGAAGGATGCAGTCTTATGCCGCCTTTGTAAGGTCCTATCGCGCTGTTGAACTGGACGCGGAAGCCGCGGTTAACCTGGACTTTTCCGTTATCATCGACCCACGGTACGCGGAAAATGATCTGCCTCTCGGGCTCTACGATGCGGTCGAAAATGCCTGCCGCCACCCACTCCGGATGCTTTTCGGCAACGGGTTCAAGTGTTTCAAGAACTTCCGTGACAGCCTGATGAAATTCAGGTTCGTTAGGATTTCTCTTTTTCACCGCGTCAAGCACAGGCTGTAAAACGGTGAGGCATTCTTTGTTTTCTTGCTGTAATTCTTTCATACTACCATACTCCTTAGCAAAATCAAAAAGAATCGTACGGATACGGTTTGGAAACTGATCCGTACGGTGAAAAGTATAACATGACAGATAAATGATTGCAAGAATTAATTCGCGTTTTTGAAGCAAAAATCACAAATTAATTGACGCGGATCATTTCTTTTTTTTCTTCAAAAGCAGCACTATTATTACTGCGATGACGACGATCAAAGCAGCACAGATGCCTATAAGAAGGCCAATGTTAGGCGAACCTTTTTTATCTGTTTTGTCCGTATCGTCTTTATCGGGTGCTTTAGTGGTAACAGGCGCGCTGTCGGTATTTTCAGGCTGCTGTGCCTGCGTCTCAACAGGAACTTCGGTAGGATCCGCCGGCTTTTCCGTGGGTTTTGCCGTAGGGACCGGAGTTGCTTTAATATACGGAGAGAAATCACCGTTAAATTTTGCGGCTGCTTCTTTAGATTCGAAGAATGTTATCCACTCGATCTCAAGGTTTCCGCCTTCAGGCGCGTGATCGAACATATCATAGCGCATACCGGTAAAATACTCTTTGCAGCGCCTGTTCGAGGAAAGATCTATCGTTACGTACTGCCAGTCGAGCGTTGCTTCGTAATCGAATCTGAAATTATTGCCCGATTTAGCACCCGGAGAGGTTTCAGTGAAGAAGAATATCTCGCCTACGGTAGGATCGGAATCTTGAACTCTTCTCACTTTCATTACCATAACAGGATATTTCTCGACGAGAACCCCTTCGTCTTTTCCGATATCGTTAAGCATAACGATGAGCTGGGGATCATCTGAAGCAGGTCCAACGCTGATCAGAAGATGGTCGTCTTCAAATTCGGTCGATACACCCATCTGAGGAGACAGAATATAGTCCCAGTCAGGATCGTTAAAGAAGATCGTGAAATCCATGTAGGGTTCATCGGAACGCTCAGTATCAGTTCCGTGTTCCTCCTCCGTTGGTTTCGCAGGCGTGCCGAAAGTGTTTTCCGGATTACCGAGGAAAGTTACGCGGCTTCTGAGTGAATGGGTTTCGTCATAGAACCCGTCGGAATAATAAAGCTGCTTGTCCGTCGCTTTATCAAGCCATACTCCGGAAGGTTGTCCGACTTCAGGTTCATCGAGAATGACAATATATTCACCCGCTTCCAGCGGCTTATCAGCCGTAAAGTCAAGACTCAGCCACTGGTTGTCGTCAAACTCGTCGTAGCGTACTGATGCGACGGGGCTTCCGGCAACAGTTGACGCATAGTCTTTTTCAAATTTGAAGAGAGACATCGTGAAGTATCCTCCGCTCGGTCTGCTCCAGGTCGGGCAGCATACTTCAATCTTAAGTGCCGGAGAAAGCAGAACAAACTGCATTGCAGCAGAACCGCCTTCGTATGCCGAAACGTCTACCGCAAGTCCGGCAGTGTCACCTGAAAGGGTCGAAACAAGATTTTCGGGTTCCTGTGCTTCTTCGGCAGAAATAGCAGGAATAAGTGCAAAAGTTAGAACTAATGCCAGTAAAACAGTCAAGATTTTTCTCATAACAGATCCTCCTTATTGCCCTGATATAATGTCGCCTTTTAATATTTTAGCAAGTTCCGAGTCAGGTCCAAGCACCACGATCTTTTCCCCTGCCTGAGTCCCTTCGCCCTGCGCGATCAGCGACGCTTTGAGCGCGTCGAGAGATTTTATGAATGCGTAGAAATCCTGCTTATCCTGCGTATCATACGCCGCGGCAAGCATTTTCATATATTCTTGTTCGCCTTCCGCCGCTATTGCCTCCGCCTGTGCCTGCGCGTCCGAAATAATAATATTTACGTTCTTGTCAACGTCATTGCGCTTTTTCTGAGCCTCCGCTTCGCCTTCAGCTATATAAGTCTGCTTTATTTTGTTCCTCTCGGCGATCATGCGTTCGAACACAGCCGATTCGTTCTCGTTAGGCAGATCGAAACGCTTGATCTTAACGTCCGTAACTTCGATCCCGTAAGGCGTAGTAAGTGCCTTGACCTGATCAAAAACGCGGTTGTTAAGATCGTTCTTGCCCACGCTTTCAGAAAGCTGGATGATCGACTCCTGCGGCATCGTACCGATGATAGTTTTAAGTGCGTTGTACGTCGAAGCGTCAAGGCGGCTCCTGGCTTCGGCATTAGTACCAAGCGTTCTGTAGAACAGCAGAGGATCGCTTATTTTCCACAACACGTAGCTGTCAACGCTCATTGCTTTCGAGTCGGACGTCAATACGTCAGATTCGGGCAGATCGTAAAGCTGTACGTTGTTCTTAAGCTTTTTCACGCTGTCAATGAAAGGTACTTTAAAATGAAGCCCTGAATTTTCGACCACGTATTCCACTTTCGAGAAGCGCATCAGCAGCGCATACTCGTCCTCCTTCACCGTATAGAAAACGTTGGCGAGGCAGAACAGCAGAAACAGACCGGCAATTATCAGAAATATTTTCAATCCTTTTTTCATATTGTCCGCCCCCTTTTACGAAAGTTTGTCGATCGGAAGCAGCGCCTGCGTATTCCCGTCGTCGGTCATAATGATAAGTTTGACCTCCTTGAGCACTTCTTCGATCATCTCGTAATACATACGTCTTTTTGTTATATCCGGATTCAGGATATATTCGCTGTACATCGCTTCGAACATCGCTATGCGTTCTTTCGCTTCGTTGATCCTGTTCTGCTTTCTGTACTGAGCGTCCTGAAGCAGTTTATCTGCCTGAGCTTCGGCTCTCGGTATTTCGGCGTTCTCATATGCCTGAGCTTCGTTTATAGCAGTTTCTTTCCCCTGCTTTGCTGTTTCGACTGCTTTAAACGCCTGAGATACTTCAGCGTTAGGCGCCTCTGCATCCTGGATCTTTACGCTCTCCAGCGTTATTCCGAAGTCGTACTCCTGAAGCTCATTATATATGGATTCTTTTATTTCGCTCTGGATCGCGTTTTTCTGAGTAGTGAGCACGTCATCAACGCCGTAAGAACCTACGACGGTCCTTATCTGCGACTGGACGAGGCTCTTCAGGATCGCTTCGGGTTCAACGCTGCTGTACAGGTATTTCTCGGGATTTGAAATTCTGTACTCCACGAAGAAATCGACGTTGACAATATTGAAATCGCCCGTTATCATCTTGCTTTCGTTGTCAACGCTTACAGTGGTCCCGTTATCAAGCGTTTTGAACCCGATCTCAACTTTCTTTATGACGTTGACCTCGAGCTTGTAAACTTGCTGGATGCCGAACGGCGCTTTAAAATGTATTCCTGCCTCGTCAACGACAGACGTGACTTTTCCGAACGTCACTACAACGGCGCTTTCTGTTTCTTTCACCGTGTACCAGCACGATGAAAGCACTATTATCGCAAGAACGACAATAATGATCAGCGGCACGAACTTTTTGAGTTTGTTCCTGGTTTCAGGTGTGATCTTTTTAAACGGATTTTCGATCACTGTATAAGTTGAAGCCAAAATACATCTCCCCTTTCTGATTGATTTCAAATATCTGAAATGTTGAAAAATCTTTTTGTGTTTTCTGCCATCTGCACTTCAAGATCTGTTTCGTCCATGCCTGTCAGCAGCGAAAGGCGCGGGTAAATATATTGCAGATTCAAGGAGTTGTTTCTTGAACCTCGCAGCGGCTCAGGAGCCATATAAGGCGAATCGGTCTCGGGCAGGATATTCCCGGGCGGAATCACTTTGAAGATCTCGTCGAATTTCTTCGCGTTCTTAAAAGTCACCGCTCCTCCGAACGAAAACATGCAGCCGTACTTTAGCAGCTCGAGCGCGTATTCGGCGCTTCCGGAATAACAATGGTACAGTACTTTCCCGGAAAAAGCGCTCTCTTCGAGCAGTACCTTAAAACAATCCGCGTGTGCCTCTCTGTCGTGAACTATCAAAGGGAGACCAAGCTCGAGAGCGAGGCGGATATTTTTCCGGAAGTTTTCTATCTGAATATCCCTCGGCGAGAAATCGTAATGGTAGTCAAGTCCCGTTTCTCCCACTGCGACGATCTTTCTTACGGCGTTTTTCAGATCGTCTTTTATCAGGCTCGCGAGTTTATGATAATCTTCTTCCGATGCGTCTCCGGCTTCGTGCGGGTGTATACCGGCCGCACAGTAATAATTATTATAATTCAGGGCAATTCCCAGGGCTTTCACAGATGACGCAAGATCTACGGCGGGGTCAATTATGCAAACGACGCCGTTTTCGAACATATTTTTTATCAGTTCGTCTCTGTCAATATCAAATGCAGCGTCCGCATAGTGCGCGTGAGTATCAATATATCTTTTCATCAAATTTTAAACCGGAGCATATTGGTCAACGTATTTAAGGAAATAATCTTTCCTTCGTCTGGCGAAATCGCGCCACTGATCGAAATACGCCTTCCAGCCATCTATACCAATGCCGTTGTAAAGAGAATAGATCTCCATATCGAGGCTGAGTTCATCGACCTCCTGGTTTATCCTTTCGATCAGATAATCTTCATTAAGAACTTCAGTCACCTGATAACAGCATTGACGGAAAATAAGCGTAAAGGCGCGGTTTTTAAGCAGATTCCTGAGCACAGGTCCGAGGCATGGCTCGTTCCCGTAAAGCCCGTCGTTAAGTGTACGCGAAAACGTGTCTGTTTCCGGATCGTTCAGGCCGAAGTCAAGATCCTTGAGTACGAATCTCCATCTTCCGTCCATACCAGTGACAGATGAATTCTCCGGTCCGTAATATCTCCATACGAGAACATTGTTATGCGGCCAGTCAAGATTTACGATGAATAACTGGTAAGCCATATATCTGCAGAAATTTTCGACGTCAATAACCTCTCTGATCTTCTGAAGTCCGTCTGTTCCGCTAAAGTCGTTATAAATAAGATAATTCATATCCGACAGGAAGCACTTGAACTGCTCATCGGTCCCGTTCTCCTGTTTGTACCTGAACAGGTACTGGTCGGACCTGATAAGGAAAGACGCGACGTTGTTCTTATTCACGAAGTAGTGATCTTCCATGAAGTCAGCGTCAAGAGATTCGTGAAGGCACATGATCGAATAGTATTTGCCGTTAAGGTAAACGACGGCATTACGGCCTTCCTGATAATCTACTCCGACATCGCCGCCGAGCTTATGAAGAAGCTGGTCGCGGATCATTGTCCCGCCAATGTCGTTGCGCGGATTTCTAAGTACGAGCTTCTTGAATGAAGTGATATTTTCGCCGTTGACGTCTTTCGCACCTTCGAAAAACCGGTAGTTGAATCTCTCATTTCCGTCGTATTGAGGGCCTGCGACAAGCTTAAGTGATTTGTATTGTGCCCCGCGGCTCGTTCCTCCCGCGACCCTGACGCCGCAGACCTGAGAAAGCACGAGCGTACCGTCTTCTTCAAAGAAATCGACGTGCGCGAGCCTCTCCCAGTCGGTACCTCGCTGGTTGTAATTCCTCGGCGTCCACGGGTCGATCGCTGCACCTTTTTCCATCGCTTCGTCGTATTTCTTACCGCTGATAAATATCCCGCGCTCGTAGTCATAAAGAAGCTCGTCGTCGATCGTGATAGAGATCAGCATCGAACCGTAGATATCTTCGTACGACTTGTCGCCTGTGATACTTCCCAAAATATAAGTAAAGTGCCTGACCGGACACTGCTGGACGTTGTCCTTGAACAGCGCGGCTTTAACGGTGATCACCTGCGAAGAGAAAGTGCTCGTATTAACAAAATCGAGAGGCTTGGAATATTTGTACGTGCGCATCCTGCCTTCTGAAGAATTGAAAAGTGAATTACCGTACTCTTCACGTTCTTCAGTATCAAGTTTTGACGGATCAGGGTCCTTCCCCCCGATAAAGAAATAAGATTCGCCCGTAGGAGCGTATCGTCCGTCTGTAAGACTTCGCGCCGCGGACATAGTTACGGTATAGTAAATGTCGTAACCTTCCGGAGGATACATTTCCAGTTTAATTGCAGTCTCATAGTATCCCGATGAATGGGATACGTATATCTGTGAAAGATCCGGACCGTTCTGACTGTCCTGATATTCCGGAGTGATTTCCGGATCATGGGTCGTGTCATTGGCAGACGTGAGCACCAGCTGCGTAAACCAGAATATGGCAAGCGCAAGAATGCTTACTATTATTACTGACGAGCATATCATTATTTTGTTGTTGTTTTTCATCTTAAAGTCTCAGCCTGTCTATAACGGTAAGTAGTTGTTTATTTGGTCAAGGCGGCAAGGCGTACGGTTTCATGCGCCGTGCTTTATATTTAATTTTAACATAATCGCGTTCAAAGGGCAATATAATGAGCGCAGTGCTCTTTTAAGCAGCAATTGTCGCAATCGGGCCTCCCCGCCACACACGTGCTGCGGCCGTGCGTGATCAGCAGGTGCGAGAGTGCGAGCGCATCTGCGGCCGAAGGATCATCCGGCGGAATAAGCGCCCTGAGGTCCCGCTCGATCGTCTCCGGAGTAGTGCTGTCAGAGATCCCCAGAAGATGCCAGATGCGTTTTACGTGAGTGTCAATAACGTAGGCCGGTTCTTTATACCATTCGCCCATGACCAGGTTCGCGGTCTTTCTGCCGGTCCCGGGGAGTTTTACGAGGTCGTTAAGATTATCCGGCACTTCTCCGCCGAAATCATCGACGATCATCCTGGCACAATTCCTGATATTGACCGCTTTCGAGTGATAAAGTCCGCACGATTTGATAAGCGATTCGAGTTCGTCAATATCAGAAGCGGCCATACTTGCCGCGTCCGGAAAACGGGCAAACAGAGCGGGAGTTACTTTATTGACCCTTACGTCGGTGCATTGAGCGGACAATATCGTACTTACGAGGAGCTGGAACGCGGAGTTAAATCCGAGGCTGCATTTGTCCCCGTCAGGATAGCGCGCTCTTAACAGAGCTATTATTTTATCGAGTTCGGTTCGTTCCATATTATAAGTTACGCGCTTCAGGCGGCGGTTAGTTTTACTGTGAATTCGTAGTATTTGTCTTCCGAAGGGCGGTATACTTTAAATACCACTTCGTCATCGGGCGCGTATTTAAGCAGATAAGTCCTGAGGCTCGTATAATCAGGAGTCGCGCTTCCGCCGATTTCAACAATAATATCTTGAGGCTGTATCCCCGCCTTATAAGCCCCGCTCTGTTCTGATACTTCAACTACGAGGCTTCCGAGAGGCCAGCCGTTTTCATCTGCATCGCGCCAGCCGTAAAGAGTGTTGATCGTAACGCCCAGAAGCGGTTTTACGTATCTGCCGTACTGCCTGAACGACTTGATTATGCGCGAGGCGGTATTTGACGATATAGCGAATGCCATGCTCTCGTAATTATCGGCGACGATCTTGATGACGCTTATGCCAACGAGTTGTCCTTTACTGTTCACGACGGCGCCTCCGCTGTTTCCGGGATTGATCGGAGCAGTCATCTGGATCATATCATAAAGCGCCGCCCCGGATTCGGACGAAACTACCGTACGCTTCAGTCCGCTTATTATTCCGTCGCACACGGAACCCATAAATTCCAGGCCTCCCGGGCTTCCGATCGCGATAACAGATTCACCGACTGTAAGTTTATCCGAATCGAAAAATTCGATCGGTTTAAGTCCGGTGCGTTCTATCTTCACTACGGCGAGGTCAAATTCCTGGTCATATCCTATGATCGAAACAGCCTGATACGGGCGGCTGAGCGGACTGTCAAAATAAATGTATATTTTGGTTCCGGCCGCTATCCCGCCTGTTTTGGTGTCAATGACCGAACTGATAACGTGGTGGTTCGTCAATATCTCTCCGTCCTCTGATACTACGACTCCCGCGCCTTCTGCGATCGGCGTTTCAGTCGGTTTTCCGTCTGTGCCGGTACCTGTCCTTACGGTTACGATCGAGACAACCGATTCTGAGGCTTTCGCGTATGCGGCCGCTGCGGAGAATTCGCCTTCGACGTTTATAGTAACGTCAGATCCGGGGGCGATCTCAGTATCGCCGACCTTTGAAGGAGAGGAAGAATCGTGAGTATAAACCGTCTTTGTCCCAGCGTATCTTTTTGCAAGCGTAGCGAAGAGGCTCATGTCTCTTGACGGGAAAAGGAACATAAAAATGAACAGGAGCAGGCAGCATATCACTGAAGAAAGCACCGAGATAATGATCGTTGTCAAAACTTTTCTGCCGCTTCCGCCGGTGCGTTCTCTTTCGCGTTCTTTAGCTTCTCTCTGCGCTGCTTTTAACGATTTGTATTCCGCTTTTACTTTTTTAAGCGATGCTTTGATTTCATCCGGCGTAGGTTCTTCATCGGTTTCAGGTATTTCGATGTTATCCCTGCCATCCACGTCATCTGCCGGGAGCACGGTAACGCCAGGGTCTGTCTCAGAAAGACTGTTTAAGAAATCTCTGAATGAATGAAACGACTGTTCTTCCGGCGCGGAAGAATTATCTTCTGCCCGAGTTTCAGGAGATGTTTCCGCAGCAATTTCCGAAGCGGTTTCCGCAACAGTTTCAGCAGCGGTTTCCACGGCAGTTTCTGCAGCGGTTTCTGCTGCAGTTTCGGCAGCAGTCTCAGGCTCTGATGAATTGATCTTTTCTATGTTGATTTCGTCACTCATAACTAACACCTCTATATATCTGTACTAATTCTTCTCATCATTAATTGTCATCATTAATGTTTAACGTAAACCTGTAACCAGCGCCCCAGACCGTATCGATCGACCAGTCGTTGCCCGGATCAAACAGTTTTTCGCGGATACGCCTCACGTGGACGTCAACAGTCCTTGTTGCCCCGAAGTAATCGAATCCCCAGACTTTTTCAAGCAGTTCTTTTCTTGAAAAAGTAACGTCTGGCGCGGAAGCGAGGAAAAACAGCAGTTCTATCTCTTTTGGCGGGAGCGCATACGGGATTCCGCTGTTCGTTACAGTGTAACTTCTTCTGTTAACAGTAAGCGTTCCGGCATGCACTTCGTCACGGCATGTGCGGTACGTTCGAGACGAAGAAAGCGTTCCTTCTCTTGGATTATACTTAATCGCTTTTTTTATACGCGCGCAAAGCTCTCTTTCGTCAAAAGGCTTTCTGACGTAATCGAACGCTCCGAGCTCTAACGCTATCGCCGCATCCGCAGGATCTTTCCTGCCCGTGAGGACAATCACCGGCACACCTCTGAACTGTTCGTTTAGCGTTTTCAACAGTTCAACACCGTCAATGTCGCCGCTTAAATCCAGTTCCGTGATAACAGCTCCCGCCCCGTCAATTACTTCCGCGTATTTCCTGAGAGCATTTTTAAGCTCATCTAAAGAGAAGCCGGACGTAATGCGCCTTACCCGGAACCGTTTCAGACAGTCAGAACCCGAAATAATGTTAAACGTCTGATCGTCATCGTCAATTAATATGATATCGTTCACGTTTCCCATTTCGAATCCCTTCCCTGAAAGTAGCTGAACAGCCGCAGCTGAAACAGTCCGTAGAATATTATAATATTATCTTGAAGTTTTCTCAATGTTGTTTTTATTGAGAATAATTTAATAAGATGGTATAATCCGGTATACGGCTGGATTTATGCCAGGCCGATTAAAATAAATCCGGAGCTGAAGAAAAAATGAAAATAGGAATCGTCGGATTACCGAACGTAGGAAAAAGTACTTTGTTTAACGCTATTACAAAAGCAGGAGCGGAATGTGCAAACTATCCTTTCTGCACTATTGAGCCGAACGTCGGAACTGTCGCAGTCCCTGACGAGCGCATTGACAAACTTTGCGAAATGTATTCGCCCGAGAAAAGAACACCTGCCGTAATAGAATTCGTTGACATCGCAGGATTGGTGAAAGGTGCCAGCAAGGGCGAAGGTCTGGGAAATAAATTTCTCTCTCATATCAGAGAATGCGACGCGATCGCGCACGTTGTACGCTGCTTTGCCTCCGACGATATCATTCGGGTTGAAAATTCCGTCAGCCCTTCAGGCGACGTGCAGACCATCAACCTTGAGCTTATACTCAGCGACCTCGAACAGGTTGAACGCAGGATAGAGCGTACCGGAAAAATGGCTAAGAGCGGCGACCGTAAGATCCTGGCCGAACTCGAGACGCTCAAAAAGATAGAAGCACATTTAGGCGAAGAAAAACCCGCAAGATCGCTCGAACTGAGTGACGAAGAGAGCGAAGTGATGAAGTCGCTGTTCCTGCTTACTTCGAAGCCGATAATATATATTGCGAATATATCCGAAGACGATGTTGCCGATCCTTACAGCTCTGAATTTGTAAAAGAACTGAAAGCGCTTGCAGATTCCGAAAATGCCGAAATGATCACCATATGCAGCAGGCTTGAAGAAGAGATTGCTTCCCTTCCGGACGATGAGCGCGTTGAATTTCTGACTGAACTTGGCATTAAAGAATCCGGTCTTGATCAGCTGATAAAAGCCGGTTACAAACTTCTGGGCCTCATCAGTTTCCTAACCGCGGGGCCTAAGGAAGTACGCGCCTGGACTATTACGAACGGAACAAAAGCGCCTCAGGCCGCGGGCAAGATCCATTCGGATTTTGAGAAAGGGTTCATACGCGCGGAGATCGTTGCCTACGATGACCTTATGGCTTGCGGATCGTACAACGCGGCCAAGGAAAAAGGCCTTGTCCGATCGGAAGGTAAAGAATACGTGATGAAAGACGGAGACGTTACACTGTTCCGTTTCAACGTTTAAATTAATTGATCTCCCGGTTCGCAGGCAGAACGCTATCCCGGTTAGATGATACGAATATAATTAAAGCCCGGCTTTGAACGGCCGGGCTTCAATTTTTGTACAGGGTCAATGACCCTTTATGAACTTACGTTCATGCTTCGCCTTTTTCTTTTTTCAGAAGATCCCTGATCTCTGCAAGGAGCTCGGCTTCAGTCGGAGCTGCGGGAGCTTCTTCAGCTGCTGCCTCTGCTGCTGCGGCTTCTGCTGCTGCTTTTGCTGCTTCTTCAGCTGCTTTCTTCTCTTCGATCTTTTTCCTTATTTTGTTGATCGTGCGAATTACAAGGAAGATGCAAAGCGCGATGATAAGGAACTCAAGAATGGTCTGGATGAAGTTACCGTAGTTCAGGGTAACTGCTTCTTTAACAACAGTTTCTCCGTCTTCTGCCAGGATGGCCGGTTTTAACGTCGCTTTAAGTTCGGAAAAAGCGACACCGCCTATGGCGAGACCGATCGGAGGCATAACAACGTCATTGACCAGGCTCGTAACGATCTTACCGAACGCACCGCCGATAACAACGCCGACTGCCATATCGATTACGTTGCCCCGCATTACGAATTCTTTAAACTCTTTGAAAAATCCCATTGTCCTCTACTCCTTTGATAAAAGTCACGTGGAAAACGTGTTATTATTATATTCCTTACTTTGGCGATTTGCAAATAGATTTTATATTATGATATACTTTATTTGCGGTCAGGCCGGACAGGGAGACCGCGTTATTATTTCAAGGTTCTGCGGGATAGATGATATGAAAAAATTGCTTTCCGGACTGAGTCCGAATATAAAAAGTATTTTACTTGCAGCATTGATTATTGTTATGAACGTGCTCGCTGTTTTCATTTTCGGTGTTTCGAAAGCTGACGTTGAAAACAGTGTGATTTCCCCGCTTGCGTTTACACTAAGCCTTATACTCTATTTCATACACGTTCCGTTCTGTATCATTTGCCGCATATGCAGGCAGACTGTGATCACGAAAGGCATTTTTCTCTATCAGATGATAGGCGTCATTTCGTATATTCTGTTTTTTGCGGGTTTTATCGCGGGTCAGGGGCAGTCGAACGGGCTGACAGGCTTTTTCACAATATTCAGCTGGTGGACGATCGGTTTTCAGAATTTTATGGTAATGATCTCCCGATTTACTGGTATCCCGTTCAAATTTACCGGCGCAGTACTATTTTTTATCCATACATATTTCACCGCGTCAATGTATGCCGCGACTAAAAAAGATATCCGTTACGAAGAAGACAGAAAAAAAGAGCAGGAGTATGTCGAACGGACAAAAGGCCGCCATACGCCTGCCGAGTAATTGAGATGCCGCCCCTTTCGGTTCAATTGCTTATAATTTTTTCACGTATGATTCTCTCCTGATCCTCCCAGTTTGCATTATACACACCCGGACGGTCAATTCTTTGATATCCTGACCCTATCACGTAATCTCTGGAAAGCTGAATGATTCCCGAGCCCAGATCCGTTGACCTGTACTGGTCAATATATTCCAGCGCGGCTGTCATCGCCGGAACAGGTATACCGCCGGACATTCCCATAGCTATTATATAGCGGATGCTGCTGCTATATGATGAAGCGCATTTCTGAAAATAAGTATCAGTAAAAAGATTGTGAAGCTTGTAATTTCTGTCGAACGCTTCGATGATACGGTTAAGGCATCTCGATCTCGTATACGAATTCACCTGCATAGTTCTTGAAATAGCCAGCAGATCGAGATCCCAGTTGTATTTTTCAGAAGCGCTGCGCAAAAGGCCGAAGCATTGAGCAAATGCACAGATCCCTGCCAGATATGCTGCTTTTCTTAGCCTTTCGATAAACAGCCTTCTGTTCTGCTCAGGCACTTTCTGAACGTCTATATCGCCTATGATCTTGGACGATGCGATCCTTTCGCTTTTTAGCGCAGTAAGGAATCTCAATTCGAGAGACGCATTTACGGTAGATAGCGGCATTCCGAGATTCATTGCTTCATTGCAAAGCCAGACGACACTTCTTCCGTATTCAACCGAATCAGAAACAAGGGAAGTTATCGGCTGCCCCGTCCCTGCATCATATCTGCTGTAGATATCCGTAAACATCTCGAGGAAAAAAGATTCCGATTCGGTGCTGTTAATATCAGATAAAATTTCGATTATATCATCGTTTTCTTTCGTGCAAAACGCTTTTACAAGGTTAATCAGTTCCGCGTTTATTTCAAGCAGCGCATATTCCAGACCGTTAACGACCATTTTAACGTATTGACCAGATCCGGCAGGACCTATATATGGGCAGCATACGAATCCTTCTTCATCACGCGAAGCGATCTCGCTGAATACTCCGCGCATTTTTTCGTACCCTTCGTAGTACCCGCCGGGCATGATCGAAATGCCTGATTCAACGTCGATCCTGGCTCTCGGAAAGCCTGTCGGAAGATAAAATACGCCGCGCTTTTTCTGCTCTTCCACGATATGCGCCGCTTCGGTGAAATTCATATCGCAAAGATTCGCAAGCGCGTCATCAGGATTCAGTTCGGAAAGAAGTCCGGGCAGGATCCTGGCGTTAAAATCCGAAGAGGAGCTGTACATGAAAACCTTTTTGGGAGATTCGAGGGCAATGACAAAAGAATCCAGATCTGAGCTTACGTTTATATTAAGTTCCGCACAATCTGCCATAAGACTTTTCTGCTCTTCATCGGTAAGCGTATCAAAAACCGTCATATAAAGAGATACGCTGAACCCGCTTTTCGCGATCACAGCGGCGAGGTCAAAACCTTTTTCATCGTCCGTCACAAGGCCAACAGAATACAGATTCATTTTACCCACTCCATCATCTGAGTTTTCGGTTTACGTAACTCTTAAACTGCATAAATACGACACCGGGTTCCTCAAGCTCCGAATACCAGCGTTTTACCCATTCGAGCGTGATATATCCGTCATATCCGCTGCTTTTAAGAAGCTTCAAAGTTTCTTCAAGCGGAACGTCTCCGTACCCCATCATTTTATAACGGAGCTTCCCGTCAGGCAGCAGTACGGAATCTTTAACGTGGAGATATTTAATTCGGCCGCCCAGAAGCGACCAGGTATATTCAGGTGCTTCGGAAAAATACCTGTACGGATGATGCACGTCCCAAAGCACTCCGAGGGTTTCATCGTCCACGAGATCAAGCAGTTTCAGCATCCTTTTCGAATCGGCGAAAACGCCGTTAGTTTCGATCAGTACCGTAACGCCTCTCCCTTTTGCATAAGAGCAGAGCTTTTTCAGCGCCGATGCGACGTATGCGTCGTCAATATCTTTCCCGGGCTGAGGATCTTTATCTCCGAGTACGCGTACGAAAGGAACGCCTAGCGCTTCGGCAAGGTCAATATATTCCTTCCCTTCGGCTATCATTCTGTCTCCGGCCTGTTTATCATAAAGATAACACGCAGAAGTAAGGCAGCTGATCTCAAGTTTCATTTTCTTCAGCTTTGCGGCGGATTCTTCTATGCGGGCATGCTGAAACTCCGGTATCTTCGGAGCGTATATCTCATTTGCTATACCCCTGATCTCTATGCCGTTAAACCCCATATCTTTTGCCGTCGCTAAAATCACGTCCCAGTCCCAGTCAGGACATCCGAGTGTAGAAAAAGCTGTTTTCATAATTCCTCCGAAGATATTTGAAAAATGCCTGTTACCTTCATCAAGGTCTGACTGGATTATACAACGAAAAACACTTTAAAGTAAAGAGAAATAGTGCCGGAAAACAGCGGAGTCTATTGTCCGTCACCGTTTTCATCTTCTTTGACAAATCTTGAGGACTTCTGATACAGCACCGTTTCTATATTTATACCCTTCGCGCCTGCCAAAATAATAGAATTTCTCAAAGCCTCCGCCTGTTTCTCCCCCATTTCGTTCAGTGGCATAACGAGGAACAGTTTTTTAGCCTTTATCATCCCGTTTTTAATGACTGGATAATCATCTTTTAACTCATATCCATCTGATGAATCAAATTTATCCAGTTTGTTGATCATCTCCTTCAGCTCTTTCTCCATGTTTTTTCCGCTTGCATAATACGGTCCTGTAAAATCGAGACTTTTTATCATCGTAGCCATACCTGTATCCTCTTCGAAAACAGAGATCACAGGATAATCATACGGAAGGTTTCCGCCAAAGATCGTACGCAATATTTTACCTCTCGCAAAATTAGTAAGTTCCCAGACAGTAGTACCCGATTCGTTAATTGAAAGCAGCGGGTCATTTCCCCTTATCCAGGCTCGCGTTTTTATGCTCGTCCCTATTTTGATCCTGCCGAAAACGATAGCCGAAGCGTATAATTCGATGTCGTCCCCCTCATTATAAAACGCGCTCCCGTTAAAGGACAGTTTGTCAAGTTTTACATATCCGTCTTTTATCAGCGGGTCTTTATCGAGATAATACCTGCAAATCGTCGTACTCATCTGAGTATAAAGTACGTCGTCAAACGACGTCGCACACTCTCTTAGCCCCGCAAATTTAAACAGGACGCTGCTGCCTTCTGAAGAGCCGGTCTTTTCTTCAAGAAACGAACCGATTTTTGACAATGCTTTGTTTTCTAATTCTTTCAGCCCGTATTCATGATATAGAATCCCGTAATCAGAGAGAATCCGCGCAGTTTTTATAACCGCTTTATCGAGGCAGTTGAGCGCCGTAACTGTCTGAAGAAGGCATATGAAGAAAAGCATGACCGATATGACAGCAGGCATTATGATGCATGCCTCCAGAGTGGAACTGCCGTCATATCCGCCCAGGTACCTGAGCTTAATAAGAAGCGGTCTTTTCGATCTCAATTTCAAACCTCTCCTTTCCGAAAGAACTGAACAGCGGCGAAAGCAGCTTTGGCTCGTACTTTACTTTACATGAAAGTTTATTAAATACTGCGGAGAGCATATATCTTTCACCGACGTAATCAGTCATATTGATCTCAATAACGTCAGCAATACGGTAAAGCACCGTGTCTGCCGGAGTAAGCAGGATAAGAAGCAGAAGGTATTGACCGTAATCCAGTGAAAAAGCATCCTCG
>JAGCTF010000202.1 GCA_017963755.1 Clostridia bacterium | reverse complement strand
GTTTGGATTTCGGGCTTATGCTGTATCCCGATGAAGTCATATATTTTCGAATTTGATCGGTTATCTGCTCCCGTTCCTGCAGCATGGCTTCTCTCGGAACATCTTTTGTGTAGTCCATGTCGATATCTACCGACAAACGAGGTAGATCAAATATGGTTAGATTGATGGCTGTACCGCCCTTTAATGCCAGCGTATCTGAGAGCAGTGCGTCGTTTTCAACAAATGACAAAACGTCTTCAAGGCGGCATACCTTCTCAAATGTATCCCTGACGAAACCAAGTTCTTTAGCTTGCCTGCCGAGAGATATTCTGTCAAACTGCATCATAGTGATTCGCTCCTTTGTCAATAAGTCTTTTCAAATCGCTTGGCGCATACAAAAGCCATTTGGGGTGAAAAACAAAATCAGCCTGTTTATCAAATAGATAGGTTTTACTGGAGGATGAGCGTTTAATACATTCCGAGAAAAATGCTTCAGATAAAGACAGCTCATCCTTGTATTCCTCAAGGATATATCCGGTTTTCTGATAAAGCTGTCCGCGACCATATGCGTCCAACACTTCAAGCAGCTTTGTTTCATCGAGGAAAGGTATAAGCGTAAGGCATCGCAGCAATTCCTCCAACCCGCCGATTTTAGTAAAATCAGCAACACTGTCAATTACTGTTCTTTCAAGCGATGTAACCCGAACTCCGTTATTCGTCTCTATGATACTGCTATTCCCACGCCACAATACCGGATGGTAATATAGACCATCATACTCGAATGGCCGCACTCTTTTATCCGTTGAAAAAAATACCTCATAGAACACCTGATTGGTATATCCGTAAAACTCAAATGCGCTATGATGAGATACGAAGGAATCATCCGTTATATGCGATGCGACTTGAAAGCGGTTCGGAATCGGTTGTTCCGTTTCCATACTTATGACGGCATAGAGGTCGCGCCGAACCCGCTCGATATAGCCTTTTTTCAAATAGCTCTTTATATTCCATATGGCTGCGCTCTCCGATCCGGTAAGATGTACCATGTCGCTATGAGTAAAGCAACGCAAGGCTGCCAGTTCTTTATACAGATCCATTTGCAAGACCTCCTTTGTTTTAATTTTAACACAAAGCAAGAGAAAACACAATAGTTTTGAGCAATTTTAGAAATGATTGTTTCTAAATGCGTCTGAAACCATAAGTACAGTATCCGTTTCGAACATTTTCAGAAACGATGGTGCCCGTATCGAGCCCGTAATGTTTCGCGCCGTTAGGGACTCGCCCACGCTTTGTTTTGAACCCCGGTTCGAGTCCTGAATCGTATTTGACCTTCAGGGACTCGCCCACGCAAATCTCAACTGCTAACTTGTAATTTTGAGATTTGCTTAAAGGGCCCTCCTCGCTGGAATATGCCACCGGCATATTCCTACGCTCTTCTCACTTTCGCCTGTATATTCTTTTTTACAGCTAACGCTCGGTTCGAGTCCCCTTTTCCCGTATAAACAAAAACAGCCCGCTGTGGGGCTGTTTTTGTTTATGCACCTTCAGGGACTCGAACCCTGGGCCCACTGATTAAGAGTCAGTTGCTCTACCAGCTGAGCTAAAGGTGCGTGCGTTCTCAAGAGCGCGTTTCGCATTATACCACCTGGCGATTTTCGTGTCAATGCCTTTTTTGAAAGCTTTTTACGGCTTTTTACAACTTTATATTGCCCTCGAGGGAAGCGATAACGGTGGTCGTTGACGACAGGCGGATCGTTTCATCCGCGGAATAAGTGACCGAAGACGCTTCCTCCGGGCGGGACGAGTTGGCGCGTTCAAGCGTGCGCCGTTTTGCACTTTCGGAGACCCAGCCGATTATGGCAATGAGAAGCAGAAACAGCAGCAGAATAACGGCAATAGTAATAACGTAGCCACCCCCCTTAAATTTGCGGCGCGGCTTTTTTTCTTCCTCCAGCTCCGGGATCTGGTGGAGCGTCACAACGGTCTTACGGCGGGACGCGGACTGCGTGTCGTCGGTATCGGAGGGTTTGTCCGGTTCGGTTCGCCTGGACCAGGTGCTGGTGGTGATCTTCACGCCGCTGTCGCCCATGCCCGGCTCGCTGTCGAAAAACAGCGCACGGGGCCTGACAATAGTTTCTTCCTCATACTCCCGCCCGGAATTCTTGCGGTACACGCTGTCAACGTGGTTGTCCGTAAACGATTCGATCGCTTTGCGCAGGCGCGCGCCGCTGACTTCTTTTGCGGATACGGATAATTCCTCATCGACGAGGCGGTCGTATATTTTCATTGCCCGCGTACGCTCGGCGGGAGATTTTACGGAGTTGAAAATACGCATTGCCCCCGTGCGGTCGCCCGTATAAAACGTGCAGATTCCGTACAGGATCACGCCGTAGTTGAATTCCGGACAGAGCGCGGTCGCTTTGCGCAGGTTGCTCCTGGCCTGAGAAACGGCGCCCGACTCGATCTCGCTGAGCGCAGAATTATAGAGGCCGCACGCCATACGCATGGCATCGGTCACGTTTTCC
>JAGCTF010000201.1 GCA_017963755.1 Clostridia bacterium | reverse complement strand
AACGGGAGGGCGGAACGGGGGACAGAGACCCGTTTTTTATTCGCAAAATTTTAAAAAACGGGTCTCTGTCCCCCGTTCCGCCCTCCCGTTCGGCCCCGGTCTCTGTCCCCCGTTCGGCGATATGATTGAACTTGCATAATAATAGAGTTATAATATACAAAAAACAAAAGGATATAACTCAAATATGAAAATACACGGCTTACAAAAACTAACACTTCTTGACTTTCCCGGACAGCTCGCATGCACGATCTTTACAGCGGGATGCAATATGCGTTGCCCGTTCTGCCACAACGCCTCACTCGTTACACATATTGACCCCGACGCAGTTATGGACGAGGAAGAATTTTTCAAATTTTTAAAAAAAAGAGAAGGTGTGCTTGACGGCGTCGCAATAACCGGAGGGGAACCGACGATCGTTCCTGACCTTATTCCGTTTATTGGCAAAATAAGGGCACTCGGATACAAAGTCAAGTTGGACACGAACGGAACCAATCCGGAGGTCCTGCGAACGGTGCTCAGAGACAAGTTGGTGGATTATGTGGCAATGGATATCAAAAATTCGAAAGAAAACTATCCGAAAACCGTTGGCATTCCGAATTTTAAAATTGACAACATCGAGCTCAGCGCCAATATATTGATGTCTTCAGATACGCCGTTCGAATTCAGGACAACAGTTGTCAACGAATTTCACTCGCCTTCTGACTTTGAGTCTATTGGAAAGTGGCTTGCCGGCAACGAATTGTTCTTTCTCCAGAATTTCAAGGATTCCGGTGATCTTATTTCTGAAGGTGTTCATGGAAAATCTCCCGAGCAGATGAATGATTGTCTCGCTGCTATCAAGCCGTTTATTCCAAAAGCGAAACTTCGTGGCGTCTGAGATTCCCCGCTTTGGGAATCATTATTTATAATATATAAAATAAAACACCTCATCCGTGTTGACAGAGACCGGTTTGCTTGGGGGCAGTCGGTGCCACAGGCCGTAGCCGAAAGGGCGGATCGCAGAGCCAGAGGCCGTAGCCGAAAGGGCGGATCGCAGAGCCACAGGCCTTAGCCGAACGGGGGACAGAGAGCGGTTTTTTATCTTTTTTGCTATGCCTTTAAAAGCAAAGCATAAAGCGTAAAAAACCGGTCTCTGTCCCCCGTTCACAGCCACTACATATTGTGGCAGGTCGAGAAAAAAATTACAATATTTTGTTATTTGGCTATTGACACCGCTTTTCCGCCGCGGTATAATTTCAAACGCGCAATCGCGATTAAAGGGATTTGACACCGCCGCATGCGATCACAGCCTGCGCTGCGGCTTCAAGGGACGAAATCGCCCTTCCGCGATGCCGGAATCACCCGGATAAAGAATCTTAACTAACACGCAAAACAGGGAGTGGACATCATGTACCAGGTACTAAAGAGAGACGGAAAAGTATCCGAATTCAACTTAAGCAAGATCAGCAACGCGATCACACGCGCATTTGACGCTGTTGACAGACAATACAACTCCAGCATAATTGACCTGCTGGCACTCAAAGTTACCGCGGAATACGAGCCCAAGATCAAAGACGGCCTCATCGCGGTAGAAGACATCCAGGACAGCGTTGAAGCCGTGCTCGTACAGGCAGGGTATGCCGACGTAGCAAAGGCATACATCCTGTACCGCAAACAGCGCGAAAAACTCCGCAATATGAAGTCCACCATCCTGGACTACAAAGAACTCGTCGATAACTACGTACAGTCCATCGACTGGCGCGTAAAAGAAAACTCCACAGTCACGTACTCCGTCGGCGGCCTCATCCTCCACAACTCCGGCGCCATCACCGCAAACTACTGGCTCAGCGAGATATATGACGACGAAATTGCCAACGCACACAAAAACGCCGACCTGCATCTGCACGACCTCGCTATGCTCACAGGCTACTGCGCAGGATGGTCGCTCAAACAGCTCATACAGGAAGGCCTCGGAGGCATCCCCGGAAAGATCACGTCCTCCCCCGCCAGCCACCTTGCCACACTCTGCAACCAGATGGTCAACTTCCTCGGCATTATGCAGAACGAATGGGCAGGCGCTCAGGCATTTTCATCGTTTGACACCTACCTTGCCCCGTTCGTAAAAGCGGACAATCTCAGCTACCGCGACGTTAAGAAATGCATCGAGTCGTTCATATTCGGCGTCAACACTCCCAGCCGCTGGGGTACGCAGGCTCCGTTCTCGAACATCACGCTCGACTGGACCGTCCCGAACGACCTCGCAGAGCTCAACTGCATAGTAGGCGGAAAAGAGATGCCTTATAAGTACAAAGACTGCAAAGTCGAAATGGATATGGTCAATAAGGCGTTCATCGAGATCATGATCGAAGGCGACGCCAACGGCCGCGGCTTCCAGTACCCGATCCCGACATACTCCATCACCAGCGACTTCGACTGGTCCGACACGGAAAACAACCGCCTGCTGTTTGAAATGACCGCGAAATACGGCACACCGTACTTCTCCAACTACATCAACAGCGACATGGAACCCAGCGACGTACGTTCAATGTGCTGCAGACTACGCCTTGACCTCCGCGAACTGCGCAAAAAATCCGGCGGCTTCTTCGGCAGCGGCGAAAGCACAGGATCGATCGGCGTTGTCACCATCAATATGCCGAGGATCGCGTATCTTTCCAAAACTCCCGAAGAATTCTACAAACGCCTCGACCACATGATGGACATTGCCGCACGCTCGCTCAAAGTGAAACGCACCGTCATAACCAAACTCCTCAACGAAGGCCTCTATCCGTATACGAAGCGCTACCTTGGCACGTTTGACAACCACTTTTCGACCATCGGCCTCGTCGGTATGAACGAAGCCTGCCTCAACGCGAAATGGCTGAAAAAGGATCTGACAAACGTCGAAGCGCAGGAATTCACAAAAGACGTGCTCAACCACATGAGAAACCGTCTCTCTGACTATCAGGAAAAATACGGCGATCTGTACAACCTTGAAGCGACTCCGGCCGAATCGACGAGCTACAGACTCGCGAAACACGACGTTGCCCGTTACCCCGACATCATCACTGCCGGCGGCGACTGCGGAACGCCCTACTACACGAACAGCTCTCACCTGCCCGTAAACTACACGTCCGACATCTTTGACGCGCTCGACATTCAGGATGAGCTCCAGACTCTCTACACGTCCGGAACAGTCTTCCACGCCTTCCTCGGCGAAAAGCTCCCGAGCTGGAAATCCGCCGCGAACCTTGTCAGAAAGATCGCGGAAAACTACAAACTTCCGTACTACACGATGTCGCCAACGTATTCGATCTGCCGTAAGCACGGCTACCTCACCGGCGAACAGTACCGCTGCCCGCACTGCGGAGAAGTCACCGAGGTCTACAGCAGGATCACCGGATATTACCGCCCCGTTCAGAACTGGAACGCAGGAAAGACCCAGGAATTCAAAGACAGACGTCTCTACGATATACCGCACTCCAAGCTTAAAAGAGCGGGCCAGGTCATAGTTGACGGCGCAGACTGCTGCGATACCGAAGCCGCGGCTCAGGTCGTGGAAAGAGCTGCCGAGGCGGCAAAGCAGGCTTCGAACGAAGGCAGAAAGCTTCTGCTGTTCGCTACCAAGACCTGCCCGAACTGCCGTATGGCAAAGACCATTCTTGACAACGCCGGGATCAAGTACGAAGTGATCGACGCCGAGGAGAATCCGGAACTTACGAAAAAGTACGAGGTCAAGCAGGCTCCGACGCTCATCGTTGCTGAAGGCCCCAACATCGAAAAGATCGTCAATGCTTCAAATATCAAGCGTTTCGCGATCGGCTGACGGTAAAAAAGAAAAGCATCCGGCCGGCCGCAAGACCGGCCGTGAATCCGCTTAAAAGCTTCATAAAAGGTGAAATCTGTTATGTACGATATCATTATCATCGGCGGCGGTCCTGCAGGTCTGACTGCCGCCATTTATGCGCTCAGAGCGTCCAAAACAGTTCTCGTGCTTGAAAAAGAAACTGCGGGAGGACAGATCACGTTGTCTCCGCTTGTTGAAAATATTCCGGGCTTTGAGTCTATTTCGGGCTCGGATTTTGCAGACAGGCTTATGAATCAGGCTATGTCGCAGGGGGCGGAATTTGACCTCGGCGAAGCTGTTTCGATTACCGATCACGGCTCTTATAAGACCGTAAAAACCGATATGGGCGAAGAGCACGACGCAAAAGCGGTCATAATTGCCACCGGCGCCGCTCACAGGCACCTCGGTCTTCCGAACGAAGAGCAGTATATAGGCAACGGCATTTCTTTCTGCGCCGTATGCGACGGAGCTTTTTATAAGGGCAAAACGGTCGCCCTCGTAGGAGGCGGAAACAGCGCCCTCGTCGAAGCGGTCATGCTTGCCGATCTTGTGAAAAAGCTTTACATTCTTCAGGATCTACCGTTCCTCACCGGCGAACAGAAGATGCAGGACAAGCTCCGCGCTAAAGATAACGTCGAGATCCTCACGGAAGTTAAAGTTAAAGGCTTCCTGGGTGAAAACGAGCTGAACGGTATCGTAATCGAGCAGAACGGTACGGAAAGAAATATGGCTGTTGACGGGCTGTTTGTGGCAATAGGTACGGTCCCTCAGAACGGCGCGTTTGCAGAGCTGATCGACCTCGACGAGCGTGGGTACGTTATTGCTTCGGACAATATAAACACAAAGACGCCGGGCATATTTGTCGCCGGCGACTGCAGGGCAAAGCGTGTTCGTCAGGTGACAACCGCAGTTTCGGACGGTGCAGAAGCCGGGCTCGCGGCAGCCTCATTCATAGACAACAAATAGTTTTTTGAAAGAACCGGAAACAGAGACCGGTTTCGGCTCCTATCGAACTGGAGCTGGAACCGGTCTCTTCTTTTTTGCAGTCAATTGAACGGGGGACAGAGACCGGTTTTAAGCGATGAAACGGGGGACAGAGACCGGTTCCAAGCAGCAGCGTAACTGGTTTCGGAAATCGACGTCTGAACCTTTCGGCGCCTAAACCGACCTTCGAAACTGTTCTCTGTCCCCCGTTCCACATGCGCCGAAACCGGTCTCTGTCCCCCGTTCCATCGCGTTCCCTGCCTCCGTAAAACCGGTCTCTGTCCCCCGTTCCATCGCGAACTGCACAACAAAAAAAGCGGCCGCGAAGCCGCCCTTTTAATATTTGAGCCTTTAAAGTAAAAGTGCTTGCCAGTATCAGGTGCGCATCAGCGCATCAGCACATCAGATCTTAAAAATCTTCTGAATCGTCTTATAATCACCCAAAACCAGCAGCGTCTTGTCCTCCGTCAAAACAGTTGCCGCACTCACAGCAGCATCGATGCGGCCGTTGCTCTTAAGCCCGAGAATGTTGATATTGTAATTACGGCGTATATCTAATTGCCCGATCGACTTGTCGACCCAGTTCTTCGGGATCGTCACTTCAAACACGCCGTAGTCGTTGCTGATCTCGACATAATCAAGAATGTGCTCCGAACTGTACCGTATCGCGGCGATCTTCGCCATCTGCTTCTCAGGGTACACGACCTCGTCAGCGCCGTTACGCAGCAGGAACTTTTCCTGAACGTCGCGCTCCGCCCTCGAAACGACGTGTTTCGCGCCGAGTTCTTTCAAATAAGACGTAGTCTCGAGCGAACTCTGAAAATCGCTGCTAATCGTAACGATACAACAGTCAAAATTCCGCACACCCATTGACCGGAGAAAATCCA
Organism: Clostridia bacterium; assembly: GCA_017963755.1. Taxonomy (GTDB): domain Bacteria; phylum Bacillota; class Clostridia; order UBA1212; family UBA1255; genus UBA1255. The sequence continues at coordinate 12,290 of JAGCTF010000201.1, read as the reverse complement.
CGTCGGTACCGTCACCGATCCTTGCGCCGGAAACGAAATCCATCGCATTATTGACCCTGCTCTCGTTGCGGTCAACGGCGATGACTTCATGTCCTAAATTCATCAGATGAGCGCATATATGCCTTCCGAATCTGCCGAGCCCTATTACTAAAAACGATTTCATAAAAATGCTTCCTTTCAGCTAATTGTCAAACCTCGAAATCCCGCACAGAGATCTCACTTCTGCCTCACCCGACCGTAACCTTTCCAAGCGGAAGCCGGGACGTTTCCTTTTTATCCGAAATAGCGGCGTACATGATCGTCAGTCCTCCGACACGCCCTATAAACATAAGTACGATAAGAATCAGTTTTGACGCAAGCCCGAGCGACGGCGTGATACCGAGGCTCAGCCCGACGGTGCCTACAGCTGACGCAGTCTCAAAAAGACACGGGCCTATGGGCAATCCTTCTATAGCGCTTAGTGCCATTCCGCACCCTACGAAGAGGGTGACGTAGAGCATAAGTATGGCGCCCGCCACGTGGCTCAGCATGGGGTCAATGCGCCTCCCGAAGAATCCGGTCTCGTTCTTTCGCCTGAACACCGAGATCATACTGCCGAACAGCACCGCCGCGGTCGTAGTCTTCATACCGCCTGCCGTTGACCCCGGCGAACCGCCGATGAGCATAAGGACAACGATCATTGCCCGTCCCGCCCCGTTCATACTGTTAAGATCGACCGTATTGAAGCCTGCCGTTCTCGGTGTGACCGCCTGGAACAGTGACGCTAGCACCCTCTCCCCGGGCTTCATATCTTTAAATTCGAAGCAGAAAAACAGCACCGCGGGCACAACGATAAGCACGGCGCTCGTTACGAGGATGAGCTTGGTCTGCATAGTGTAGCGCCTGAAGCGCAGTTTGTTATTGCGTATGTCGTCCCAGGTTATGTAGCCTATTCCGCCTATGATAATAAGCAGCATGGCGACAATATTGATGAGCGGGCTCGAAACGAACCTGGTCAGCGACGAGAAATTACCCGTCTCCGCCCCCATCACGTCGAATCCGGCGTTGCAGAACGCAGAGATCGAATGGAAAAACGCCATCCAGACTCCTTTGCCCCCGAACAATTTAATGAATTCAGGCATCATTGCCAGCGCGCCGGTCAGTTCAAACGCACCTGTCATTATCAGAATGAAGAGCGTAAGTCTGACGATCCCGCCCATTTTCGGGGCAGATATTGCTTCCTGAATAGTGCTGCGCTGCATGATAGAGATGCGCCTGCGCGCGACAAGCGCGAATGCGGCTCCGACCGTTATGACTCCGAGGCCTCCGATCTGGATCATAACAAGTATAATCGCCTGCCCGAATCCGGACCAGTACGAAGCCGTATCTTTAACGACGAGCCCCGTGACGCACACTGCGGAAGTTGAAGTAAATACGGCCTGATCAAAGCTCGTGAATACTTTTTCCTTCGAAGAGATCGGCAGAGAAAGAAGTACGCCTCCGAGCAGGATCACGAGCGCGAAGCCGATAATTATCTTAAGAAACGGCGACATGCGAATGCGGCGTCTGTCTTTAAACCTGAGCCTCGACGGTTCACTTCCGGCTTCGATCCCGGCTCCTGACGTTGTTTCTGCATTATTAATATTTATATTATTAGCATTCCTATCTTCTGTCATAAAAAGTTTACACCACCTGGCAGATGACGAATTTCAGGTAATCGGTCTCCGGCACGTTAAGAAGCACGGGATGGTCCGGCGCCTGGTGTCTTATCTCCGCGATCTTCAGCGAAACTCCTGCGTCGAGCGCGGCAGCCCGGAGCATTTCAAGGAACAGTTCCGTTGTCATAAAGTGCGAGCAGGAGCACGTCGCTAAAAAGCCGCCTCTCGGAAGCGCCTTCATCGCACGGTAATTGACCTCGCGGTACCCCTTCTTCGCGTTCTGCAGAGTCTTTGAGCTCTTCGTAAAAGCGGGCGGATCGAGTATTATGAGGTCAAATTTGTCCCCCGCGGGCCGTTTTTCGACTTCCGGCAGAAAATCAAACACGTCCGCGCACACGAAATTCAGCTTATCGCCTGCTCCGTTCAGCTCCGCGTTAGCGCGTGCAATTTCAAGTGCGGCATCCGACACGTCCACCGCCGTAACGCTCTTTGCGCCGCCTTTTAACGCATTCAGCGCGAACGACCCTGTATGTGTGCAAAGGTCAAGGACTTTCATTCCAGCCGCAAGTTTCCCGACTGCCCTCCGGTTGTATTTCTGATCGAGGAAGAAACCTGTCTTCTGCCCGGACCCGAAATCCACCGTATATTTTATCCCGTTTTCCGTTATTTGGCAAACTGTCCGCCCGTCGTTCGGTATGCCATCGGCCCAGCCCGAGTACTGCGGAAGTCCTTCGAGCACCCTCAGCCTCGATTCGTTCCGTTCATAAATACCGCGAACATTCGGAAACTCCTCGATCAGCGCGCCGTAAACCGTCTTTTTTACGAGATCCATACCGTAGGACAAAACTTCCGCGACGAGGTAGTCACCGTACCGGTCAACCGTGAGCCCCGGGAACCCGTCGGACTCGCCGAATATGAGGCGGCAGTTGTCAATATCCTCCCCCATGACCCGGCGGCGGTAGTCAACGGCATATTTCACACGCCTGCGCCAGAACGCGCCGTCAAAACACTCGTTTGCGTTATCCGAAAGCACGCGCACTGAGATTTTGCTCTTTTCGCTGTAAAAACCGGAGCCCAGATACTTCCCGCTCTGTGAAACGACGTCAACGATCCCTCCGTTCGGGAATCCTTCGGGAACGCCGGAAATAAGCTCCTCGCCGTATACCCACGGATGACCGCGTCGCAGGCTGAGCTCCCCTTTTTTATTCACCGCCAGAGGCGGAAAAACACGTTCCCTGTTCAAATCGTTGCCCCCGATAATTGATGCGTGCCCGGGCGGCAGCGTACGCCCAAGCACGGTATTATTTTATCACTTGTTTTAACAGCGGGCAAGAGTGTATAATTACGTACAGAGGCCAATATCCGCCGAATCTGCCCGGAAATCGTGCTTTTTGCCGTTCTTCCGCAGCCGGAAAGGCGTTTTTTGGTCCGGACAAAAGCTAAAAGAAACCGGAAGTGTTTAAAATTGGGAAATTTCGTTCAGCATTCAGACGCCTCTGACTCTGCGCTCAGCAAAAAGCTCAGATTAGCCGTTATATTCGGCGGCCGCTCCACAGAGCACGAAGTATCGTGTATTTCGGCTTCATGCATTCTTAACCACCTCGATAAAACCAAATACGATATATTGTCCGTCGGGATCACGTACGGCGGCGACTGGCTTCCTTACAGAGGCCCGTATGAACTTATCCCCGGAGACAAATGGGTTGAGTTTGCCCTGAAAGACAACGGTTTCACGCCTGTTCCGGGTCACAGACGCCTCGATCTCGCTATGAAAGAAATAAGTACCTGCGACTGCATCTTCCCGGTGCTTCACGGGCTCAACGGCGAGGACGGTACGGTCCAGGGGCTGTTCGAACTGCTCGGAATACCGTACGTAGGGTGCGGCGTTTTCGCTTCGGCGTGCGGAATGGACAAGTCTTTCGCAAAAGTGCAGTTCGCGAGCGCCGGAATACCTCAGGTCGAATATATTACAGCGTACAAGGAAAAGGCCGAAGCCGATCCCGGTCAATATATTGACGCCGTAAACGCCTCTTTCGGTTTCCCCTGCTTCGTTAAACCGGCGAGCTGCGGCTCTTCCGTAGGCGTTGCCCGGGCGGACGATCCCGAAGAATTTGTCCCCGCGCTCTTAAACGCACTGAAATTCGACACGAAAGCGCTGATAGAACGGTACGTTGACTGCAAAGAGATCGAATGCGGCGTCATCGGAAACAGCGATCCTTCCGCGTTCGCTCCCGGCGAAGTGAGATCTGCAGATAAAGAGTTTTACGATTACGATTCTAAATACGTAGAGGGCGAAAGTATCGTCGTCATTCCCGCTGACGTGCCGGAAGAAACACTTGAAACTGTTAAATCGCTCGCGATCCGGGCGTTCAAATCGATCGGCGGTTCGGGCCTTGCGCGCGTCGACTTTTTCGTGCAGAAGGACGGAACCGTGCTCCTCAACGAGATCAACACGCTGCCGGGCTTTACAGACTGCAGTATGTATCCGAAACTTGCCGTCAGCGAAGGGATCGAATACAGTGCGCTGCTCGACAGACTTATAGAACTCGCGCTTCAGAAATACGGCTCCGATGAGAGGTGCTACGATGAACGCTGAAGGGGCAATTGGCGTATTCGACTCCGGTCTCGGCGGTCTTACCGTGCTTCGTGAGATACGCGCGCAGCTTCCGGGCGAGAAACTTATATATTTCGGGGACAACGGCCGCACTCCGTACGGTTCAAAATCTCCGGATACCGTGCTGAGGTACACGCTTCAGGACGTTAATTTTCTGCTTACCAAAAACGTCAAGGCAATAGTTATCGCGTGCAATACCGCGAGCGCATGTGCTTCGGCAACGCTTCGCGAAAAATACGATCTGCCGGTCATCGAGGTCGTCGAGCCCGGCGCCGCCGCTGCCGTGAAGGCGTCTGTCTCGGGGCGCATCGGAGTCATCGGGACGGCGGCAACGATAAACAGCAAAGTTTACGAGAAAGCCATCTACAGAGCCGCTGAAATAGCAGGCCGGACGGACGTGCGTTATTTCGGAAAAGCCTGTCCCCTCTTCGTTCCTCTTGCGGAAGAAGGCTGGTGGGACAGCGTCATAACCCGCATGACCGCGCACAAGTACCTCGACGAACTTCGCGGATCCGGGATCGATACGCTCGTGCTGGGCTGCACGCATTACCCGCTGCTTGCGGAAGTTATAGGAGAGATCATGGGCGGAGGCGTGAAGCTTATTAATTCGGCGTCGGTCGTGGCGCAGGCCGTAAAAGACCGTCTCAAGCGGGAAGGGCTCCTGAATGCCTCAAATTCGCGCGTAAACGGCCCGGAAATCGATTTTCCTGCGGAGACAGTACAATTTTACACTTCTGACTCCGTCGCCAAATTCCGCGAATTAGGCGGCAAATTTTTGAAGTCAGGGATCGAGTCCGTGGAGAAAGTCGATATAGAGGCTTTTTGAACAATTGTCTTCCCTGCAGTTCAACGTTTTTAACGATCGATAATAAAAGCCGCGTCAATAGGGCGCGGCTTCTTTCTTTCACGGAACTTGACGCAGCATAACGTAAGATCAGCTCGTGATCTCCCAGTCTGCCATATACCATTCGCCCTCATACCTGACGAACCAGAAGCGCACGTCGAGCGGCAGCATCTTCACAAAATCCGGATCAGTCTTTATCTGCCCGATATAATAATCGAACTTGACCCTGCATGAGTAGCAGTCCTTCGAATAAACGTAAAGATCTTCCCAGGATTCATTTTCGAACCAGTGTTTTTTATGTCCGGTATAGAAATAGTACGGGTTATCGACGAGTTCCGAATACATGGGCTGATCAGGCAGGATAAGTCTCATGAACTTGTCCGGCTCCATATCGTTCGTTATATATTCGGCGTAATTTTTAGTTCTTTTTACGGCGAGTCCGGTAAATTCAGGCACGTCCGTATCGACCTTGAAATCGTACGAATAAACGTTTTCATCGTCCGGTCTGAGCGTCTGCCACACTCCCGCGGCATTCAGGACCGTTACTTCGGGAGCAGGTTCACTGTCAAGCAGTGAAAATCTGTATTCGCATATTGACGGCCTCGAAGGCAGGTATTTGGTCAATATCGATTTGAGCGCTTCAACTTCCATTCCGCCCTTGACAAACCATTTGTCCGAATCTGAAAGCACGGTTCCGCCCGCCTTTACTTCAAACCCTTCGGGCACTCTGACGGTGTATTCCGACACGCCTGTCTTATATACTCCGTCGGAACCGAGCCTGAGCTCCACTTCGGCGCCGTTCTCGTCTTTCGCGCTGTACTCCGAAAGCGGGCTGATGTAATCAACGCGGTATGAAACGTATCCGGAGGCAGATGCTCCGCCCGAAAGCATTGGCGCGTACGCAGCCGAACCGGGAGCAGACTGTTCTTCGGAGTCTTTAAAAACGTATTTTTCGTCAAGCTTCCTGCCGTTGACAAAGATCGAAATATTAGACGGGACGCTGAAGCGCATTGACGCGAACGAAGCCATGTACGTGCCGTTCTTTTCGGTCAGTTCGACGGTCATTCCGCCGCTGTCGCGGGCAATTATCTCGCACCGTGACGTGAGGCCGCTGATCTCGTACCTTGAGAGCGAAGGATTTTCTTTATCCGTGAGGGCGTATTGCAGCAGTTCCGGGTTCAGCCCGCTGCGGACAATGAATTTTTCGTCCAGAAGCTTTCCGTTGCAGTATACTTCATAGAAATCCGGGACCAGGAACGCGACGTTTCCAGTACCGAAATCAAAAGCCGTAAAATAATCAGGCTCGTAGACGTCAAATTTATATTTGGATTTTCCTGCTTTTTTGAGCGCGAGTTTGCAGACGTACTCGCCGTCGGCCATGATCTTATACATCGGCTTTTCGAATCTGTCGTACGAAAACGCCTTGGAGTACGTGATCTTCCTGCCCGCCATAAGCTTGCCGATTTCTTCGGCATAAACTTCTTTTGTTTCAAGTCCCGCTCCCACCACGTCGGTCAGCGAAGCCACGTATTCATAATTCCCCTGCTCGCACAGAGATACTACGTGTTCAGCCACGTGATGGCGCTCGTTCTCTTCGTAATCCGAGAGCCAGTTGAAGAACCAGATAAGCCCGATCAGGGCGGCGATCACAAATACGAGTACCGATATCAGCAGTATTTTCCAGAAATATTTTTTCTTAGGTTTGCTTTTCTTGCTCCGGGTCATGCTGTCAATCCTCCGGAGTGTCTTCTACGCGTGCGACAAGGATAGCCGTTGCCATGCGTCTCGGGCCGTAGAGCGATGCGGTCTGCGTTATTATTTTGGGGTCGTTTCTGTCTTCTTCGTTCTGAACCATATAAGTGGAAGAGCCGCCGTCAAGATTTGCCGCGTTGACCGCGCCGTAATTCATCATTATCTCGATGAGGTCTTCGTACGACGCTCCGATACTTGTGGGCTGGCGGCCGTCAATGGTCAGGAGCATCATTGCCCCGTCTCCCCGCTGCCCGATAACGGACCTCGGGTTCAGGCTGCTTTCGCTGAAACCCTGCACGGCGCAGGGCTCGCCGTTGACAATAAGATACGGTCCGAAGTTGAGTGCTTCTACGATGCCGCGGTCCAGCGCCTCCTGCCCCGTCATTTTTCCGAGGACAAGTATTCCTTCTTTGTTGATCCCTATGATCTCATAAGTCTGGCGCCTGCTCCCCCATCTGAGCGTTCCGCGTGATATAACGATACCGTCGGAATTATCGCGCCCGGTGGGCACGCCTCCGTTTCCGTTTCCGGTGTCATAGAATCCGCCGCCGTTTATGCCCCACAGAGCGTTTGCGTCTCTGACCATATTGATCGTGGAAACGCCTTTTTTATCTTCTCCGTACGCAGGCGGGGTACCGATGAATACGCGTTTCGGATTATTTACTATGAGCAGCTTTCCTCTGTACGTTTTTCCGACGATATCGATCAGTTCTATTTTGTTGATGTCGTATTCAGTCTCGGTGCCGCTCTGGCCGTGATCGTCTTCCGGCGTTCCCGGGTCCGAAGGATGTTCAGGGTCGGTGCCTTTCTTCGTGCTGCTGCCGGGTATGTTTATAAGTCCGACGTCGGTGATCTCGTCGGTCTCGATGATCTGGTTTGCGGCTCTGATCTCGTTGATCGTGGATTTCGGGAGGAACCATGTGGCAAGGAATCCTCCGGCGCTTGTCTCTGTTACCGTAAGTACGAAACGGTCACGCGCGGATGGAGAAGGTCCGTAATAGAGTACCATCAGTACGCCGACAATAGTTACGACGAGCAGCAGGATGAACGTGAGCAGTACGATGCCGATGCGGCCAAAGACTTTTCCTACTACCCTGCCTGCCTTTTTCTTTTTCTTCTGTTTATCCGATGACTTTTCCGTCCTGCCGTAAGAACCGTATTCTCCGGCGTAGCGACGTCTGTCATTGTCCATATCATACACCTCTTTATGCCTCTTCAGACGGGAGCGTTTTTTCGCTCTTAAGCATTTCGACGGGCGGAAGGACTTCTTCAAATACCCGCCGGAAATTGCCCGAGGCAATTCCTTCTGCCTGTTCTTCAGTATAATTCAATTTTAGCAGAGCGTCAATTATTTTATACATGCTTTGCGCTCCTTCTATCCCGCCCGGCAGCTCCGAGATTCCGTCGAAGTCCGATCCGAGTCCGATATTTTTTATTCCGCCGAGTGACGCAAAATGTTCGATGTGGCGTATGATCTGTGCGAGGTCCTTGCTGCCGCCCAGAAAACCGGTGCAGAAATTGATACCGGCCACGCCTCCTTTTTTTACAAGAGCTTTGAACATATCGTCTGTGAGATTTCGCGGATGAGAGCAGAGTGTTCGTGAATCTGAATGCGACGCTATCACCGGTTTTCCGGATAATTCGATGACGTCCCGGAAGCCCGCGTCAGAAATATGCGACAGGTCGATCATAATGCCGAGCCGGTTCATTTCTTTGATCGCCGCCCTGCCGAATTCTGTGAGCCCCGGCGTCGGGTTTGCGGCAATGTTCGTGTCAGACATTTTGTTCGGTGTGTTCCACGTGATCGTTATAAGCCTTACGCCGAGTCTGTAAAGCTTTTTCAGTATACAGAACTGTCCGGCGCACGTTTCGCGGCCGTAGAATGACGCGGCGTCGCCGTCAATGCATTCTCCGCCTTCTATTCCGAGGATGAACCCGGCTTTAGGCTTTTTCGCTGCTGTTTTAGCGATCACGCGGCCGTCGGTTCCTTCGTAAAATTCTTTCAGCTCTTCGCTGCTTCTTATAAGCGTGACGTCAAATCCTTCGGGGTATTCCGCCGTTCCGGCGCTTCCGGCCTTTTTCAGGATATCCAGCTGGCTGTAAAACTCGTCTATATATTTGCCGACGCGTCCGTCAACGTCGTGCTTCGCGCTGTCTACCCATATATCCGCGATCTGAAGGTATTGCCCGTACGCGAGTTGCTTTTTTACGTTAAAATGAGTTGGAGCGTCGTAGAGGGTTTGACCGTGAGCGCCGAATTCCGTAAGCGTGTCGCAGTGTGCGTCGAAAATCGGAAAGCGGCGCGCCGTCAGCTGGGAAATGCCAGGTGACTGGGCAGTGTGCCCGGTATTGTTATTGCTGCTGTTATTCTGTTCGAATCGTCCGTTTGAACCGGCCATAATGGATCTCCTTTAAATTTGCCGCAAGGCGGATGTTTTTATCTGAGCGGATTGTGGCTTACCAGGACCTGACGCGGATTGTTCCCGTCTCTGGCGGAAATGTAGCCGCGCTCTTCCATCTGATCGATCAGCCTTGACGCCCTGCTGTAGCCCAGGCCGAGCTTGCGCTGCAGGAACGATGCCGAGATCTGCTTCGTCTCGATCGCTATATCGAGCGCGTCGGCGAGCATCGGGTCAACTTCATTGGCTGCGAATTCGAGCCTGTTGCCCTTACCCGGCTTCTCGACGGGCCGTGCGTTGTCAATATCGCTCGATATCTGCTCGTCCTGTTCCGTCTGCATTCGCTGAACACGCAGGAAATCGACGGTTTCCTCTATTTCCATATCCGAAACGAACCCGCCCTGAACGCGAAGCGGCTTCATGAAATCGAGCGGATGATAGAGCATATCTCCGCGTCCGAGCAGCTTTTCGGCGCCGCCGTAGTCAAGTATCGTTTTGGAATCGACTACTGATGATACGGTAAATGCTATGCGGGAAGGTATGTTGGCTTTGATGAGGCCGGTGATGACGTCAACGGAAGGTCTCTGCGTTGCTACGATCAGGTGCATTCCGGCCGCTCTCGCTTTCTGCGCTATGCGGTTTATGGCTTCTTCCGCGGAGTCGCGTACGACCATCATCAGGTCCGCAAGTTCGTCGATAATTATTACGATCCGCGGCATTCTCGCAAGCCCGTGCTCGGGTGCGTATTCGTTATATGAATTTATGTCTCTGAGGTTGTATTTAGCAAACAGCCTGTAGCGGTTCTCCATCTCCTGCACAGTCCAGGAGAGAGCGGCTGCGGCCTTTTTCGGTTCTGTCACGACAGGAATGAGCAGGTGCGGTATGCTGTTGTAGATCTGAAGTTCGACAACTTTAGGGTCGATCATTATCATTCGTACGTCGTTAGGCGTGCATCTGAACAGCAGGCTCATGATCAGGCAGTTAATGCAAACGCTCTTACCGGAGCCTGTCGTACCGGCGATAAGCACGTGGGGCATTTTTGAAATGTCGGCAATGATCGGCGAGCCAGATATGTCTTCGCCGAGGCAGAACGCGAGTTTCGAGCGGTGATTTTCGAATTCGGTCGTTTCGATAAGTTCTTTAAGGTATACCGTGCGTCTGTCTTCGTTAGGCACTTCTATACCGATTGCGGCTTTTCCGGGGATCGGGGCAATGATCCTGACGCCTGATGCGGCGAGGTTTAGGGCAATATCGTCGGACAGGTTTTTGATCCTGCTGACTTTTACGCCCGATTGAGGCTGGAGCTCGAACATCGTGACGGTGGAGCCGATAGATATGCGGGATACTCTCGCTTCTATGCCGAAGCTTCTCATTACCTCTTCGAGCTTCCTGGCGGTAAGTTTTGCGTTTTTCTCCTGCTGCTGTGCGTCTGAGTCGTCCTGCTCTACGCTTCTTAAAATATCGCGAGGCGGGAGTTTGTATATTGCGTCTTCGTTGCAGAGGACTACGCGGATCTCGTCGGAAGGTTTAGGTGCCGCGGGTGTATGAGCCGCTGTGCCCTGCCCTGCAAGCTGTGCTGCGGAGGTTATTCCTGCTGAGGCCGCGGCTGCGGCTGATGCGCCTCCCGCCCGTGCCGGTCCTGTCAACGTTCCGTTTGAGCCTTCACCGTCTTCCGTGTCGAACGTATCAATTCCGCCGTTTTCTGCAAAAGGCGTACCGGTTCCCGGATTAACGCTTCCGTCCCGGAACTGACCGTCCGCGGTTCTTGCGCCGTGCGTTCCTTCCGCGTCATCGTCTTCCTGAGACATGATCTTGCGCTCCGCTTCGCGGTGTTTTTCTTTCTGCTTTTCAAGATCTTCCCGGAAAACGTCTTTTTTTCTGTCTCTCACGCTGACGAGCTCTATGTGTTCATCCGATACGCCTGCGCCGTGAGCGCGCGCTCCGTCCGCGTCCGGAGTTCCGTCAAGATATCCGTATCCGTCGTCGTACTGATCCTCTTCGCCGGGAATATAACCGTCGCTGTCGCTGTCGTTACCGGTATCTTCTGCGTTCTGCGCTTCGTTTTTTGCTCTTTCTTCTGCTTTGCGTTCCTCGGCTTCCTGGGCCTTCAGTTCTTTTTTCCAGGCTTTTTCCGCGGCTGCTATGCGTTTTTTCTCTTTATTCTTTTCGTCCGATTTTTTGAAGCGGTCAACGACTCCGGACATCCATTTTCCGAATTTGCCGCCCGCCGAAGCGATCCTTTTGGCCAGACGGACGAATGACAACGAAAACAGGATCATTGCCAGCACCAGCGTGGCGGGTATGAGTATCAGAAGTGTTCCGGGTTTTTCGACAAGTCTCTGAAGGCCGTAGCTGATAAGTCCCCCTATCACGCCTCCGCTGCCTTTTTGTTCCGTCCAGAGCAGGCCAACGATCCCGAGAAAGTTTTTTCCGGCATAGTGTTCGACGTTATATGTGAACGTGTGAACGAGTGCTGCACTGAACAGCAGCATGAATATGAAAAGTATGACGTTTTTGAGTGAGAAGATTGTTTTCGAGGTGCCTCTGAGTACGGTGAATGCGAGGACAAAAAGCATAAAGAGCAGTACTATCGTTGCAAAGCGGCCGACAATTCCAAACATGAACGATATGACGAGTTCTCCGAGCTTACCGGTTTTTCCGAACAGCGATACGATTATAAAAACTCCTACCGCGGCTAAAATGAGGGCAATTATTTCGCGGTTTCCTCTGGATTCTTTTACCGCGACGCCGCTTTCAGATCTCTGCTTTTTTTCGGCGTTTCCCTTCGTTTTTTTTGTATTGTTTTCGGAGCTTTTTACGCTCCGGCTCTCTTTTTTATCTGTTTTCTTTTTTGTATTCTTCTTTGCGTTTGCCACGTAACTTTATCCTCCTGTAAAACCAATTCTTTCCAACTTTATTGTACTACAAAAACCTTCTTTTTGCAAGGCCGCCTGACCAAAGCCGAAGGGGCGAACGGGGTGCAGGGCGGGGCAAGGCGAACGGGGGACAGAGACCGGTCCGAACGGGGGACAGAGACCCGTTTT
>JAGCTF010000200.1 GCA_017963755.1 Clostridia bacterium | reverse complement strand
TCAAAAAGATCGGTCTTGCTCCTATAAAACCGTGATAAGTACCCTCGTTCATGATCGCCCTCGCCTTTCGCGTTTGTTTTATGATTCCTTTTTTATATCTATATCCAACTTATATCACATACACTTCTATTTTTATACTGTCTTCTACTTCTTCATCTGTATAGAGCTCCGGCCGCGCAAATCGCCTGCTGTAATTTTCGATCTGCCTCCGTGTCAGGCTGCACAGTTCCCCGTCCTGTCCGTCTCCTGCAAGCAGGAGCGGCCCCGCATATATTTCGCCGTTAATTCGCCTGTTTCCCCTCATTCCGATGAGTTTCGCTTCGTCGTTTCCTATTACGATGCAGTTATCATCGAAGGGATACGTGAATTATATGAATCCCCTGACAGCCAGCTGAAGGGCCTTTAGTTCATCTTTTATATATGCGGCGTATGGCCTTTCTCCGGGCAGAAGCACCAGCATCAGGCAGGAGCTGCACGCATTCCGGTCAATTTTGTCTCCTTTTCCGGCTTCGGTGCGTCTCGTTTCGGGGATAAGTTTGCGTTCCTCTTCGCCCGGTTCATAGGCATCGCCGTCAATTTTTCTGAACGCGGGATCGCCTTCGCCCTCTTCCCTGAACTCGATTAATACTTCTTTCGCTTCCGGGAAAACCACGGTATCGTCACCAAGACATACGTCGCAGGCAACACCCGGAGCTCCCGCCTTTAAAAGCTCTATTATCGTCTTTTCGTCCGTTTCCGCCGGAAACCAGCCTTCAAAAATCACTCCCCACGAACGGTCTCCCGAACCGGCCTCCGCATCCAATTCGCGTCTCTCTCTCAAAAACATCCTGACATACATAGCCTTTCCTATCTGCCGCGCACAATGCGGGCTGATCCTTTCATTTTATTTTGCTACGTATGCAGGTGATCACCCGCATGGCTGCTCGGGCGCAGTATTCGCCGTCAACGGAATTTTACACTTTTTTTCCGCTCCGATGCAAGCATTTCCCGCATTTCCGGATATTTCCGGATTTTTCCGGATTTTTCCGAAAAATGGAACGGGGGACAGGTACCCGTTTCGCCCCGGCAGGGGTACCCTTTTCACCCCGGCAGGGGTACCTTTTTCGCCCCGGCAGGGCATAAAAAAGCGGCGCTGAAATGAATCGCACTTCAGATCAGCACCGCTTTGAAATCGTGGTTTAGCAATTTTCAATTCTTAATCTTTCAAAATCTCGTCCATGCTGTAAGCGCGGGACATCGCCTTGCGGCCGTGAGAGTCCTTTACCTCAATGCGGAAATGGCAGAAATCACCGCTCACGTCAAATTCGGCGTGCTCAATGTCGTCGTTTAAACTTTTAACGTTTGCGGAGCGCCTTGTCTCGAAACGGATGCACACCGACGTCGCGGGAGTGCAGTCGACAAAAAGTTTTCCGTCCTCTACGTACATACCTTTGATCTCCGGACCCGTGGTCGCATAGCAATTGCCCGCCTTAAGCGCATTGAAAACGGAATCATACGAAAGCGAAGGAGCAAAAAACGTTGTCCAGCCGCCGAACGAATCGTTGTACGGACTGTTAAAATCAAGGGACCAGTTATGATTATCATCAGTTGCCGTCGCACAAGGCAGTTCCTCGCCGTCCCGGCACATCACTTCATACTCGTAATCGCCCCAGCCGTCGTGCATTTCCACCTCACAGCCCGTGTTGAACACCTCAAACCCCCACAAACCGCGGAGCCCGGTGTACTCTTCCGCATTCTGGAACGACCAGCGCGGATGATTGTACTGACAAAGAAATCCGGCCTCGTTGCCCGCGGCAATCACTTTATTCACCCCTTCGGGCCCGTATACGCGGTCGATCGGCGGAAATTCGCTGCGATCAGGATCAGGTGAAAAGAAGTTCAGGTGGTACGTGTGGCCCTTTGGACCGTTGATGTCGATCTCGATGGCGGTAAGCGGCACGAAGTCGTCGCTCCGAAGTTCCGGATGGGGCAAAAGCGTGTTGTGGTCGCTGTATGCGATCACGCTGTATCCGCGTTCAAGATATCCTTCTTTAAGTTTCGCCACGTCGAAACGCCCGTCCGAAAAAGTGCTGTGACAATGCAGGTTCGCTTTATAGGCTTTGCAGCCCTCCGGCAACAGATATTTTTTCATGTTTTTTCCTCCGTTCCGAGCGGCGCTTTTGTGTTTCACAACGGCGAGTGGTCAATATGCGGTTTTCCAACATTTTCCGCATCGTCACACAGGCTTTTCCCCATGCGTTTTGGCGTTTTTCACAGGGTTTTCCACAGCCGTGCGGATGTTTTCCACAGCTTTTTTGTGGAAATCTTCCGCTTCGCCCGCTCTGCTTACGCTACGATTTTACTATTTTCATTGCCCGTTCGCAATACTTTTATAAGCTGTTTAGACAAAAAAATCGCAGGAAAAATCGCAGGCATTGCCCGCGACCCTATACTTTGCCCCTGCCCGAAGCCCGATGCGGCAAGGCGGCTCAATCCGTTGCCGAAGCCATGATCACGACGAAACGGTCGAGCGCAGGATCGTAAACAGTATAACATAACGCTCCCCACCACTCGCGGCCGTCGTCAAAATATTCTGACCAGTCCGTTGTCCACTCAAACACCTCAAGCGCGTCGGTGCCTTTCGGAAACAAAACCGCATTGACCTTCTCAAAATCCGCGTCACTGTATACGTCCCCAAACGGCGGATGTAAAAACGCGGAGCGGTAGTTCAGCGGTCCGCCGGTACGAACAGGAGCAAAAAGGGCCGCACTGTTCACCTGCTTCGCCGCTGCCTTACCGACGTCGTATTGCCAAAGCTCACCGGGAACGTCCGCGCTATCGCCATCCGCACAATCGCCGTCAACGCCGTCTTCCGCGCCGCCATCATCCGCGCCGTCGCCATTCTCCGGCTCCCCCTCCTCCGGCTCGCCATCCTCCGCTGCCTCATCCCCGACGAACAGCCGGTAGCAGGCACACGCGAGCGCGATCCGGTGCGCCTCCGAGCCGCGGGCAATATGTTCATTCCTCACGAGGCAATAATCTATTACTATGTCCGGATAGTTGGCAATAGCCACCCAGAACGGGTCGTTTTCGATGATCATGCCGCCTTGCGCCCGCGCACCGAACACCGCTTCCGCGTCGTCAATATCGATATTGCCGCGCCCCGCCGCGTATTCTACCATCCTGCAAAACTCCTCCGGGCCGTACTCCAGACCGCTTGCCGACTTAACGCTGCGATTTTCCGAAAACTCCGCCAGCACGACCGACGGGTCGAAGGCGTTGCGGACAACGGTCAGCTGCCCCTCTTCGTCTGTAATATACAGGCACGGCTCATACGGGTGGCAGGAAAGCGTAAATTTCCTGCCTTCTGCCGTCAAATACGGAATCCCGTTCTCCTGCCCCAAAACAAACCGTCCCCGTCGAAAAAGCACAAAAGCCAAGCTCATCTCAACCATCCCCAATTACCAGTTGCTCATTACTCGGTGTCAGGATCATTGTACACACCATCAAGGAGGTC
>JAGCTF010000199.1 GCA_017963755.1 Clostridia bacterium | reverse complement strand
GTATCCCGAATACGCCAGAGCGTTCGATATTATGTTCGATCCGGACGCGACGGAAGAAGAACGCGCTGAAGCGGGCAGAATAATGGCTGCGATCCCGCCGGAAAAGACACGGGAGGCGGATTACGTGTGGCTGCCTTTCCGTTTCGAAGGGGATATGGCGTTCCTCGACTGGCGCGATGAATGGCGGATCGAAGAATTTGATTGACCTGCATAATGTCTGTTCGGGGATAAGTATCAGCCTTTATGGCTCGTTCCGAAGACTTCCATTTCATTGATCGCGATACCGTAGCCGGTTCCCTCGGATCCGTGCTTTGTCAGCCGCGTTGCCTCTAAACGCACGAAGCGGGCGGTGACGGTATCGAACGACAAAACGCGATGATCCTGCTTTGGCGGGACGTTGTCACCCTCCACCGAAACGACCGTTTCAAAATTGACGCCGTCCTTCGAGACCTGGATAGTGTAGTTTTCGGGGAAGGAGTTTCCTCCATCTGCGGGATTTACGTGCCGCGGTACGAGCTTCACGCTTGACACGTCGTAATAGTTCAGCAGATCGATTACGATCCATTCGGTCGCGTCCGGAGTGTAGTTGCGGTAAAGCCCGGAAGTCCAGGCGGTGGTGTAATCGCCGTCGTTGAGGAACGTATTGTGGCTCGTCCAGGAGGGGACGTCAAGGGTGGAGGAATAACCCGCGATGGGTTTATTCAGCGCGACGTTGCCGCTCTCAGGGTCTTTGATCTCTTTGTAGGAGGTCTTGATCTTGTCGGAAATGCTGCCATCGTCGTTGTACACTCTGATCTCGCCGATATCGATGATGCAGTTGAGCCCCTTTACTTCACGAATGCATAAGCATACGAAACGTGCTTCAGTGCTTTCGAAGCGGAACACGGGAACGTAGCTGCGGTCAAGTCTTGCAATATTCTTTACGACCTCGGTCCAGTTCTCGCCGTCGGGCGAAACGAGTATGCTGAATACGACGGGGTTATTGACGCCGGAAGCTGCGTCTTTACCGGCGGGGAACAGATCCACTCTATTGATAGTTTGTAATTTGCCCAGGTCAACGGTGAGATACTCGTCCTGCCCGCGGTTGGCAATGATCCTCGTCCCTGCGGCGTTTTCAACTACGCCGTCGGTCAGGTTGTAAAGGTAGTAATTTCCGTCGCCAACTGAATACGTGCCGTATACCGGCGCGTTCAGCGCGAGGTTGGCTTTATTCTTTACTTCGGGTTTGATGAAATCGCCTTCGGGAAGTCTGATAAGTTCGGCGTCGCCCGCAGCCAGTGTGACGGTGAAGCTGCCCTCGTCAAGTGCCGTTTCAGTGAGCTCGCCGGTGGAATCGCTGATCAGGAAGATTTTATCCATATCTTTGAACGTCACCGTCACCGTCTGTTCTTTCTGCATGTCCTTATTTACCAGGAATACGTACTCGCCGCTGCCTTCGCGCTCCTCCATGAGCGAAAGGATGACGTCGGCCTTACCCGTCTGCACGAACAGGTTTGACGGAACCGGTTTATAGGCGCCGGAAGTCTGGATGCGTCCGTGATACACGTAAGAAGCGTCGCAGGCGGCCAGATGGGTACCGATGGCGTGGATTTTCTTATTGACCTTGCAGACCTCGTAGTAAAGGTCCGTGGGTTTATTGTCCCAGTCAAGAATTGCAGTCGTGCATTGTGACCTGTCGTACGTGGGAACGCCCCACGTAAAAAATTTGAGTTCCTTGAATCCGTACGCCAGCGCCGCCATCATGTTGTAACGCAGTTCGGACGGTGTAAGCCGTCTGCGAGAAATATCCGGCATGCCGAGGGACTGCACGTAAACGGCTGTGTTAGTTCTGGTACGGAGCCCGGCAGTTCTCAAATACTCATAATTACCAAACATAGATGCTTCGTCAACGCTGCCGTCCAGATAGAAATCGTACGTGTCCATTGACAACGTCCCGCCGTGCGTGAGCAGCCCGCCGTAATCGCATAACTGCCGGATGTACTCGTCTCTGGAGGGGTAGCCGGCCAGAGGCATGAAATTAACGTTTACGTAAGTGTCGGGGCAGATCTCGCGCAGAACGTTCTCGACGTGTGCGTAAGGGTTGGGGTTATGCGGTTCGTCAATAAGAAAGAAACCTCCGAAGCCGGGCATGGACTTGTAGTCGTCCGCAAGAGCGCGCAGTTCTTCGTCGGACAACGCAGTGGCGTCGTGCAGCGACGTGTCGTGTGCCTGCAGTTTCAGCCCGTATTCCGCCGCTTCGGCAATGATCTCTTTATACCACTCGTGGGTGTGAGGCTTTGAATTATACGGAAAAACGGGATAAACGTGCGAGAGCAGATCTATATCCGCATCTTTGCACAGCTGCATCATTTCAAGCCTGAGTTCCTTCGAGGTCATAGGGATAAGGTAGGCGTTCAGGGTAATGTTTTCGCATTTAATGGCCTGCGTTCGCACCGGAGGCGGGACAGGATCGCTCAGATCTTCAGGCACCACTACCGGCTCCTCTGTGGGTGATCCGGAGGAGCTGTCCGGATCAGGAGTATTGTCAGTAACTCTGGTACCGGTCGAACAGCCGGCGAAAATGCAAAGACCAAGGACCATGCAAAGTGCCTGCGTGAAACTGCGCACAAATTGTTTTATGAGTACTTTTTTCATGAACTGTCTCCTTTACTCGAAAAATTGCAGCATCCTGCCGTTTTCGATCTCGTTCATCAGCATCAGCATCCTCGGCAGGTGGAACGGACCCTTAAACAGATTGCCCTTGAGCGTCGTGGACGGAGTGGAATCGTAATGAAGGTAACCGTACCATTCGCCGAATTCCTTGTCCCCGAAATGGGTAAAGGCATAATCGATAAGCTGCTCACTGGCTTCCAGGTATCCTGCCTCCCCGAATATCTCGTATGCCATCCGGTTGGCGATTATCGCCTCGGTCTGTGGCCACCACAGTTTCATGTCCCACTCGAGCGCGGAAGAAGGTTTCCCCAGGCAGTCGCAGAATGAGATGATACCGCCGTATTTTTTGTCAAGGCCAAGCGGCATCGTAAGATCCAGTATTTTCCTGCCCAGCGAAAGAGCTTCGTCATTTTTCGCCAGAAGGCCCTCTGCCATCAGGAACCATGCGGTTTCGAGCGAATGTCCGGGGTTCACGGTGCGGCCTTCGGACGTGTCCATAAAACTTCCATCGGGGGCAACGGTCTCCAGCAGTACGCCGAGTTCTTCGTTGAAATAACCGCCGTGTATGACATCTTCGGTATATTTTTTCGTCAATTCGACGTACGGTCCACGCTCTTTCGCACATTCCGCCATGACGCGGGCCGTTGACAACATTATCATGGCAGGGGACAATGCTTTGGCGGGTACTGCGAACTTTGGCTGATTGCGGATATTGCCCTCGCAACAGTCTTTCGCTATATTAAAATAGCGCTCCGCACTCTTCCAGACTTCATTGTCACCCGTGGCCTTGTAGTATTCTGCACATCCGATTGCCGCGAACGTTTCGCTGAAATAATACCTGCGCTTCTGAATGTTTTGCCCCTCACGGGTCACTTTGAAAAACATCCGCCCGTCCGTATCGGTGCAGCGCGGCAGGAACGAATAAATCTTTCCGGCTGCTTTGAGGTACGTCTCGTTCTTTTCGGTCAGGTTATATGCCTTGGACAACGTCCAGAGCGCGCGCCCCTGGAACCATACGCTTTTCTCCGTCGAATAAATATTGCCCGCTCTGTCCAGAAATGTGAATATGCCTCCGTACTCTTCGTCAATGGCGTGTGAAAGCCAGAACGGTAGCACGTTTTTCGTCAGATAGTCTTTGTAATTAACTTTCATCGCTTTTGACCCCGATTCTTTTGAACTATTGTCATAAACTGAAGGCCTGTAAGGATCTCGCCCACAGTCCAGCCGCTTTCGATGCAGCATGGCGCCCAGCCGATATCGTGAGGAACGCCGTAAGCCTCCATACGGTCCATATCCATTGCCCGCGTCCATGCGCCGTCGATCCGTTTATTGCGGCTGTGTATCTGGCAGCGGCACATAAAAGAAGCGATACCCTGCCATTTTTCGAAGAAATAATCGTCGCCGGTCACCATATACGCATATGCGAAGCCCAGCGGAAGCCAGTTGTTGGAGTAAAGCAGATCGGCGACGGGATCTCCGTTGTTCGCAAGCAGCGCGCATTCTCCGTTGTGATTGTGTGAACACGCCGCCTTATAGCCCGTGTCCCATTCTGCATATCCGCCGGAGGGATGGCGGACCTTTTCGAGATCTTCTGCTACGCGCATGAGCCATGCCAGATGCTCTTCTTTTCCCGAATATTCGTACAGCAGTGAAAGAGGCAGTATGAGGCGGCACATTTCTTCGGTCTCGCTCGTCTCACGGCGCTGATCAGGGTACTGAGCCATAAGTCCGGTCAATCCTTTTTCGGCAAGTTCTGCAAATTCTTTCGGGGCTCCTGCGCGCGTTGCTAAAAGAAGGGCGGCGTGATAGTAGGCGTTATAGTGGGCACACGGTGCGGCAACTCCCGGGGCGGTCAATGACTTCCACAATTCAGGGGTGAACGTACTGCAGTCGGTCCGGTAAGCGCGGTGACCGTCTGCACCGGTGGTTTTCACCAGATATGCAAGAGCATCCACCGCATTTTGGAAATATTCACTTCCTTCGCCGAAATTCTCACATAACAGGGTAGGGATAATGGCACGTGCGGCATCATCCTGGTAGCACGTCTCCCAGGCGACCTCGGTCCATCTCATCATACCGTAATGCTCTCCTGCTTTTACCTGCATCCTGTCAAAGCAGAACGATTGAGTATTGCGGAATATTTCCAGACTTTTACGGTTTCCGGTCCTGAGGTAATCCAGCAGGAACGCCCCGCCTGTTTCCCCGGTGCAATCTGTCCTTATCTGGCTTGAGGGCAATTGATATCCGTCGCGTGCGCGGATGTGATGGGACAATCCTTCCAGCACGCCTTTTTTCCCTTCGTCCAGCAGAATTTCGGCACGGCTGAACCATTCAAGGCCTCTGGAGATCGTCAGATCCAGGTCTCCGTGAGCCGCGTCAAACGGCACTCTGTTATGTGAGCATACCGGTTTGGGATATTTTGGTGTAGCAGGCGTCCCTGCCAGAAAAGAAATGATGAATCCAGCTACAGCCTGCCATGACTTCGCAGGCGCGAGTCTGGCGCGTACGAAATTACATAACCGGAACGACGCTATCAAAGTGTTCTGATCCAGCAGCCAGAGCCCCCATCTGCCGTTCCTGAAAGTTTCAGGATCCATATCAAATGAATCGTGAGCGCAGATATGATCGTGATACGTTAAGATCGGCTTTCCGCTTTTCGGCGCGAAGTAGTAGGACAATACTTCGTTATAGTGATCGTCCATTACGTCGCCGCGGGCAAGTCCTTCGATCCGTGCATATTCATCTGAATATATAAGTCTGTGATGTGTCGAGACTGCCGGTTCACCGGCATAAGCGGGACCGAACGAAGATATAAATTCGCAAAAAACAGGCTTATGCTGAGAACGCATTGCCTCCGCGGCAATTCTCAACGGCGCAGGCAGCGTGAGCGGATGTTCACCGTCTCCTCCGAGAATGCAGAGCGCGTCGTATTTGTCGAACGGGATATCAGCTTCTTCCGGAGTATACCAGACCGCGCCCGGGCAGGTGGAAAGCACCGTCCTGACCATGTCGTTTTTCGTTTTTGAAATGATAAGTATTTTGTTAAAGCTCTTGCCTGATTGCTTTCTATCCTGCGGCGTCATAACAGTATTATCCATTGCCTGATCTCCACCTGATAAGTTCATTTTAAAAGAATCAGGCACGTTATCCGGTAAAAACACTTTTGAAATAGAATTATAGCCATCATTGTGAGAGGAACGGTCTTTTGCGTTTTCTCCTTTCGCGCCTTTGCGCTGATCAATTATTTTTAATCTTGCCTGACCGTTCTCTTCCAGAAAGTCGTTCAGATCTGTAATGTCCAGAAGTCTGCAGTTTATTCCGGTTTTCCCTTTCTCCGGCTCTATCGCATTATTCTCGAGGTATTCAATTATCAGGTCTTCACGCGCGATATCTTTATCGAGACACGCCATATTACAAATATGCAGCATCTCGTCCGCTTCGTCCGAATTCAGGCAATACAGCGCACTTAGGGCAATAACGAAGTCTCTGGTCAACGGCTTGTTTCTATCCAGTTTTTTCTCAAGTATGCCTAACGATATGCCCATCCGTTGGGCAATTTCTTTATGAGGGTACAGGCTCCGGTTTCCTTCGCCGAAATGCTTCTGAAGCCGCTTGCCTTTCTCTTTAAGAAAGCTGCGAAGATAGTTTCCGGTATTGATCACACCGTTTTCTGAAGCGGTGGCTTCGCTCTGATTCAAAGAAGTATCCATTGATTCTCTCCTGTGACAGCTGTATTACGCCTGTTTTTTACTGTGCTTCATATGTATTTTGCTGTATTATAACATACGGAGAAGAAGCGTTGTTAAAAAAATAGGACTTTGAAAGCCCTATTTCTTAATTAATAACAGTTTATCGCTGTCTGTGAATGCTGAATGAGATCCTTGCATTCGCTCAGCGTTAAAGTACAAGTTTTGCGGTTGCGCCTGGCGGCGCGTTTCTTTATATTATTACGCGTCGATGGTCGATATCGTGAGCGTGGTTTCTTCGAGCACGTCCAGCAGTACGCGCACGGTGTCAAGCGACGTGAACATAGTTACGTTGTTCTCCGAGGCGGTACGGCGGATCTTGCGTCCGTCGCTCTCCTGCGCGGGAGTACCTATGTCACGCGTATTTATCACGTAGGCAATATGTCCCTGCCGTATTGACCGCAATATCTCGTCGCTGCCGTCGCCGATCTTTTTGAGCACGTGAGTGCGGATGCCGTTGCCCTTCAGGAACGCCGCGGTTCCGGCCGTTGCCTCGATATTGAATCCGAGATTATAGAAACGGCGGATCAGCGGAAGAGCCTCTTCCTTGTCTTTATCCGCTATCGTTGCCAGCACAGTGCCGTAGTTCTGCAAATGAGTTCCCGCGGCCTGAAGCGCCTTGTACAGCGCACGGTTCAGCTTATCGTCGTAGCCGATCGCTTCGCCCGTCGACTTCATCTCGGGTGAGAGCACGGCGTCAAGTCCCTTGATCTTATTGAACGAGAACACGGGCACTTTTACGTAGAAACGCTTCTTCTCTTCTGGGTACAGATCGAAGAATCCCTGCTCTTTGAGCGATTTGCCGAGTATCACTTCGGTCGCGATGTCCGCCAGGCTGTAGCCGGTCGATTTCGACAGGAACGGGACGGTGCGCGAAGAACGCGGATTGACCTCGATGATGAACACGTTTTCGTCCTTGTCCACGATGAACTGTATGTTGTAAAGGCCCACGATCCCGATGCCGAGACCGAGCTTTTTAGCATACTGAAGAATGATGCCCTTGACCTTATTCGAGATCGAGAATGCG
>JAGCTF010000198.1 GCA_017963755.1 Clostridia bacterium | reverse complement strand
TGTACGAATGGATCAAAAACGAAATTGACAGCGGAACGTTTGAAAGTAACTGCCGCCTGCCGGATCATGCCGATCTTGGGCCGGATGCCGCAAACAGCTGGGTACCCGGTGCGTACGAGTCATTGCTGATGCGCTCGACATACAGCATAAGGCGCTACGCGTTCCAGAACTACCTGCTCGCGCGAAAAGTGCGGAAGCAGACGCTGAAACCGTCCGAAAAAAATCAGGAGAAGGAAGAAACGGCACTGCAAAAAACGGGAGCGCTCGCCGTCGTTGACCCGGTAATATCCTTCCTGCACGCGATGCACACGGATAAGGTTGCGTTAAGGCGCGAAGGGCGAAGGCTCGCGTGCGGGACGAGAAAACGCGAACTCGTGAAAGTAGGAATTGCCCTCCTCGGAATGTGGGGGGACAAAGAAGGCGGGGAAGACCTCGAAATATTATTGACCCTCGCACGCCACGAAGAATTCACGTTTTTCTGCGCTCCTGCCGTGCGCTCGCTCATGGGCGCCGGGAAGGTCAACGACTATCTGCTGCTTCTGGCGGATATGCTCGACGGCTGGGGCAAGACCGCGATCCTGTATGAACTTAATTACGATCCCGCGCTCACGGATGAAGCGACCGGCGTAAATCCGGCTGCGGACTTTCTTCTAAGACGCGGCTGTAAAAACCGCCTCGGCGCCGCCGTAAACGCGAATATCTGCGCCACGAAAGGCGGGCTCGCTCAGAAGCTCAAAGAAATATCCGAGAGTGAAGCGCTTCCTGATAAGGAACTTTACTCCGGAATATGTGAAATAATGTGGGGCCTCACGGAATTCGGCGGGGTCTACGACAGTATCAATGATTATAAATACGGCCACGATGCGCGGAACCTGTTCAAACAGCTGGTCGAAACGAGACCTGAACTGGAGGCGCTCGATCCGCGGGGAGCCGAAATAGTCGAAAGAATGAGATGAGGCCGGAAGCACCGGCGTACCTTCGGGGAGGACAATGAAAAAACGAACTGCTGTGCTTGTGATAGTGCTGCTCGGCGCCATACTTGTATTGACGCTCGCCGCGTCATGCCGCGGCCGCAGGTACAGAGGGCCGTACGCTGAGGTCAACGGCGATCTGGCGGGCATTGACGACCTCGGGCGTGTCATTCCGATCTCCGGAAGCGCTCCGAAGGCGAGAGACCGGAAAGTCGGCATCTTTTATTTCCTGTGGCAGGGCGAGCACGGCACGAGCGGCCCGTACGATAACTACAAGATCGTTCTTGAACACCCTGAAGCCATAGAATCCGAGGAAAACTGGTTCGCGGCGGGCGGCGGTAAGCGCGGGGCGCATCATTTCTGGGGCGAGCCGCTGTTCGGATATTACGTAATGTCCGACGAGTGGGTCATAAGAAAGCACGTGCAGATGCTAACGGACGCCGGCGTGGATTTCATCGTATTCGATACGACGAACGGACCGAAGTATCTTGACCGCGTAAAACAGCTCATAGACGTATGGTACGAATATCTGGAGCAGGGGTACGACGTCCCGAAGCTATCATTTTTGACGAATACGAATTCCGGCGAACACCTGGCGACATATTACTACGAACTGTATACTAACGAAGAGATGCACAAAAAGTATCCGCGCTTCGATGAACTCTGGTATATGTGGGACGGAAAACCTATGGTAGTCGGAACAGACTGGATGCTTGACCTTTCTATCGAGATGGAGGATTATTTCACCATAAAAGATACCGTCTGGCCTACAGGAGCGCGTACGAACAACGGTTTTCCCTGGATGGAATTTTCACGGCTGTACACGAATGATGCGGTGTACGGGCGGAAAGGGCGTAAGGAAGTTGTAAACGTTTCTGTCGCGCAGCATAACGTAACTGTTAATTTTGCGTCTTCGGCGTGGTACGGCGGAGGAGATCACACCAGAAGCTGGCACGACGGTTCGGTCGATAAGGCTCCCGGAGCGATTTATTACGGGTATAATTTTGCGGATCAGTGGAAATGGGCGATCGACGTTGACCCCGAAATGATCTTTGTCACCGGCTGGAACGAGTGGGTGGCGCAGCGTCAGGCGGCAAGTCCCGAGCGGCCGATAAGCTTTGTGGATTGTGCGAATCCGGAGGCAAGCCGCGATTGTGAGCCTATGAACGGATTGTTCGGCGACAATTATTATATGCAGCTTATTTCGAATATCCGGCGGTACAAGGGCACGCAGGGGCGCGTCGCTACGGGCGGAAACGTCACTATAGATATTGACGGCGGATTCGAACAGTGGGACAGTGAAAAGATCACGGCCGTTTATACCGATTATGAAGGTGACACGGCGCACCGCGGTAACGTCGGATTCGGCGGGATACAGTATATTGACGAGACCGGGCGCAACGATTTTGTGAAATTCAAGGTCGCGAGAGATAAAAAATACATCTATTTCTATGCCGAGACCGCGGAAGACATAACGCCTGCGGACGGTGATAACTGGATGACGCTTTTCATCGCTTCCGGTGCGTGGAACGACGGCGGAAATAAAAAGCTTGCCGGTAATCTCACCGGTGATTCGGGAGCCGGATTCTGGTACGACGGCATCGATTTTGCGGTCAATCTCGAGAAGCCCGACGGCAATACAGTGTACGTATCTAAGTACGGCAGCTCCGGCTGGACGAGTGCGGGCAGCGGCGATATGCGCGTCGAGGGCAATAAATTGATGCTCCGGCTGTCAAAAAAGCTGCTCGGGATCGAACAGGGACTAAAACTTATTGACGTCCGGTTCAAATGGGCGGATAATTATCAATATAATGAAGGCGGGTCGCTGGACGTCTGGACGTTTTACCGGAACGGCGACAGCGCGCCTCTCGGAAGGCTTATGTACGTTTACTCGGAAAGAGGGTGAGCAGTTTGGCGGAAAATGAAAATATCAGTGCCGGAACAGAAACGGCGGAAACAGCTGAAACGGCATTGACCGGCGCGGCTGAAACGGAAGATGCATTGACCGGCGCGGCAGTAGCGGAAGATACGTTGACCGGCGGAGCGCACGTAAGTGACAGTTCCGGCGAAGGCTCCGGAGGCGTTTTCAGAAACATGGGCAAGCGCCTGTCTGAAGGCACTTACCGCACGGTGTTCGGTATCGGACTCCTGCTCATAATTTTTGCGAAAGCCATATTCGACTTCAACGGGCTGCGAGGCCTTCTGAACAACGCGGGGAGGCTTATTATATCTATATTGGGTTACCTGCTGGTAGGCTTCATAATCGCGTACATTCTGAACGTGTACGTTGACTGGCTCACCGCGCACCCGCTTAAAAAGATCAAATCGCCGAAACGGAAACGCGCAGTCGGAATAATAATCGCGTATATCACGCTGGCAGCCGTTGTCGCGTTCCTTATAGTAACGATCGTTCCTAAGCTTATAGAATCTATCGGGGCACTCGCGAAGATGGTGCCGTCAATGGCGGAACGTGTGTATCAGTTCTACATCGACGTCGTGGAGGGCGGAAAATTCAATCTGCCCGAAGTGGTCACCGAGGGCATCGTGAACGGCATCAACGGCATAAAAGACTGGCTTATGGGCCTGCTCAGCAGCGATCTGATCACAGGCTTCCTGCCAAAGCTGCTGTCGGCAACGGGTTCCGGGCTCTTCAAGGCGTTTATGGGCCTGCTGGTCTCCGTGTATATGCTGCTTGAAAAAGATCACGCTAAAGCGGCGGCAACGCGCATAACGTACGGCCTGTTCAAAAAGAACAGAGCTGACAACGTCGTTGACGGCGGCCGTAAGATCGATATGGTCTTCCGCCAGTATTTCGCCGGAAAGCTTCTGCAGGCAATGGTGATCCTGCTGGTCTCTTATATTGTCCTCCTGATCGGCGGCATCAAATTTGCCATCCTGTTCGCGTCCATCATCGCTATCACGAATATGATCCCTTATATCGGCCCCTGGATCGGCGGCATCTTCACTATATTGATAAGCCTTGTGCAGGATCCCTGGATGGGTCTTCGCGCCCTTGCCTGCGTGCTCGTCATACAGATGCTCGATAACTGGTTCATAACGCCTCACGTCGTTGGGCATAAGATGGGTATAAGCCCGCTGCTCGTGCTGATCGGTCTGGGGATAGGCGGCAGCCTGTTCGGCTTCATCGGCGTCCTGATCGGCGACGTGCTCGCGGCGATCGCCAAAGTGTTTATTTATGATACGATCGTGGCAAGGCGGATAAAGAAGAAGATCGCGGCGGGTGAGCTTCCGCCGGATTATGTGATAGAGGGCAATGATAGCGGTGGTCCGGAGAAGCCCAGGCTCGTCGGCAAGATATTTGCGGGTATCAAGAAGTTTTTCTGCTTCCTCGGGCGGAAGATAAAAGGGCTGTTTAAGAGGAGAAAAAAGTAAATGGCAAGTGGCAAGTTGCAAGTGGCAAGTGGCAAATGGCAAGTGATAAGTGGCAAGTGGCAAGTGGCAAATGGCAAGTGATAAGTGGCAAGTGGCAAGTGGCAAGTGAT
>JAGCTF010000197.1 GCA_017963755.1 Clostridia bacterium | reverse complement strand
TTCAAGTAGATTTTATCGGTTGCTTCGGTCAGTTTATATTTGTTTTATGGCAGTTATGTCGCGTTTAGCCCTTTTTATGTAAGAATAAAATCTACTCGGATAAAGAGGCTTTGGGAGTAGAAGTTAACTTTTCACTTCAGCGTTATTTCTGAACTCTTAACTCTGAACTCTTAACTCTCAACTCTGAACCAAGCTCCGAACGCCGGCCCGTTCCAGTCTTTTCCGCACGAAGCGTAATCGTAGAATTTGACCGAATCGCCGGAAGCGGCCCTGAGCACTACGGAAAGGTTGTATTTTTCACCATCTTCGCCGCATTCCGGGCCTGCGCTGACAGAAGCATCTTTAAGCGACGTTTCGGTAAAGAATCCGCCAGGAACGGGCACGTCCCTGCCGCTATCATCGATCTCGATTTCAGGCGCAAGCACTACCGGTCCGTATTTAAGGCATATCCGCTTTTCCGCATCCGGATCCTGCACGATGAGCGTGTCTCCCACCTGTTCAGAGCCGAAAACGACCGGCCTTATAATACTTATCTTCGCATAAAAACGGATCTTCAGCTTATCGCCTTCAGTAAAAGATTTAGAAACAGAAACGTAGCCGTCAAGGGTGTCATTGACAGCGGCGCCCTCGCTGCGCGGGCCGAGTTCGTAATTGTCCGACCACTGCGGCAGTCTGAAAGCGAGCGAAAATTCCGCGCCGTCAATTACCGGCGTATTGTCCGCGGACACTATACTGTCAATACGTACCTCCGCTTCGGGATCGTACGGATAACCGGTCACGATCGATAAAGCAACTTTAGTTCCGCCTTCGAGGACCACTTCCGCCTTACCGGAAACGTACTGGTCAATAAATATCGTCCCTGCGTCTGCGCGTACCGCCGAAAGCCCCTCGACCGCTGCCCCTAAGCTGCCTATGCACGCACAGCAGCCGTAATAATGACCGCCGGGCATGACCATAAAGCCTCCGATCTTCCTGCCTCGCCTGCCTGCCGTAAGCGGGCTGTAGCTGTCAAAAGGCAGAAATTCCGGAACCAGATTCGATGATTGCTCAAAAAGTCTCGGTTCGACAAGCTTTTTGGTATTGATAGCGCCGAGATACGCATTGAAGAACGAGGTCTCGAGCGCATTCGCGAACGCCGCGTCACCCGTTTCTCGGTACATTCTCGAGAAAAACTTCATAAAAGTGACCGTAACACACGTTTCCTGCGCGATCTCGCACACGCCCATACTGCTCTGACGCCACGAAGAATGGTCGAACAGCTCGTGAGTCGTGCCGCCGGAACCGATCACTGTATAATCGGAATCCAGCACGCGAAGGCCGAAATTATGCACGGCGCCGACAAGTTCATTGTCGCCCGTCGCGAGCGCGTATTCAAGCAGGCCTTCCATGCAGGAAACCATCTCGTACGCTTTTGTCACCGGATACATATAAGGGTCAATTTTGTTTTCACGCGCCATGCGAAAGATATCGTCACCCTCGATACCTCCGTTGTCAACGATATATTTCGCGAATTGCAGCAGCTTAGGCTCTTTCGTGAGATTATAGTAGAGCATTACCGGCTCCAGGATCGACGATGAATTGAGTCCGCGCCAGAAATGCGACGTGCGCGTGATCGGAGTCTTTCCCTCCTCTTCGGGCCCTATCTTCTCCATGATCACTTTAAGTTGAGCTAAAGCGCTTTCAAGTATCCGCGCCCTCATCGCTTCATCGCGGCATATTTCGCGGTAGTAGTAAAGACCGAGGAGCACGTATTTTCTGCACCACATATCCCAGCCGAAGAAATTCTTTTCCGGAGTGTAGCTCGATATCGTGCCGTCTTCCCGCTGCGCGGTCAATATATCTTCTACGGCCGCGGTCAATGCGCCGTACAGCTTTTCGTCTCCCGTGAGCCTGTACATAAAGCAGCCGCCGCGCATCATTTTCCCGAAATATTCGCCGCGCCAGCCGCCGTTCTCAGAGTCAATGCCTAGTTTGAACATCGATACGAACCGCTCCCACAGGTCTGTCCTCAAAAGCTGATTCTCGGTAATAAACTGTGCGGCGTCACCGAGCACCCCGCCCGCAGGACGGAATCTGAGCCTTCCGGAATTATCAAATGCAGTATTCATATATAATCTCCTTGTTTGCCTGAACGCTGCCGCATATTTGTTTAATTCTATATTAAAACCGGCGGCGTATATTCTGTCGTAATAAAAAAGCGGCCGCACGGTTTAATGCCGAAGCGGTCGCTTATGTTAAAAGTCAAAGTTCCTGGTATTCCGCACTGTATGTGCGGCGTACCGTGAAGACCAGATCAATTCAGCCAGTACATGGAAGCGGCAGCTCTTGCGGCAGCAATAGCGTCGCTGATGATGGTCACAATATTGAAAATAAGAATGATCACTGCGGCGGTGATCGCTACGCATGCTGCGACCGTAAGGAGTATAGACTTCTTGGATTCGACCATACCCTTGATGCCGGCGTAAAGAAGCAGAAGCGAAAGAATGTTTGCCGCTGCAAAAAGCATACTGTCCAGAGCGATGTACGGGATCAGAGTGAGGACCATATTCAGGAGCGATACGCATATGATCGGAATAGCTGCGACACCGGCTACGTTAAAGACGTTGAAGATATGTACGTCTTTCTTGTGGATGACCTTAAGTGCCAGGAAGATCAGCGCGCTTACGCCAAAGAAGAATATTCCGCCTCTCAGGAAACCGTAGAGCAGATTAATGCCGAATCTGTATCTTCTGGCGATCGCGTAAGCGAACATGAAAAAGATAACGGCAACGCTGGAGAAAATGATCCAGGAAAGGCCCTTATTATTCGCCGCGTTTTCAACAGCTTTCTCAGGTCCTTTAGTAAAGAAAGTTTTTACGCTTTCAAGAGTATCTTTAAAGATCGGAGGAACTTCAGCTGCAGGTTTGGGAGCGGCTGCAGGCGCAGCATTCTCGTCAAGTTTTCCGCCGCATGCAGGGCAGAACGCAGCTCCGGGTGTAACGGGTTTTCCGCAGAAACGGCAGAAAGAAGGAGCCTCTTCGGCAGGTGCTTCCTGCTGCGGCTGGACAGCGCTCATATCTGCTCCGCACTTCGGGCAGAACGCGGCGTCGTCAACACATTCATTCTTACAAACAGGACATATTTTCATATAAAAACCTCTTTTCATTCGCAATAATGCGGATCTAAGCTTTTCAGCTGTCTATAATTCTAAACTGTGGCAGTCAGAATTGCAAGTATTTTTTGTTGCGGCCACTTAAAGTCCGCGGTTTTACGGGGCGCTTCAGAGCCTTGACTCCGTACAATAATTCCCGGCGTTAAGAGACGATATGCGTTCGAGCAGACGTTTCGCGTTTCCGGAATACTCGCCTTTTTCAACCCATTCCGCCACCAGATCGCACGCTATCCTCCTGAAATAATCGTGTCTGACGTACGATAAAAAGCTTCTCGAGTCCGTCAGCATGCCGAAGAATGAACTGAGCGATCCCTGTCTCGCAACTATTTCAAGTGTATTCCTGATCCCCGCCGTATGGTCGTTGAACCACCACGCGGCGCCTGTACGCACGCCGTAGAACGATCCTGCCAGAGCAGCGAGCGGCTCTATCGCATTGGGATTAAGTGTATAAAGGATGATCTCTGGCAGCGCCTTTTGAGAATTCATCGCGTCAAGCAGATCGGCCACGTCCCGAAGCGGCACGGGGTCGGCGATACAGTCTATACCCGAATCCGGGCCAAGCCGTCTGAACAGCCTGGAATTTACGTTGCGCGCGACTGATATGTGAAGCTGGAGCATTACTCGCATGTCGTGGCAAAGTTTTCCGATAAACAGGTACATTTCCCATAGATAAGCATTGAGATCCGCGTCGCTCACTTCCCCGCCGTGAAGCGCGGAAAGGAAAGCGTTGCCTGCGTTCCCCGAGCCTTCGCCATCAGATGGTTTGGACGGGAAATACGGGATACCTATATCTGCGAACCTGCAGTCAAGTTCGCAGAATGACTGGAGCCTGCGTTCGACAGCTTCTTTCAGTGTCGAAAGATTATAGATCTCAGCGCCGCAGATCTCTCCGAGCCGTCCGATATATTCCCCGAACCCGTCCGCGGTACCGACCCTGTTTAACAGCAGTAAGCGGTCAGGACGGAATGCCGGAGTCATTTTAAATCTGTTTTCACCGCTGCGCGAGAGCAGTTTATGGTATTCGAGCCCGTCTGCAGGATCGTCAGTCGTCACAACAAGTTTAACGCGCTCTTTTTCGAGCACTTTCCTCGGGGACAATTGTGCTTCGGCAAGAAACGCGTTCGCACGCTCGCGGATATTGTCCGCACTTTCCGAATCGAGCGCGTCGTCAATTCCGAAAAATTCGGAGAGCTCCATATGTGTCCATTGATAGAGAGGATTGCCCGCGGCTCCTTCGAGCGCCTGCGCGTAAGCTCTGAACCGTTCTTCCTTTGAAACGCCGACTCCGGTTTTATGGCCGGTGATGAATTCTTCGCGCACGTTTGCGGAACGCATCAGCCTCCATTTATAATGGTCGGAATCTAGCATCATATCCGTCACGTCGGTAAACGGCTTGTCTTCCCATATTTCTTTCGGCGAAAGATGGCAGTGATAGTCGTAGATCGGCAGTTCCCGGACACTTTCGTACAATGACCTAGCGGTATCGGAATGAAGCAGATAATCGTCTCGCATTTCCGTTGCCTCCGTTCTGTTCGTGTATTATTTCGTCGCTCTGGCGGCAATGATATCGGCCATTTCTCCTACGTTTTTCATAGTGGATACTTCGCCCATCTTGAAGCGCATTCCGAACTCGCGCTCTACGGCGGCGATCAGTCTGATATGCTCCAGGCTGTCCCAGTCGTCAATATCTTTCGCGGTAGTTTTCGGATTCACTTTAATGGACTCGTCGTCAAACACGTCCTGAAAAACTTCGTTCAGCCTCTCAAAAATTTCCCCTTTATCAATCATCTTCTAATCCTCCTCAAGATCTATCTAAACCTCAACTTGCCATTTGCCATTTGCCACTTGCCACTTGCCATTTGCCATTTGCCACTTGCCATTTGCAACTTGCCATTTTCCACTTGCCATTTGCCATTATTTCAGTTAACTTTGATCACTTTATTCTGATCCTCGTATCCTTCCGTCATAAGCGACCATACGGTATTGCCCGCGTCATCCGAACTCAGAAGCGTGAATCCGAACGTCTCGTACAGCTTCTCGACCATCTTGTTCTTTGCCGTCGGATAATAATATCCGCGGATCTCGCGAATCCCACGCTTTTGCGCCTGCCTGACAACTTCGTCAAGCATCGCCTGCTCCATGTCGCGCTTGAGCACGCGGCAGCTCATCAGCCAGAGCTCCATATGAAGGATATTGTCCTCCTGGCGCCCTATAACGACGGAAACTATGCCGTTATCGCCGAATTTGTCAACGAGCCTGCCATAGAGTCTAACGTATTTATCGTCCGCCGCCACAGCCTCCATCTCCGATTCGGTGAAGCGCTTCGTCGTAAGGTTGAACTGGTTGCTCTTATTCGTAAGCTGCGTGATCCTCGCGAGGTAGAGCGGTTCGAAATCTTTGATATCGGCGTGCATCTCGAGGCTTAAAAGGTATTCGTTGTAATCTGTGAACGACTCCTGCGCCTGCGCGCGCATTATGTTCTGGCGGTACATTTCCACTCTCGAAGCGTCGTCCGCGGAGAACGTGGTCACTTCGAAATATCCGCCTCGGTCAATGTTCCGTATGTACTCTTCAACTTTATTGACCTCCGGAACGGCCACGCCGGGCACGTAGGCGCGTACGATCTCACGTTCGGCGGGATTGTCGTCAACAAATACGAGGCTCTCGGGCAGCAGCGACAGTTCGGATGCGATCTTTTTGAGATTTTCGGATTTCGCGTCCCAGTTCGCCTTGATGATCGTGAAATCATCAGGCCTCAGCACTCCTGACGGATGGTTGAGCCCCGCGATCGCATTTTCGTGGTCGTTTTTGGAAGCGACGTTAAGCAATATACCGAGCTGCTTGTGCGCCTTCAAATACGTCTGGAATTCGTAGAATCCCTGCCCTACCGACGTCTCCTGCCCCACGTCGATGCCGTCCACGCCGTCATCGCCCACGACTCCGGACCAGAGCGTATTGTCCAGATCCAGCACGAGTGCCTTTTTGTTTTTGCCGAATATCGATTTGATGATATTCGAAAGATTGAACGCGAATTCGGGTATGGCCGGGAGGCACAGGCAGTATTTATACATGTACCAGTAAAACGGATCGGACCACTGTTCGAGGCCGTAAGCAGCGGAAATATAATTAATATCGTGGATGTAGAAATCATTGTGCTCATCCGCGTACTCATAAAACCTGCGGTTGAGTTCCGTCACGAAATTCGTACGGCCGCGGTAGTCCTGCGCGTCTTTATTGCCCAGGAGCCTGTAGAAAGGCATCTCGAAGTTGTTCTGGATTATCGGGCAGTTAAACTTTGACCGCAGTTTTTCCCACATACCCTCGAAATATTTCACCTGGCTGTCGATCAGTTCCTTCACCTGTTCGCGCGAATCGGACATTGCCGGAAATCCTACGTTAATGTTGCGCAGCGACGTATGGACAAATATTATGTCCGGATGGAATTCGTCAAGTTCGGGATTTCCGAACATTGCATCCTGGTAATACTGTGCATATTCGGACTCGTAAAACGACGGCTCTATCCCCTGATTTAAAAGGAACAGTTCGAGTGCGGCAATGATATCGTGCGTCGTGGAACCGCCCAGCACCGCTATATTCTTTTTTATTCTCGCGCTTCCGTCCGCGATCAGTGCCTTCCTGAGTTTTCTGCGGTTCTGAAGGATCAGTTCGCTGTCAAATGGATATTCAAGTTCTCTCATTTCTGCGCTCCTTATCTGTTCTGTGCAACGTATTCGTAAAGCTTAACGAATTCGGAAGAGGTGTGGTCAAAAATATTGGCGAGTCCGAGCACGTCCGTTATCCCCTGGCTCTGTATCAGATCGTACACGTCCATCGTGTAGTATCTCGGGTCGATCATTACGATCCTGTCGAAGCTGCCGAAGAGGAATGAAGGAGTCGGGTTTCCGAAGCTGTCCTTTATGATCAGCAGTCTTCTGCCCGTACCGGCGTCGGTATTCGAAATGGTAAGGAAGTTGTCAAAGCCCATAGCTATACTGTAGCTGTTCGCCGTGTTTACGTCGAGCCAGTATGCGTCGTACTTATCAGAAGCATCCTTGTCCTTCGCGAAATTATGCGCATCATAATAGTTAACGCTGACGTTTCTAGGCGAAATGTAATACGTAAACGGTTCGGGCTTAGACTTGAGTTCTTTCATTCCGAAGTATGAATAGAACGACCCTACGTAACCCTCTCTCGTGTGTTCGGAATATTCGGAGATGTCTACGAACGGCACTCCCGCGTCTTCGGCAAATTTCTTCATGGCGTAGTACGCTCCGAGATGCGTCCAGTGGTGATCTGTGCGAAGGTAGATGTTTTCTCCGGCGTCAACGTGGTTCTTCAGTGTGTCGTAAACGCGCACCGCCTTGACTTTTCCCGACGAGAACAGGCCTTCGAGGTAGTTGAGGTCGTTTAACTGTTCGGTCGCGTTGGATCTGTACGACGGAGGAAGGTAGAACATTGACGAAAGCGGTACAGTCATGCTGTATACGTTTACGTTCGGGCAGCGGTCTTTAATGTATTCCAATGCGGCGACATACCGTTTCATAGCGTTTTTCGAACCGCCGTACAGTTCCATTCCGCGGTCGCCGTAAAGGATAGCGCCGTCCTTCGGATACTCTACTATAGCGGGTTCTCCTCCCTGCTGCGGAGTCTTCTCGGGCGTAGGAGTTGCAGGAACCTTCGTAGGAGTAGGAGACGGAACCAAAGTAGCAGTCGCAGTGGGAACAGGCGTCGCCGTTCCTGCGGGTTCAGTATAAGCAGGATCCGGAGTCTGCGTTCCTTCCGGGGCATCCGTGGGATTCTCAGTTATATAGTCGGTTGCTTCCGGCACATCCGTCGGTTTAAAAGTCGGATCTTCATCTTCAAAAGGCACGGGCGTAGTTATCTGCCTCGGAATAAACGTACCTTCGTCTTCCGGATCATCGGGTTCTTCAGTCGCTTTTATTATTACGGGGTTATAGATAACAAGTCCTCCCAGAGGCAGTCCTTTCATCCTTGAAAGCATATTAGCGGAGATCTCTTTATAATCTTCACGCCCGGGGACCGTATCGTCGTAATACGCCTGAAGGTCGGAAAAATACTTGCCGGTTAGCAGCGATACAAAAGATATTTTCGGTTTTTCGGTGAGTTTTCTTTTTTCGCTTTCTGATTCGGTCGGACGTTTCGCAAACAGCATATACACGCCGACGGTGATCAGCGTCCCGGCTACCAGCACTACGAAAAACAATTTCAGAAAATTCTTATAGTTTTTCAAATCAACTCACCCCCGTCAGAAATTCGTATAGAGGAACGGATGTTCCGTCGCGTTCACAAGGAAAATACTGGAAATAATGAGCATGGCGATGCAGCACGCTCCCCACGCCACTCCAACGGCCGTCTGTGCGGCTTTATGCGACTCGAGCTTTTTCTGTATGAACGGAACGATCGGGAAGCAGCACACCAGTGCGATCAGGAAGAGGAAAATATTGTTCACGAAGTACGTCGGGAACGTATCTCCCACGAATCCGGCCTTCGAGAAGAACAGTATTCCGCGGAAGAAATATCCGAGCTGTTTTATATCCGTAAAATAGAATATCCCGAAGCCGATTATAATAACGAGCTTCGTATAGATGTGTTTTACGGCCTTGGGTATCTTTTTGAGCCGCTTTTTACCGAGCAGAGTTTCTATAAGTATAAACAGTCCGAAATACAGGCCCCAGATTATGTAGTTCCACGAAGCGCCGTGCCACAGACCTGTGCAGAACCACACGAGGAACAGTCCACCGTATCTGCGCATTTTTCCGAAAATCGGGACGTAAAGCAGGTAGTCCCTGAAGAACGAGCCGAGCGAAATATGCCATCTCTGCCAGAACTCCGCAATTGACGTACACATAAACGGATAATTGAAGTTTTCCTCAAAGTGGAAGCCCAGGATACGCGCGATTCCGATCGCCATATCAGAATAACCAGAGAAGTCGAAATAAACGTACATCGAATACACGATCACGGCGTACCAGGTATCAACGGAACTCACGTTCATTGCCCCGCCTCCCCAGTACGCGCTGACAATGGTAATAAGATTGTCCGCGATCAACACTTTTTTTGCGAGGCCTACGCACAGGCGCGTAAAGCCAACGTACATGTCGTCAACGTTGACCGTGCGTTCTTTGAGTTCCGCCCCTATCGTCGAATAGCGTACGATGGGGCCGGCTACGGTGCACGGGAACAGCGAAGTGAACAGCAGAAAGTCGGGGAAATATTTCTCCGCCTCAATTTTTTCCCAATAAACGTCGAGCAGGTACGATATGGTCCTGAACGTGAAGAAACTGAGCCCGAGCGGCACCCAGAACTTCGGTACGTTTATAGACGTTCTGAAAATGCCGTTGATGTTCTGCAGCAGAAAACCTGTATACTTGAACACCAGCAGCATCCCGAGATCTGCAAAAAGCCCGAGCGTTACGAACAGCTTCGCCTTTTTCGTCCCGATATTTTTCTGGATCAGTCTGCCGAGAGAGAAATTAAGCAGAGCGTACGCGGCGATAAGCAGCAGCGCTTTTACGTCGCCCCAGGCATAAAAAATAAGCGAAAATACGACCAGCACCGTGTTTTTGTATTTTATCTTCGGAGAGATAAAGTATACAATAAGACACAGCGGCAGGAATAAATATAGAAAAAACAGATCTGAAAAATTCATTATTCGCTTTTATCCTTTGAATGATGATCCGCGCCGTTTTTATGAGCGGCGCTTTTTGCTGCGGCGGACGTCAATACGCCAGAAGCCCCATGAAGGAGAGCTCGCTCTGCGTGGTATCGCAGCGGCTGTACTGAACTACGACCGGCACGTCCGATTCAACAAGAATCGCGTACGGCACGCCGCGTTCTATGCCGCGTCCTTCTTCGTCTTTTAATTTATCCAGCCTGACGTGATGGGTACGTTCAGCTCCGCATACTGCGTGAAATCCGCGTCTCGGCTCTCTGTCTTCAAAATACAGCGTAAAATCGATATGCGCGTCTTTTTCGCCCGTATTCAGCACGCATACGGCCTCGTGGCTCACGTAAGAACCGTTATCGACCTCCGGATAGAAAGCGTCCGGTATAAGCCATTGTTTTTTCCCTTTAGCACCCATTTTGATCAGCTCCTGTCAAGTAATACTTTCAGAATTCCTACGTATTTTTCTGCGGCATTGTTCTTCCAGTTCAATACCGCGGTTTCGGCATCCTCTCTGTCCGCTACCGGGACGGTGACGTCGATCACGGCGTTAAGTCCCTCGCGCACGAAACAGTGGACAAAATAGTTCCCTTTCGAATCTCTGAGCCAGTTCGCGTCGACTCTCGTGCGCTTCTTTATGTCGTCTTTATGATTGCGTATATAGCTCTCGTACGCCGCTCCGAGCCCGCCGCTGATCATATATTTCATTGACGAGAGCGCATCGCGTCCGGACTCGGTAATATCATACATTGCCCGGCCCATACTGTCAAGATTTCTGACGACGTATCCGCCGCCTGTGAGGGCCGAAAGGCACTGGCACATAGTAAAATAATTGACCAGACCCGGAGCCATGATAAGCTCGGTCAGAGTATCGTCCGGAAGCGGTCCTTCCATCAATTCAAGCACATACAATATGAGTACGCTGTTCGCCGTCATCTGGCTTCCGTCTTCAAACATTCCACTCGTATTTGCCATCTAAAAGCCTCCGTATCGGCGTATCGCCTTATCGCCGCGCTTCTCTTCCCCGGCCCGGCAGCACACGCCGTGATCGTTTAATCCATAAAGTCAAATTCGCACTCGTAAATGCGAACGGTATCTCCGTCCTTGATCCCCATTGCCCTCAGCCTGTCGAAAACGCCCTTCTTCCTGAGCTGCATCTGGAAGTATCCGAACGATTCCTGATCGGTCATATTGATCGAGAGGGCAAGGTTCCTGATGCGCCTGCCGGTCACACTGTACGCGCCGTCGGTGTCAATATGTATCTCGTACGCGTCGTCGTCAATTTCCGGTTCTTCAGGCAGCCCTTCTACCTCGAACACTTCCGGTTCGAAGTTATTTACGATGCTGCCGGTATATTTCATAAG
Organism: Clostridia bacterium; assembly: GCA_017963755.1. Lineage (GTDB taxonomy): Bacteria > Bacillota > Clostridia > UBA1212 > UBA1255 > UBA1255. The sequence continues at coordinate 2,631 of JAGCTF010000197.1, read as the reverse complement.
TTTTTCCGTGCCTTCTGCGATTGCAGCCATTATCTCGAAAATGACGTAAGCGCCTTTTTCGCGGTTTTCACGTACCGCCGGATCATTTTCCGACGCTTCATCCAGCCATTTTTCAAATTTCTTCTTAAACCCAGCAGTTTTGCTGCCGTCAACGTCCATATCAGTCTTATTCAGCACGATGATCTGCGGCCTCGACGCCAGTTTCTGATCAAATTCGCGCAGTTCTTTATTAATAGTCAGGAAATCGTCGAACGGATCCCTGCCTTCGGAGCCTGAAACGTCTATAACGTGAAGCAGCAGCCTGGTCCTTTCAACGTGGCGCAGAAATTCATGGCCCAGCCCCGCTCCCTCGGCGGCGCCTTCGATCAGTCCCGGAATATCGGCAAGCACGAAGCCTGATCCGTCTTCGCCGTTATAGACCACGCCGAGATTCGGGGTTATCGTCGTGAAGTGATACTCTGCGATCTCAGGTTTCGCGGCGGTAGTCACGGACAAAAGCGTTGACTTTCCGACGCTCGGGAACCCCACGAGTCCCACGTCGGCAATCATTTTCAGTTCGAGTCTCAGTTCGAGCGTCCTGCCTTCTTCTCCGGCTCTCGCAAAATTCGGGACCTGTCGCGTTGCGGTCGCAAAATGCTGATTCCCCTGGCCGCCCTTCCCGCCTTTTAAAAGAACTATCCTGCTATCAGGGTCTTTCAGATCCGCGAGCAGCCTTCCCGATGCGTCGTCGTAGATCAGCGTGCCCTGAGGAAGCCCTATGACAAGGTCGCTGCCGCTCTTTCCGGTCTTCTTATATCCGGAGCCTTTCGCTCCGTCTCCGGCGGCAAATTTATGCCTGTATCTGAACTCCATGAGCGTCGAAGCCCTCGGATCGACTTCGAAAATAATATCTCCGCCGTTCCCGCCGTCGCCTCCGTCAGGTCCTCCCGCGCTCACATATTTTTCGCGCCTGAACGACACGCAGCCGTCGCCGCCCCTGCCCGAACTCACCGTGATCTTAGTTCTGTCAATAAACATACCGTCCTCCGCCGCTCAGCACGCGGCAAATCAGCCGCACTCTTTCCGGCCTTCATCCGTTATTATACTCTAATTCGCGAAAATAAAAAAGGCTTTCGGAACATATTATTTCGAAAGCCCTCGAACGCTTTAATTTGCGGTGCCGTCAATTATTCAGCAACGATGACCGCCTGTTTCTTATCTTTTCCCAGTCTGCGGTAAGCTACTTTTCCGTCAACTTTCGCATAAAGGGTATAGTCAACGCCGATACCTACGTTCTCGCCGGGATGGATCTTCGTCCCGCGCTGTCTGACAAGTATCGTACCGGCCTGAACGGTCTGTCCGTCAGCTCTCTTTACGCCGAGGCGCTTGGATTCTGAATCTCTGCCGTTCTTTGAGCTGCCCAGTCCTTTTTTATGAGCGAACAGCTGTAAATTAATTCTAAGCATAACCTTTACCTCCGGTTTTTGTGTCAATGATCCTGATGTATTTTCCGCCGTAGGAATATCTTATCTGTTTAACTCCGATGAGCCAGGCGTCCATTACCGCCTTCGCTCTGACTTTGAGTTCTCCCTCCGGTACTTCCGAAAGATCCAGCATCATATAGCCGTCTTTCTCTTCGTAGCCGTATTTTATTCCTTCAGGCTTCGCCGATTCAAAATATCCTGCCGCCGTATAACACAGGGCGCTCACTGCCGCACAAATAATGTCGCTCCCCGCCTCGGCATATCCGGAATGTCCTTTTACGGTAAATCCCCGCAGGCTTCCGTCTTCAGACCGGCTTACTTTGATATTTATCATCTGACCGTCACGCGTTTATTTTCTCAACTGACAGCTGAGTGAACGGCTGTCTGTGACCCTGTCTTTTCCTGTAGCCTTTTTTAGCTTTATGCTTGATAATGCGGATCTTATCGCCTTTACCCTGCTTAACGATCTTAGCTTCGACCGTCGCTCCTTCAACGTAAGGAGTTCCGAATTTCACTTCATCGCCTGCTGACAATGCGAGTACCTTATCAAGAGTGACCACTTCGTCAACTTCGCCCTCGATCTTCTCGACGAATACGAAATCGCCTTCTTCGACCTTGTACTGCTTTCCGCCTGTAGCTATGATTGCATACATTTCCTGATTGCACCTCCATTTAAAATCTCGCCTATGCTGCGGTCCGTGCGCGACCGCATTCCGCGGGCAGTTCCCTTCCGGAGCGCTGTTTTGAAGCTGTCCGTCGGGAGCGTTTAAGGAGCCCCGTAAGAGCGGCACCAGGTTATTATACATCATGGCTACTTAGTGCGTCAAGGACTTTTTTGAGACGGGCTCTTTTCCTGTTTCAGTGAAAAGTTTTATAAAAATGGGGGGGATGCGCAGGTTTAAGTTTGCGGCCACAAGGTTTATCACGGTGGCAATTCCTCAAATATTTTAAAGTCTCTTTTCTGCGGCGCTGTCTCTCACTTCGCGGTAGGTCAACTCGGGCACACAAATCGTCTTTTTCGGGTTTTGTGTGCCAGCCGGGCGCTGCCTCGTTGTAGGAGTTGTTCATTTTTACGGCTATTTTTTCTGAAAGTCACTTAAAAGCGCTGTCTATGTATGATTTTGAGTGACACCTTTAAGGAAAAATGTTAGTGCTCGAGCGATCGGTT
>JAGCTF010000196.1 GCA_017963755.1 Clostridia bacterium | reverse complement strand
TCGTAATCTTCGCCCTTATAATGGCCGCGCACGGTAAAACCCGACATGTCGTGCGTCAGCTCGGCATTGCCCACGTCGATAAATCCGGACGCGTTGGGAAGCGCGTACCCTCTTGCCTGAAGCGTTATTCCGTATTTGCCCGCACGCACTTCGCGGCGGACGTTGCACCTCTCCCACTCGTACCAGTCCGGGATATGCGAAAATTCGGTCTCGCCTTCAGTCGCCTTCAACGCCCCGTATTCGTCCATGGACCACGCTTTTCCGCATTCGTCGCAGCGGAGCGTGGCACCTGCCGCACTCATACGGTACTCCCTGCCGCAATGCGGACACTGATAAAGTACCTTCTGAAGTCCTTCGGCGCGTTTCGGGTACGTGACGGCGATCTTATTTTCCGCCTGCCATGCGTAATCGTCGTACACGAACGCTTTTTCGATGCACTTCTGGATCTCCTCCGCAGACATCGAGCGCAGCTGCTCAGGCGTAAGGAGGCAGGTCATAGTCGCTTCGGTGCCTTTTACCTTATGATCGGGCAGGTTGAAAAACGGCGAATTTACGTGGTGGCCGTGGCAGATAAGCGTTACGATCGGGATGTCAAGCATTTTCGCCAGTTTTCCGACGGATTCGGGCAATACGGCGGTAGTTCCGCACAGTGAGTACCTCGCCTCCGGATAGATGGCGGCAATATCTCCGCGCTTTTTTACCAGTTTCAGCTGTTTTATGAGCGTTATGTCGCGCGTGAATTTGCGTTTGCAGATACATCCGATAAAGCGCAGCAGCCACTCGCGCTTCAGATATCCGTCGATCGCCACAACGAAATTTACCCGTTTAAAGCGCGTCGCCTTCAGCGCCACGGAGAAATCCATGAACGCGTTATGATTGCAAAGCAGTACGTACGGCGGTTTTACGCCTTCCATACCGATCTTGGTGAGTTTGTTTTTGTGACTGAGCAGCGTGGGAAGTGTGAGCACCCTCATCAGAAGTCCGAGATGCATACGCATCGCAGGCCTTTTCATGTCAAATCGTTTAACGTCGGGAAGCACTGTCTATTCACCTAAATTTCCTTCGCCTGCCGCTATGGCTCCTTCGCGCCACGCCCCGGCTTCGGCCGCGTCGCTCTATCTCTGATACAGCACGTCGGCAATAAAATCCATTATTTTGTCGTGGCAGCCTCCGCAGCCTGTGGAGCACTGCGTCTGCTTCTGAACATCCTCGAACACCTTAACCACGTCCGAGATGTTGTTCTCGCTCTTCACCACGTTGTCAATATCCTCATACGTCACTTTTTTGCATTTGCATACCAGTTCTTTGTAATTCATTTGCTGTTCCTCCCTTTGAGCAGTTCCTCAGCCAAACTTTACCATTCCGCCGGCGGGTACCGCGATCTTCTGAATGGTACCGGCAGTCACGCCGCAGCCGATTTTATCCCCACGCCAGTCGAAAACGGCATAGTCCTTACCCGGAGCGCGCGATACAACGATATAGTTTTTGAAAGTGTTGTTCCAGACGTCCTCCGCGCAGGCGGTGAGTTCGACTTCTGACGTGCTGTACAGCACAGTGATCTTTTTACCGTCCTTTTCGGCGGACATGAGCGAGTAGTTCGCTCCGGGATCTACGGCCCTGAACTTACCGTCCAGGAGTACGTCCCTGTTCTCGGACCAGTAATCCACGAATCTTTTCACCGCCAGTTTCTGATCGCCCGGAACTTTGGTGAGCAGCACTGAGATCTGCGGCACCGAGAACATAATATTCAGCATCTGACGCATGCAGTTGACCGGAGACTCCTTCTTTCCCCAAAGAAGCATATCAGAGTGGATGGCGGTGGCGCCGTTGACGATGCGCAAAGAACCGATTCCTATGCGGTTTGTCACCGAATCTGCGGCGCAGTCCGCAACGCGGAGCATATTGCAGTGATTGACGATCTCCGGACCCACGTAGACCTGCCTGAACTCAAACAGGAAGTCAGGGTCGCGCGCCGTCATTTTATCGTATATCTCGTCCATCAGCGTCCGTACCGCGTCAAAGAGACGTTCGTGATCCATATCGTCATTCTTGGGAGGCACGTCGGTGGTCGTTCCCCAGGCGTCAACGAAATCCAGCTTCAAACCGTCGATCCCGAAGTCGTCAACGAATTTTTCGTACGTTCCCGCTATGTAATCGCGCAGCTCCTTGTACCTGACGTCGTAGACGCCCGCACGCATCCAGTCGATGTCAAACGCCATTTTATCCTTGAACCGCCTGTAATCCTCTGTCGCGAACCCTGCGAACGGCACCGGGAACCACACCATCAGCTTCATGCCGAAGCTGTGTACGTCGTCAACGAACTTTTTGAAATCCGGGAATTTATCCAGGGCAACGTGCCAGTCGCCGCACTTATAGTAGTCGCCGGTGTTCTTGCCCTCGAACTGCCACCCGTCGTCAAGTATGACCGTTCTGAATCCCATTTCCGCCGCGACCTTCAGTTCTTCCGTCAGCAGCTTCTGCTCGGGTTCCTGGTGGAAATTGTACCAGCTCGAATACAGCGGTACCCTCGCATCCTCGGGAATCGGGATCAGCTTTTTAAGGAAGCTTCGCATCCAGTCGCACGCCTCAGCCACGGCGTCGTAATACTCAAGAGGCCGCTTATCGACCCTCAGAATGATCTCGTGGTCAGGCTGCTGAAAAAGGCCGTCGTCAATGATCTCGATCTTGAGCAGTATCTCGTCCCGCTGGTTCAGGTCGTCAACGCTGGCACTGATCTTCGTCCGTTTTACCGAGTCGGACAATGCGGCGGTGATGATGTTTTTGCTTTCGTAGTCGTAAACGCACATCACAGGCGCCCCCGCCTCGAAGACCGACTCCTGTGTATTCGGGAACCACCACTGTCTGAACGAATGGTCGCGTCCTCCCATCGGGTACCACGTTCCCGCCACTCCTTTCAGCTCTTCGACCCAGGAATAATTACCTACGCCCGGTATCCTGTAATATTCGACGCCGCCTTCCTGAGCAAACGCCTCCAGCTCAGTATTGTTGTTAAGGCTCTTGATCATATTCTGTTCCTTTCAGTTCATGCACTTAGCGTACTTTCTTTCTAAATGATAGTTTAATTTATAAATCGGTCAAAGTCAAGGGAAAAACAATATGTATTGTTTCAGAAATGGGATAGCAAAAAAGACAAGGGGCTGTAAAAAAACTCACAGCCAATCAAAAAGAAAAAGAGCTTGAATTTGCCAAATAACGGTACATTCAAGCTCTTTTTTGTTATATAATTTGTTTGTTATGAAACCCACATCACAGACATATTCAACACCATATCAATTGAAATTGCCATTGGAACTTTCGACAGTAATCGAGACCACCGATGCCGTGTATACTTTCTGCGAAGTGATCGATCATATTGACCTAAACAGATATATTGTAAAAGAAAGAAGCAATACAGGTCGCCCAAAGTATGATGAAGAAATACTCTCAACACATCAAAATATGCGGCGAAAGCAAAACAGCTACTCCAAAACTGATCGAGATGCCACATTTATGCGAGAGAAAAAAGACTATATGGGAAATGACCAACTGTTGCCCGGCTACAATGTGCAGCTTGCGTTATGCGATGAATATATCGCTGCCTATGATATGCGTTGATTATTTTGTCCTTTGTAGCACGAATTCGCGGATCGGAGTTTTTAAGAGCCATTCGTTTAATCTCCAAAAAAGTTTAATAAAATCGACTTATACAACACTTTCGTAGGAAAAACGTTGCGCAACTCCGTGTTTGCTTAATAGATGCATTTACCACTTATTATGATGATTATGTTGGGACTCGCTATACTCAATTTACTAATGGATGGGGAAAGCAAAGGATTTATAACTGTGTGAGAAATTATACAACTAATATTTTATTTTTATGGATTGATTGGCCTCTTTTAGAAGGATATAATATTACTGACACTCAAGCCGATGCTATAGCATGGGCATTCACGGATTTCATCTGGGAGAAAATACAAAATGAATAATATTCTCAAGAAAGCAATGTTGGTATCCATTTTAGTTTGCTCGATGATGCTGTTCGCATTTGTTGGTTGCGGACTAGAGAGAGAGTACTATGACGATATCATAATTAGTTTAGAATCATATAATGCGGAAATAGTAATAAAGGAGTGGTCTTTCCTTTTGGGTAGCGGTGCGGAAGTATACTACAGAACTGGGGATAAAGACATCTTTTTGGGAAACCTTTCCGGTAGCGATGATGGCTATTGCCCTTTCAAGGCAGGAAAGTATTCGGTTACAATTGGCGAAGACATACTTACGATTGAATGGCCTAAATCTCCCGATAGCGAAAGAGATAGCTGGATGAAAAAATCCTTTGATATCGTTCCTTGAAGATTTATTTTTGAAAACGCCTTCGTTCACCAAGGTAACACTACCATCAGCTACCGTGTGATTTTTATTAAAGCAGCAGTATCAGGAACTGCGATGCGAGGACGACGGCGATCAGTGCGATCGGGTATGTCGCAGCGTATGCGCTGGCAACGTCGTCAGTGCCGGCCACGTTGATAAGCGTGCCCAGCGCGGGTGTTGACGTCATACCGCCTGTAATTGACCCCAGATTATTGAGCAGGCTGAGTTTCAGGACGAATTTGGCAAAAATGAAACCGATGATCATAGGAACGATCGTCATTGCCACACCGTACAGGAAATAGACAGCTTTGAAATATTTGACAAAATTTGCACCCCCGGCCACTCCCGCGCCGATCAGGAACAGCATAAGCCCCGTCTCGCGGAACACTTCGAGCGTCTTTTTATCCGGCATCACTTTGAAGCGCCCGAACCTGCCGAAATGGCCGAAGATCAGCGAAACGATCAGCGCCCCGCCGGTGGTGGTAAGAGAAAACGTTGTCCCCGCAAGGCCCTTGCCGGAGAGCGGGATCTTGATCGCGCCCAGTAGCACACCCAGGGCAGCCGCAAGCGCAAAAGGACCTATGCCGAACTTATCCAGCTCGAAAAGTTTGGCCGGACCGGCCTTCTTTTTATCCGCGCCGTCGTCAACGTGTGCGAGCTTCGCGCGTTCGTCATCCATATTAACTTTAAGCAGTTTCGGAATGAGCTGCACGAACAGCACTACTCCGACGACGCCGAACAGGTACGCGATGCCGTGTCCGACCGTTACCGCATCTTCGTATTGAGGCAGCACCGTCGCTTTAGCCGCGGAGAACGCAGGCGTGCTCGTAAGCGAACCGGACAATATCCCAACAAGCATTGCCACAAACTCTTTCGAGTCTGCTTCGAAGCCGCGTCCGATGAAGAAGCACGCCACGCACGTAAGCGCGCCTGCAAGGATAATGACGACGCCGAGCAGTATGTACGATTTGAAATTTTTCTTCAGATTCTTGAAAAAATTAGGACCGGCAATGAATCCGACTGACGATACGAACAGTATCAGACCTAAATTTTCGATTATTTTAAGGGCATTGGAGGCGTAACTGACAGATTTTACGAAGCCCTCATCCCCCACCGTCTGCGTAACTTTCATCGTAAGCTGAGGCTCGATGAATTTAAAGAACAATGCGCCGAACAGCAGAGCGATTATAAAAACTCCAGCCGTGCCGAGCGATACGCCTTTGATCCTGATGCGGCCCAAAGCGTACCCGACTGCGGCGATCACGAGCAGGCACAGCATCAGAAATCCGATGCCGGTTACAGATAAAACGCCTCCGAACAGATTCATAATTCAGCGTGCCCCCATTTGATAGTATCGGCGAATTTAGGATTGCCGTGTGTGTAGGAAGGAAGAAGCAGCGGCGATTCAACTTTCGACTGAACGCCCGCGGCCTTGAGCTCAGCCTGGAACTTTTCAACGTGCGAAAGTGTAGGAACACCGAGCTTAACGCCGGGAACGTATGCAGAAGCGAATTTGCCGGCGTTGCGGCCGAACACGATAACGTCGAGCAGAGAATTGCCCATCAGGCGGTTTCTGCCGTGTACTCCGCCGGCAGCCTCTCCTGCCACGAACAGACCGGGAATATTTGTCATACTCTTATCGGTCACGTCCAGACCGCCGTTCTGGTAGTGGAGCGTGGGATAGATAAGGATAGGCGTGAGGCGCATATCCATGCCGAATTTCGAATACATACGAAGCATGCCGGGGATGCGCTTTTCGATCGTGCCCTTTCCGCCGATCTCTTCGATCATAGGCGTATCGAGCCAGATCGCACTGCCCAGAGGAGTGGGAACGCCCTTGCCGCGCTCTTTACACTCGCGGATAATAGAAGCGGCGGTAACGTCGCGCGTTTCCAGCGGATTCATAAATGCTTCGCCGTCAACGTTGACCAGCTGCGCGCCGCAGGAACGTACTTTTTCTGTGACGAGCGCTCCGAGCATCTGCTCCGGGTAGGCAACACCGGTGGGATGGTACTGGATCGTGTCCGCGTACAGGAGTTTGGCGCCTGCGCGGTAGCCTAAAATAAGGCCGTCTGCGGTAGCGCCGTAATGGTTCGACGTCGGGAAGCCCTGGTAGTGCAGTCTGCCTGCGCCGCCGGTGGCAATGATCACAGCCTTCGCTCTTGCGACTCTCAGTTCGCCCGTTTCCATGTTTCTTAGCACGGCTCCGGCGCACTGTCCGCGGTCGTCAAGCACGAGTTCTATCGCCGCGGTGAAGTCAACGATCTGTATCCCTCTGTTTATTACTTCGTCGCGGAGCACGCGCATTATCTCGGCGCCCGAGTAGTCAGCGCACGCGTGCATACGTTTTCTGGAAGTGCCGCCGCCGTGAGTGGTGACCATCGTTCCGTCGGCGTCTTTATCGAACATAACTCCGAGGCCGTTCAGCCACTGGATCGCTTCGGGAGCTTCCATGACGAGTTTTCTAAGAAGTTCAGGTTTATTGTAGAAATGTCCGCCGCCCAGAGCGTCGAGGTAGTGGATCGCGGGAGAATCGTTCGGCTTATCGGCAGCCTGGATGCCGCCCTCGGCCATCATAGTGTTAGCATCGCCGATGCGAAGCTTGGTGACGATCATTGTCCGCGCACCGCCGTTTACCGCTTCGATCGCAGCTGAAGCGCCCGCCCCGCCGCCGCCGATAATAAGTACGTCGGTGTCATAGTCGGGATGTGCGACGTCAACGCTTACGCCGAGCACGCGGCTTTTGCCCTCTAAAAGATCGGCAAGTTCGGAAGGCACTTTTTCGCCCTTGTTCGGACCTACTCTCAGCACTGAGAACCCGTCTTCGCGGTAGTCGGGATGGAAGCGGCGCAGCACGTCGTCCTTCTCTTCCGCACTCATGCGGCGAAGATCGGCGCCTATTCTGGAAGGCCTGGTCGCTTCAACTTTTTTGATAGAATCGAGCATTTCCTGCGTGAAAACGTCGGGATTTACTTTAATTTCAAATGCACCCATTATAATCGCCCTCCCTTATTTCTCGATCTCTCTGTGATTGTACATATCCTGGAGCTCTTCTATGGGCTTCTCAGACAAATCTTTTATGATCGCATCGTAATCGCCGTCAAGGATCTCCTGTACGCGCTTATCGACGT
>JAGCTF010000195.1 GCA_017963755.1 Clostridia bacterium | reverse complement strand
AGGGATTGTTATATTCTGGAATACAATCAATTTTAATCTTATAGTAACCGCAGAAAACTGAATAGTTTCCTCGATCACAATTTTCCGGGTCAGTTATTAAACTGTCAGAAAAATCTGTAATCATAGCATCTTCTAGCCCTAACTTATGTGTCCAGTAACCATCTTCAGTTTCAACGTACCAATGATAGTCCGGATAACGAAAGTGAAGTAAGTTATTTTCATCGCGATACAAGAAGTAATACGGATCAATTACTAAAGCAACCTTTTTCCACGGACCCATCATTACTTCGGACAGAGATGACGAATAAACCCTCCTAGAATAATCATTTTCAGAATCGTTACATAATATCTTCAAATCTGAATTTAAAGAATCTATTAACCAGTTTTCCCAAGCGTTTATTGATTGTTGCGTTAAAGTATTTATATCATCTGGATAAAGTACCCAGTTTGTAGTATATGAAGATAAAGGGGATGGACGGTTTGAGATATAACCGGGTTGGACAGAACTATATTCAGAAGAATAATAGTTTTGAGAATAATCGCCATAAAATCCAACTGCGTAAGAATAGCAGTTCATTCGCTGTTTTAACCCTTCTGTTCCTGTTGTGCAATATTTGTCAATACAGAAAGAACTATCTCCTATTGTAGGAAGAATATACTTGTTTGAGCATTCTATTAAATTCCAGTATATACCGCTGTTTATCGGAAACGATAAACTAATATTACTCGATGAATAGGCTGTTAAATAATAATTTGGGTTTCTGATACATTGCAAAATAAACGAACCTGAACTCTGAGTAATAGTCCAACACATACCAATGTCTGTGTCTGGATTACTGCCAATAGCACCCGAAACTGTATAGTTGGAAAAATGATATAAACAATAAAACTGATTTCCGATTGTAGGTGTCGCTTCATTCAAACTTGCGATAACATAACCACTTTCAAAAGGACGAATGTACCATTTTTGACTATCAGAGCCGTCATAATCTCTTAATTCCAACGATCCAGCAACAAACGTCAAATATTTTCCAATTGATTGATTTTTAATCAAGAATGTTCCCGACTCTATATTTGTAGTAGAAAGGACTTGAGCAGATGTCTCAAAACAGCAATCATACGTCCTGGCTGCGAAAGGTGTAAAACGTAAAACAAACATAAGCAAAGACATTAATATGGTTACTTTATATAAACTGTTTTTCATTTGAACACACCTCCGTGAAGCGACCCCCTGTTATTTGAGTGCTTAAACCCACGTTTTTATCGGCATCTCGTAAATCATTATAGATGATATGGTTCTTAATGTCAACATTTTCCGGAGCAGTTCATAGACTGTTTTTATGATTATTAAATATTCGTAGCAAAAGTTCAAAATTCGTCGTAAAAAAGTTAGCAATTTCTTCAAAATTTTTTTGAAACTGTTGACTTTTTCTTTTAATATGCTATAATCATAGCACTCTATAGCACTTCGCTTTCAGGAGGTACATTATGGCTTTCATTCTTAGACAAGACAAACGAAAAAAATCCGGATGATTTTCTTTATGGCGAATCATTTATGCCGTATGTTTTAAGCTTTGAGAAAGCAGGTGATTTGCAGAGATTGCCAAAGAATCTTTATGTATTTAATGCCTGCCCATAAATTAATAAAGCTTTTATTTGTTGTGTTTTTTTTGAACTTGCAAAACGCATCTGAATGATGTACAATATTGACGTCCGCTGGGGGCGCTTTAAGGCTGAGATTAGCCGCGGCGCGCGGCTTTGTCCCCTCGAACCTGTGTAGGTAATCCTACCGTAGGGAAGCGGTTTGACTCCTTCTTTTAAACGGTAAGATTATGAAGAAAGGAGTTTTTTTATGTTAAATTTGGCAACAGAATCAGAATTCGGTTCACCTGCTAAACACGAGCAGGGAAACGTAAAAGTATCGACTACTCAGCGTCTCGTCGAAAGCGCCGTGCTTCTGGCAATGGCAGTCGTACTTTCCATCCTCAAACTTTTTGAACTTCCGTACGGCGGTTCGGTCACAGTGGCGTCAATGTTCCCGGTGATGCTGATAGCGTACCGCCACGGCCTCGGATACGGTCTCGTATCGGCAACGGTGTTCGGAGGCATCCAGCAGCTCTTCGGCCTTAAAAATCTTAGCTACGTTTCTTCATGGCAGTCGGTGCTCGCTGTCATTATGCTCGATTATATTGTCGCTTTTGCCGTGATCGGATTCGGCGGATCGTTCAGGAAACGTTTCGGCTCAAACCAGGCTATGCAGCTTGTCTGCGGATCGCTCCTGATATGCCTGCTGAGATACGCCTGCCACGTCATTTCCGGTGCGACTGTATGGGCGGGGCTTTCGATTCCTACAAAAGCGGCGCTCGCATATTCGTTTGCGTATAACGCGACGTATATGGTGCCTGAGACCATCGTGCTCGTTGCAGTCGCGTATTTCCTCGGAAACTCTCTTGATTTCCGTCTTCCTACGCCGGTGAGAGTGAACAGCAAACATAACCGCGTACCGGTTTATACGATTATCGGGCTGTTTATTGCCGCCGCCGTAATAATCGCTGATGTGGTGCTCATTTTCAGCAAACTGCAGGATGCCGAAACGGGTAACTGGAATTCCGGCGGATTTGCCGAAGTCAACTGGATCCTTGTCGCCATTATAAGCGGCGTCGGTGCGATCGCGGTCGCCGCAATGCTGATCACGGATAAAGAGATAGCTAAAAACAAGAACAGCCTGGACTGATACAGATCATCTTTACACTGACCGCGGCAGCCCGTTCCCGATTTGCAAAACTTGACACAGTTCCTTCCTGAGCGTATAATTTTTCCGATTGGGGTTTTGCTGAAATCGACCCCGATTTCGAATGAAAAGTGCCCAGAAAGGAACTGCTTTTTTATGGAAAAATTAGGTCTCAACATCATCAGAGAAAAATATCTCAGCTTCTTCGAAAGTAAAGGTCATTTAAGGCTGCCGAGCTTCCCGCTCATCCCTAAAAACGACCCGAGCCTTCTTCTTATAAATGCCGGAATGGCGCCGCTAAAGCCGTACTTTACAGGAGCGGAGATACCGCCCAGAAGGCGCGTGACTACCTGCCAGAAATGCATCCGTACGCCTGATATCGATAACGTAGGAAAGACAGCGCGCCACGGCACGTTCTTTGAGATGCTGGGTAACTTCTCGTTCGGAGATTACTTCAAGAAGGAAGCCATTTCCTGGGCGTGGGAGTTCCTCACCAAAGTGATGGAGATCCCCGAAGACCGCCTCTACGTTACGGTATATAAAGAAGACGACGAAGCGTACGACATCTGGCTGAACCAGGAGCACGTTCCGGCGGAGCGCATCATTCGTATGGGCAAGGAAGACAATTTCTGGGAGCACGGTACAGGCCCCTGCGGCCCCTGCTCGGAAATACACTTTGACCGCGGCGAAAAATACGGCTGCGGCAAACCCACTTGCGGCGTAGGCTGCGATTGCGACAGATATATCGAAGTCTGGAACCTCGTGTTTACTCAGTTTGACCGCCAGGAAGACGGAAGCTACGAAAAACTCAAAAGCAAAAATATTGACACCGGAATGGGCCTCGAGAGACTCGCGTGCGTGATGCAGGGCGTTGACAATCTTTTCGAAGTCGATACCGTGCGCAAGATCCTTGACACCGTGTGCGAATGGTCGGGCAAGACGTACGGTGCAGAATGGCTCACGGACGTTTCTATCCGCGTTATCACCGACCACATCCGCTCCACGGTTATGATGATCGGCGACGGCGTCGTTCCTTCGAACGAGGGCAGAGGGTACGTTTTGAGAAGACTTCTGCGCGGCGCGGCGCGTCACGGACGTAAGCTCGGCATCAGGAAATGTTTCCTCTCCGATCTGGCGGACGTAGTGATCGAACTGTCCGGAGGCGCATACCCCGAGATCGCCGAAAAACAGGACTATATAAAGAAAGTTATCCGCATCGAAGAAGAGCGCTTCGATATGACGCTCGAGCAGGGCATCAGCCTTCTGAACGCCGCTATGGAAGAGACGAGAGCGAACGCAGCGGAAGGTACGACTCCGGTGCTCGCCGGCAAGACCGCTTTCAAGCTTCACGATACGTACGGTTTCCCGCTCGATCTCACGCGCGACATCCTTCGTGAAAACGGCATGGAAGTTGACGAAGAAGGATTCAGAGCCGAGATGGCGAACCAGCGCGCTATGGCGAGAGACGCCATTAAAGACAGGGAGAGTTCCTGGGCGGCCGGTGAGCAGCTCGTTGTCCCGAAAGATTGCCCGCCCACCGTATTCGACGGCTACGGCGCGCTTTGCGAAGAGGCGAAGATACTGTACATTCTCGAAGCCGACGGCACGGTGATGCCCGCGCTTGAAGAGGGGGATAAAGCGGTAATAATCACTGATAAGACCGTATTCTACGGCGAGAGCGGCGGCCAGGCGGGCGACAACGGTACTATTAAGACTGATACCGGCACGTTCACCGTGTTCAATACTACGAAATCCAAAGACGGTATTTTCCGCCACGTCGGCGAGTGCACCGAAGGCTCGATAGAGGCGGGGGACAAAGCTTCTTTAGTTGTTAACCGCCACGACAGACTGGCAACGGCGCGCAACCACTCGGCGACGCACCTGCTTCAGAAAGCGCTGCGCACCGTGCTCGGAGATCACGTGCATCAGGCCGGTTCTTCCGTAAATCCCGAAAGACTCAGATTTGACTTCAACCATCTGCAGGCAATGACGGCTGAAGAGATCGCTAAAGTTGAAGAACTCGTCAACGAAGCTATCATTGAGGATCTCGACGTTAACACCGCCGAAATGGATATAGAGGCAGCTAAAAAGACTGGCGCAATGGCGCTGTTCGACGAGAAGTACGGAGACGTTGTCCGCGTCGTATCTATGGGTGATTACAGCGTCGAACTTTGCGGCGGAACACACGTTAAAAACACGGCGAGCGTGGGACTGTTCAAGATCGTGCACGAGAGCGCCGTTGCCGCCGGCGTGCGCAGGATAGAGGCTGTTACGGGAGAGGCTGCGAGACTGCTTTTCAAAGAAGAGGAAGCACAGCTCGAAGAGACCGCGGAAGTGCTGAAAGCAGGAAAGGGCGAGGCTCCCGCAAAGGCGAGACAGCTTTCCGAGCAGTACAAGACAGCCGTTAAAGAACTTGAAAACGTTAAGATGGAATCAGCGAAAAAGGGCGCTGACAGCCTCGTGAGCGACGCGCCGGTCGTTAAAGGAGTTAAAGTCGTTACGGGACGTTTCGACGCGCTCGAAGGCGACGGACTTCGCGAACTTTGCGAGCAGCTCCGTTCTAAAGCGGGCGAGAGCGTGGTGCTTTTAGCTTCAGGAAAAGGCGAAAAAGTCACGATCGTGGCTATGTGTACGCCCGGTGCCGTAAGCGCGGGCATCAACTGCGGAAAGCTCGTTAAAGCGTGCGCTTCTCTCTGCCAGGGCGGCGGAGGCGGAAGACCCGATATGGCGCAGGCGGGCGGAAAAGACGTTTCGGCCATCGACGCTATGCTCGGAAAAGTACCTGAACTGGTCTGAAAATGATCGATTGGAGGCATGATCATGGACAATTGCATTTTCTGTAAAATTATTGGCGGCCGCATTCCTTCGACGAAAGTGTACGAAGACGAATACTGCGTGGCATTCAGGGACATTGCCCCTCAGATGCCCGTGCATATCGTTGTGGCGGCGAAGAAGCACGTGCCTTCCGTACTGGGCTTCTGCGAGGCGGAAAAAGAGTTTTTGGGCGGCATCCAGCTTGCGATAGCTAAGATCGCCGAGCAGGAAGGGCTTACCGAAAACGGATTCAGAGTGATCAACAACTGCGGCGCCGACGCACACCAGTCCGTGCCTCATCTGCACTACCACATACTTGCCGGCGGCGATATGGGTGAGAAGATAGTATGAGCGCAGACTGGACCGAACTGACATTCAAAGTTGCCCGCGCAGATCTGGATACAGTCTCGTCTATCGCCGAAATGTGCGTAAGCGGCGGGATATATATCGAGGATTATTCGGATATTGACAGCTACATATCTGATTTCAAGCCGGACGAACTCGTGTCGGAAGAACTGCTGGAACTGGCGAAAGACAGGGAAAACGCGATAGTTCACATTTACGTGAGCCCCGAAGATGATCCTTCCGAGGCGCTGATGTTTATGACCGAGCGCCTGAATGCAGCGCGCGTAAAATATGAGACCGGCTCCGAGACTGTTCGGGAGGAAGACTGGGCGAACAACTGGAAGCAGTATTTCAAGCCGTTGCCCGTCGGCCGAAATCTCGTGATCGTGCCTTCGTGGGATGAAAACGTGCCAGATGAGTATGCGGGTCGGACAAGGATCGTGATGGATCCGGGTATGGCTTTCGGTTCCGGGCAGCATGATACGACGCGCCTGTGCCTCGAGATGATCGAGAAACATTTAAGGCGTTCGGACAATGTTCTCGACGTCGGTACCGGGAGCGGGATTCTCGCGATAGGCGCGCTGCTTTTGGGTGCGGACAAGGCGGTCGGGATCGACATCGACCCTCTCGCCGTTAAGATATCAATGGAGAATGCCGAGCGTTCCGGCCTTCAGGACAGGTACAGCGCCTGCTGCGGAGATCTTGCAGAGAGCGTTGGCGGTCAATACAGAATGATCGTTGCGAATATCGTTGCCGACGTCGTGCTGAAACTGATACCTGATACGGTCAGGCTGCTGGCGCGGGACGGGGAACTGATCTTGTCCGGAATTATTACCGAGCGGCGCGCGGACGTGGAGAAGGGGCTCGGCGAGAGCGGCTACCGCGTCGTTGATTCGAAAGAACAGGGCGGCTGGTGCGTGCTGGTCGCGAGGAGAGTTAAGAGTTAAGAGTTTTTTGGAGGTTTTTTATGAATTTTGAGATGCTTCATCCGGCGGATCAGCTCGTGATGCTTATGGAACGCGTATACAACTACGGCATGACCACCACATCCGGCGGAAATCTGTCTATACTTGACGAAAACGGCGATATATGGATCACTCCCGGTTCCGTAGATAAAGGTTCTCTCACGCGTGCTGACATCATCCAGGTCAAACCTGACGGCACCATAATCGGGCCGCACAAGCCTTCGAGCGAGTTCCCGGTTCATGAGCGCATTTACCGCACGAGACCGGATATCAAAGGCATACTTCACGCACATCCACCGGCGCTGGTGGCATTTTCGATCGTGCGTAAGATCCCCGAGACAAACCTGATACCGAACTTCTCGCAGGTCTGCGGGACAGTGTCAATGGCTCCGTACGACGTTCCCGGCAGCACCGGCCTCAGTATAAAGATAGCTTCGGAATTTGAGAAAGGGCATAACTGCGTCGTGCTTGAAAATCACGGCGTATTTGTAGGTGCCGCAGATATCTTCAAAGCATTTATGGCATTTGAAACGCTCGACTACTGTGCAAGGCTCCAGATCGAAGCATCGAAGATCGGAACGATCCATCCTTTGTCTGAAAAGCACGTAATGATCTCTCGCGAGAAGCAGAACGTTAAGATGGGTGAATTTATTAATTCGAGCATCAGCAGCGAAGAAAAAGCCGCGCGCAGAGATATGTGCAAATTCATCCACCGCGCGTATGACCAGGAACTGTTCACGAGCGCACAGGGAACGTTCTCTGTTAGACTTCCGGACGGCTCGTTTATAATCACGCCGTACCAGAAAGACAGAAAATATCTCGAAGAGAGCGACCTGGTAAGAATACTCGGAGACTGGAAAGAAGAAGGAAAGAATCCTTCACGCTCGGCGGTGCTGCACAAAAAGATATACGAAAAACACCCTGAGATAAATTCAGTCATCATTGCCCACGCACCAAATATTATGGCGTTTGCGGTGACTGACGCCGAATTCGACTCCAGAACGATCCCTGAGTCATATATAATGCTCAGAAACGTGAAAAAAGTGCCGTTCGGCGCGAGCTTTATGCAGCCGGACATGGTAGCGGATATGTTTGACAATATGACGCCCATCGTGCTCGTTGACAACGACTGCGTTATCGTCACCGGTTCGAGCCTCCTGAATGCTTTCGATAAGCTCGAAGTTCTGGAGTACAGCGCAAAAGCAGTAATCGCAACGCACTGCCTTGGAAACGTTGTCGCGATCTCTGACGACGAAGTGAAAGACCTCAGAAAAGCATTCCACTTCTGAAAAGCCTAAAGCAGAGATTTAAACTAACCGTTACTCGCTGCCAGTTGAAAGAAGGTTCCTTATGATCAACGCGATTATTGCCGCAAACCTGAAAAATTACATTGACCTCTCCGGAAGGGCGGAAGAACTTACGCCTGAAAAATCCGTCTTCCAGCTTTCAATAGGAAAGAAGGAGAAGACGGGGTGGCATTATATCGTCCAGGACGGTGTATGCCAGTTCAAACGAGGCCTTTACACCGGCGAGATCTTTATAGACTGGAACGACGAGTTCAAGTATAAGGAGAAGTCTAAAAAGCAGATCAAACAGGAGACTACGCCCGATTATGAAGTGAATTTCAAGGACGAGGCAGAGTTCGAGGCGTTCGTAAACGCTGCCGGAGAGTATATGTGCGGCAGATCTTCAAAATGCCCTAAAACGCGCGGCAGCAAGCTCTCCGGTACGCATTGCAGCCCGGGAGTATTTGACCAGTTGCTCGTTGAGTGCGCCGGACTTCAAACTTCCGCAGCCGTAGATATTTCCGATGCCGCGCTTCTCGGCTTTTCGGCCCGTATGGCGCTTTTCGGACTTGCGGAAGAGTTCAATATTTTGCTGAAAGACGGGGATGAAACGCTCAAGTCGTTCGCGCAGGGGCAGAGGAGATCGTATTTCTTCGATACCGCAGGAAACGATAAAGGAACGTGGCTCACCGTTCAGAGCGGCCTTTGCAAAGTGACTCCGAATCAGGGAACGCGCCTTCCGGCATTGTGCGGCCTTGAATTCGAAGATGATGTCTCCGCGCTCAAGTTTGTTTACGGGGCGTGTGAGGATATTTCTTCCGCATTTGACAAGGCCTACGTATTCCGCGGCGCGTCAACGTACGGCTCCGGTATTGATGAGGGAGCAGTGCGTGCGTCGTTTAAAGAGTGCTGTGTCAAAGCGGCAGGCAGTATCAACAGAGTTTAGAGTAACGGGCAACTGGCAACGGTAGGAAAACCCGAAAAACGGATGATGACTGGTGATTAAAAAAAATATTGACATGGCATTTTGATTGTGGTATCATACGCTTCGCCTGCGGGTGTAGTTCAATGGCAGAACATCAGCCTTCCAAGCTGATTGTGAGGGTTCGATTCCCTTCACCCGCTTGCTTTTGTACCCGTAGCTCAGTTGGATAGAGCAACGGCCTTCTAAGCCGTGGGTCGAGGGTTCGAGTCCCCCCGGGCACGCTGTTAATCTCCGCTCTGTCCAGACGGAGATTTTATTTTTTGATAAAATTCCGGAACCCGCAACTTAACTTAGACTGATCAGGAGGGTCAACATGGAACAAAACAGATTTTTCCCCGAGATTAAAGGCAACTTCGGATTCGGCTGCATGAGACTGCCGATGAAAGACGGAGAGATCGATCTTGCACAGGTGTGTGAGATGGCTGACAGATTTATTGACGCCGGCTTCAATTATTTTGACACCGCGCACGGATATCACGGCGGAAAATCTGAGCTTGCCATCCGCGAATGCGTATCGAAACGCCATAAAAGAAGCGATTTCCTGCTTACCGATAAACTTACCGACCCTTATTTTAAATCAGAGGATGAAATAAGGCCGCTTTTTGAATCTCAGCTGGCTGCCTGCGGAGTTGATTATTTCGATTTCTACCTGATGCACGCCCAGAACGCCCATAATTACCAGAAATTTAAGCAATGCCGCGCATATGAGACTGCTTATAAGTTTAAAGAAGAAGGGCTTATCAGGCATTTCGGCATATCTTGTCATGACAAACCGCAGGTGCTCGATATGATCTTAACGGAACATCCGGAGATCGAAGCGGTCCAGATACAGTTCAATTACGCGGATTACAACGACTCCGCGGTCGAGAGCCGCGCGCAGTATGAGATCTGCGAAAAACATAACAAGCCCGTTATCATTATGGAGCCTGTAAAAGGCGGAAGCCTCGTAAACCTCACTCCGGAGGCGGACAATATTTTCCGCTCCCTCGGCGGCGGGAGCAACGCGAGCTACGCGCTCAGATTCGCAGGAAGTTTCGATAAAGTAGCTATGGTATTGTCCGGTATGAGCAACATGGAACAGATGGAGGACAATATCTCTTCGATGTGCGACTTCAAAGCGCTTGACGCCGAAGAAATGAACGCCGTTTCGAGGGTCTGCGGCATTTTCAAAGGCCTGAATATGATACCGTGCACGACCTGCCGCTACTGCGTCACGGATAATTCCTGTCCGCAGGACATACTTATCCCGGACCTGTTTTCCGCGCTCAACACATTCGAAGTCTTTAAAAACTGGAACACGCGCTTCTTGTACAAAACCGTATTGACCGCAGGCGGCCACGGCAAGGCTTCCGACTGCATCCAGTGCGGCATGTGTGAAAGCGTCTGCCCGCAGAAACTTGAGATCCGCAGGTACCTTGAACAGGTTGCGGAAACATTCGAGAAGAAGAACTGAGGCTCCGGCCGCGGGGAGGATGCGCTATTTTGGTCAACAGCACGCTTTGCTATATTGAGAAAGACGGCAGCTATCTGATGCTGTACCGTAACAAGAAGAAGATCGACGCAAACGGAGGCAAATGGATCGGCGTAGGCGGTAAGTTCCTCGAAAACGAGAGCCCCGATGACTGCGTAGTGCGTGAGACGCTGGAGGAGACCGGGCTGAGACTCGTTTTGCCTAAAATTCGCGGCATAGTCACTTTCGTTTCAGATAAATATGAAACAGAGCAGATGTTTCTCTTCACTTCGGATCGGTTTGAAGGTGCTCTAAATACCGTATGTGACGAGGGCGAACTTCGCTGGATACCGAAAGAGCAGATAGGGAGCCTCAATCTATGGGAAGGGGACAGGCTTTTCCTGAAACTGCTCTCAGATGACGCTCCTTTCTTTTTGATGAAACTCGAATACTGCGGTGACAGGCTGGAGCGCGCGTACGTGAACGGCGCAGCGATCGAAATATAGCTCGCGGACTATTTTTTCATTGATTCCGCTCAGCGCTTGTGCTAAAATTTCGGACGTACCGGGAGGGTACGCTGAATGTTCAAAAAGAGCAATTGTTATTCGAATAAAACAACCGCAAACCGTCGCTCAAAGGCGGCAGATAAACACAGCATATGCCGCAAGGTGTGCTTTTGCGCACTCACGGCGCTCATCCTCCTGTCTTTATTGACCGCGTGCCATATTATCCCAATAGATTTTTTCGACGGCCCGACAGATATTGCCGGCGCGTCATTCACCCCGCGCCCGTCGGATCAGGCCGAATATACGGGAAAAATTGACAGCCGGACACCGGGTCCGGATAATTCAGGCTCGCCTGATATCACACGCGGCCCTGAACCTGTCGTTTCTCCGATACCTGACACGCCGTACGATCCGATGTCACCGGAGAATTATCCTATGCCTGACGATTTCAGGGCGAAACTCACGTCTGTCCTTAACCGCGCAAGAGGCGATAATATCTACCGCAAAATATACAGCATAATGAATAACGGTTCCGCAGGCACTCCGTTTTTCTTCTACGATTACGACGATATGATCACCGAATTTCCGGGCTATCTCGAACTCGCTCAATATATGCTTCAAAAAGGGCACGGAGTATGTTATCATTATGCGTCGCTCACGTGTTATTTACTAAGAGCGGCCGGATACGAAGCGTACGTGATACACGGCTACAGAGCGGCAGACGAAGCGCTGCATTACTGGACGATCGTAAAAACTGATCAGGGCTGGTATCATTTCGATCCGCTCCATCATCAGATGCTTATGACAGATGCGGAAAAAAGCAGCGACGTCGCTACTTCGGGCAACGGTATTACCTGGCAGGCAGGCGTGTGGCCTGAAACGCCAGAGAACGATTACATCGAATGATTTTAAGGGGAGGCGCGGTCAATGAGATTGTTTAAAATGCACGGTATCGGTAACGATTACGTTTACGCGGATTGTATGAATGAAACTGTCGGCGACCCCGGGGCGCTTGCTGTGCGTATTTCAGACAGACATTTCGGCGTCGGAGGCGACGGCCTCATAATGATCTGTCCCTCGAAGATCGCAGACTGCCGTATGAGAATGTATAACCAGGACGGTTCCGAAGGGGGTATGTGCGGAAACGGCATACGCTGCGTCGGTAAATTCATGTACGACAGCGGATACGTTACAAAACCGCATCTTACGGTCGAGACGAAAAGCGGGCTGAGAGAACTCGATCTCGTTGTCGAAGACGGGATATGCACCGGCGCGACTGTAGATATGGGCAGGCCGGTCATAGAAGAGAAGGAACTTACTGTAAGAGCCGGAAAAATGAGAGCGGTATGCGTTGACGTCGGAAACCCTCACTGCATATTCTTCGTTGACGACGCGGACGGAACGGATCCGGCGGTGCTCGGACCTGTGGTAGAAAATCTGGCTGAATTTCCTGACCGCACGAACGTGGAATTTGTCACCGTTCACGACAGAAACAATATGCGTATGCGCGTCTGGGAACGCGGCTCCGGGATAACGCTGGCGTGCGGTACAGGTGCGACGGCGAGCGCTGCCGCGGCGGCGTACCTCGGACTTTGCGAAAGGAACGTAAACGTAAAACTTGACGGCGGAACGCTTAATATCAGATGGGATCCGGAGACGGACCACCTGTTTATGACAGGCAGCGCGACGTACGTTTTTGACATAAAGAATTATGATATTTCAGGATGCGCGAATCATCAGAGCGCAAAAGAGGAATAACAGGGAAAAGGCAGGAAGGTAACATGGCAAGGATCAACGAAAATTTCTTAAAACTCCCGGGAAGCTATCTGTTCAGCGAAGTTGCAAAGCGCAGGAAGGCATACGTAGAAGCACATCCGGAGGCTCAGCTCATATCGCTCGGAATAGGCGACGTAACGCTCCCGCTTACGCCTTCTGCGATAAGTGCCCTTCATAAAGGCGTTGACGAGATGAGCCGCGCTGAGACGTTCAGAGGCTACGGCCCCGAGCAGGGCTACGCTTTCTTAAGGGAAAGTATTGCAAAACGCGACTATGGCGACAGGGGTATAAAGATCGAGCCGGACGATATATTTATCGGCGACGGAGCGAAGAGCGACACCGGTAATATAGGAGACATATTCGGACTTGATAATAAAGTGGCGGTGTGCGATCCGGTGTACCCGGTTTATATTGACACCAACGCGATGGCCGGCAGAGCGGGGAACTACGATGCTGCTACGGGCAAGTGGGACCGCCTTATTTACGTTCCCGGTAACGAGGACAACGGCTTTGTCCCTGACGTTCCTGATCTTAAAGGCGCCGATGCTCCCGATCTCATATATCTGTGCTTCCCGAACAATCCGACAGGTACGGTGGCGACTCGCGCTCAGCTTAAAGCGTGGGTGGATTACGCGCTTGAGAACGGTTCGGTCATTCTTTTCGACGCCGCGTACGAAGCGTATATCACCGATCCGGAGATCCCGCACAGCATCTTCGAGATCCCGGGCGCGGAGAACTGCTCGATAGAATTCAGGAGCTTCTCGAAAAACGCGGGCTTCACGGGGCTCAGATGCAGCTACACAGTCATTCCGCGCTCACTTAAAGTGGGAGGCGTTTCGCTGAACTCTCTCTGGAACCGCAGGCACAATACAAAATTCAACGGAACTCCGTATATCGTTCAGCTCGCCGCCGACAGCGTATATACGGAAGAAGGAGAAAAAGAGACGCGCGCACTCGTGGATTATTACCTTGAGAACGCGAAGATCATACGCACGGGGCTCGAAAAAGCGGGCTTCAGCGTGTGGGGAGGCGTGAACTCGCCGTACGTATGGCTTAAAACGATCGACGGCATGAGCTCGTGGGAATTTTTTGACTACCTCCTCACGAAACTTAACATAGTAGGAACACCCGGCAGCGGCTTCGGCCCTTCCGGAGCAGGATATTTCAGATTGACCGGATTCGGCAGCAGGGAAAATACGCTCAGGGCTGTCGAAAGGATAAAGAAAGGAAAGTTGGTATGAGCACTGAAAGAAGAGTTGGAACAGTTTCAAGGGGAATCAGACTTCCCATCATCCGCCAGGGCGACGACCTCGCGGGCATAGTTGCCGGCAGCGTACTGGAAGCCGCGAAGAGCGAAGGATTTGAGATCAGGGACCGCGACGTTATTGCCATCACGGAATCGATCGTGGCCAGGAGCCAGGGCAACTACGCGAGCGTTGACGACATTGCCGTGGACGTCAGGAAAAAGTTCGGCGGAGGAACGGTGGGAGTCATAAATCCGATCCTTTCGCGCAACCGTTTTGCGATCTGCCTGCGCGGCATCGCGAGGGGCGCTTCGAAGATAGTACTCATGCTCAACTACCCTTCGGATGAAGTGGGCAACGAGCTCGTGAGCCTCGATAAGATCGACGCGGCGGGCGTCAATCCTTATTCCGACGTGCTGACGCTCGAGCGCTACCGCGAACTGTTCGGTGTAAATAAACATGAGTTTACCGGTGTGGATTACGTCGAGTATTACGGTAATCTTATTCGCGAAGAGGGCGCGGAAGTCGAGATCATTTTCGCTAATCAGCCGCGCACCATTCTGAACTACACCGACTGCGTTCTGGCATGCGACATCCACACGAGAGCGCGCACCAAGCGCATCTTAAAAGCGGCAGGCGGCAGGATAGTGCTCGGCCTCGACGACATACTCAACGAAAGCGTAAACGGCAGCGGATTCAACGAAAATTACGGCCTTCTTGGCTCGAATAAATCTACGGAAAACAAGGTCAAACTCTTCCCGAGAGCTGCACAGGGGCTTGTTGAAGAGATCCAGGCGCTCATGAAAAACGCTACGGGAAAGCACGTTGAAGTAATGGTCTACGGCGACGGCGCGTTCAAAGACCCGAAGGGCAAGATCTGGGAACTCGCTGATCCGGTCGTTTCTCCTTTTTATACCGACGGACTCGAAGGCACTCCGAACGAACTGAAGCTTAAGTATCTCGCTGACAACGATTATAAGGACCTTTCCGGCGACGCGCTTAAAGAGGCGATCTCGCGCTCCATCAAAGCAAAGCAGAGCAACCTCGTCGGCAATATGGCTTCCCAGGGCACCACGCCCCGCCGCCTCACCGACCTTATCGGTTCACTGTGCGACCTCACCAGCGGCTCGGGAGATAAAGGCACTCCGGTCGTGCTTGTCCAGGGATACTTCGACAACTACACGAATTCTTAATACGCGCCATTCTGCATAAAGGCTATTGAAAGGCTATTGAAAGGCTATTGAATGGCTATTGAAAGGAGCAAATCATGAGCGATATCAGACCTGAATCACTGAAAAGGATCACAAATGAAACACTTGCAAATGCTTTTATCGAAGAGCAGATAAAAGCACTCCGCACCCAGATCGGCGACGGAAAAGTGCTGCTCGCACTGTCGGGAGGCGTTGACTCTTCGGTAGTGGCTGCGCTGCTCATCAAAGCGATCGGTAAAAATCTCGTATGCGTCCACGTTAACCACGGTCTTCTGAGAAAAGGGGAGCCGGAGCAGGTCATCCGGGTATTCCGCGAAGAAATGGACGCGAACCTGATATACGTTGACGCCGTAGACCGCTTCCTGGATAAACTTGCCGGAGTGTCGGATCCCGAAACGAAGCGCAAGATCATCGGAAAAGAATTCATTGACGTCTTCGCAGAAGAAGCTGCTAAGCTTGACGGCATCCGCTTCCTCGGACAGGGCACGATATACCCCGACATTTTGGAGAGCAAAGGCGTTAAGGCGCACCACAACGTCGGCGGCCTGCCTCCGGAGCTTGATTTCGAGCTCGTCGAACCCGTGAAATTCCTGTATAAAGACGAGGTCCGCGTAGTGGGCAAAGCTCTCGGACTTCCGGATAATATGGTCTACCGCCAGCCGTTCCCGGGCCCCGGCCTCGGCGTCAGGTGCGTGGGTGCGATCACGCGCGACCGCCTGGAGTCTCTGCGCGAGGCTGATGCGATCGTAAGGGAAGAGATCGAGAAGCTCCCCGAGCGTCCGTGGCAATACTTCTGCGCGATCCCTGATTTCCAGTCTACGGGAATAAAAGACAGCAAGCGCTATATGGGCTGGGCAGTCGTGATCCGCGCGGTCAATACTGTTGACGCCGTCACAGCTACCGTGCCTGAGATACCGTTTAAGACGCTGACAACGATCCGCGACCGTATCATTGCCACCGTTCCGGGCGTGAACCGCGTGCTCTGGGACATCTCGGAGAAGCCTGTTTCTACGATCGAATGGGAGTAAAATTCCAAATATAATTAACCGGCACGTATCGCCCGGGAACTGCTTCAAACAGGCAGGATCCCGGGTGATTTTTATGCTTGTGCCCAGTTCTCCAGGCGAATGTTCTCAACACGTTCAAACTCACGCGTGTTGTTAGTTACAAGGATCAGATCAGCTGCTTTAGCATGTGCGGCGATCAACATATCCATTGTTCCGATCGGAGTGCCTTTGCGTTGAAGTGAGGCGCAAATAATACCGTATTCAACAGCAGCGTTGTCGTCAAACGGCAAAACGTTCAGAATAGACAGAAACTGCAGCAGGGCAGAACGGTTTTTTTCGGGATACATACTTTTTTCGACCCCATATTCAAGTTCGGCTAAAGTAATCGAAGAAATGCAAAGGCCGTTGCCTATATTATCTTTAATTAAATCGAAAACCTGCCGGGGCTTGTTCTTTATAGCATAGATGCAGATATTCGTGTCAAGCATATACGTCATAGGTTTTCCCTCTCAACTTCGATTGCAGAACCTCGATCTTCGGAAAAATAATCTTCTGAAAAATTGTTTACGCCGTCAAGGAATATCTCCCAGACTTTATCTTTAGGCATCAATATGACCGTCTTTCCTAATTTCTGTACGAAGACTTCGTCTCCGGAAAAACGGTATTTCTTTGGCAATCTAACAGCTTGACTTTTTCCATTTTCAAATATTTTAGCGGTCTCCATGACCGGGCACCTCCTTTAAACGATCCATTGATCAGCAAATAGTATATATTAAAATATATATTTTGTCAAGTGCAATTATCCGCCTGCAATTATCAGAGCCTTTGCCGCCTGAACTGTTCCGGAGCCTCAAAAATACTTTTGTGATGTGGAAGAGTGCGGCGTATACCGAAAAAATATATTTGACACGTATATCACGTTTTTGTATAATTTCAACAGAAAATGCGACTATAAAAAAGGAGTAGATTGGCATGCCTGTACAGAAGAAAGCAAGAATTATCCGTCTGATAGTTTGCGGAGCTTTGATCGCGATATTGATTCCGGTGGCTTTTCTTACCGGTCTTATAAGATGGAATGGTTTCGGTAACGTTAAGATGAACCTTTCCATTTTCGTGAGGCTCATTATAATGATCGCCGGAGTCCTGGCGGTAGAAGCGCTGCTCGTATTCGTATTCAGCCTGCTGAAGCCCAAAAATCACAGAGTGCGTACGGTGCTGTCGATAATATCGAGCGTGCTCAAATACGTTGCCGCCATCGTCATAATCTGCTGGGGACTGTCGATCATCGGAGTGAACGTATCTACTATTGTCGCAAGCGTAGGAATCGTTGCCCTCGTCGTGGGTTTCTCGGCTGAGAGCCTGATCGCGGATATGGTTACCGGGGCTTTCATGGTATTTGAAAATCAGTATAACGTAGGCGATATCGTTGAAGTCGGCGGATTCCGCGGCACGGTCACTTCGATCGGACTGCGCACGACCTGCATCACCGATCCGGGCGGAAACGTTAAGATCGTAAATAATTCCGCCATGAAGAACATACTTAACCGTTCCGATAAACCTTCCCGCGCCGCATGCGAAATTGCCGTTCCTTACGGCACCGATTTCAGAAAACTCGAGAACCAGATCCCGGATCTCCTTCAGAGCATTTTTGACGCACATCCGGACATTTTCAAAGTTAAACCGGTATATCTGGGCATCAACGAACTGGCCGACAGCGGCGTAGTACTTAAATTTATCGGGGAAGTTGACGAGGCCAATATTTTCTCGGGCGCGAGGACGCTGAACCACGACCTTCTGCTCGGATTTAAGGATCTTGGCGTAGAGTGCCCGTTCCCGCAGGTGGACGTACACAATATCCCGGTATAATTACCGCAGTTACGGAACTATTATCGATCGGATCACGATCCTGGATCTTTAAGCGGGGAGGTGAGCAGCATAGCCGGTACGTGGCGCAGAAGGCGCATATCTGAAGGAAACGGCGCGGACAACGCGTTTGAAACTATTAATATGAGTATGGAGGACAATATCCCTTCCGAGGAGACAGAGGTCAAGGAGGATCTGCTCATTTCCGACCCTGATCTCAAACTCGACGAGTTCAACGAGCACGTCCGGACAGAGGAAGAAGAGGAGGCGCAGCACCGCACTTTCCGCAGGAAAAACATACTTCAGCCGATCGCCGCTACACTTATCGGCGTAACGGCCATATTTGCCTCGTTCGGAGTAGACCCGATCGGCTTCGATATTTTCGGCGAAAGCGGTCAATATTTCAGCGAACACGCGAAGCACGCCGCTGAGGAGGAAAAATACCGCGAGCGCAGCAAGTGGTCAAGCTTTTTCGGCGATGAGTGGTATGAAGAACCGTGGACGGATCCGTGGACTGATCCCGGCAGCGATCCGGGAATCGATCCCGGCAGCGACCCCGGTCAGGACACACAGGACGGCTTTCCTGTACTTTCGAATCTTGAACCGGATTTCGAAGGGAAGTATGCCTGGGCCGATTACGGCTCCGAGGAATATATCAGGTATCAGTTATTAGGTAATAACGAATATAATTACGTTGTGCGCGGAGGAGCCTGGGAAGGCGACGGGAAAATGTCGGACAATGACAGTATTTCATACGACCGCGAAACGAACGTATTGACCCTTACAAATTTCGTGGGAGTTGTCCTCGACACGAATCTGATGGGCAACGGTTTTACTGTGAATCTTGTAGGCGAGAACCGCATCGGCCGCATCATCATCTGGGGCGCGATGTACGGAGGAAGCGTGAAATTTACCGGAAGCGGAAGCCTGACCGTTGACCTCGAATATTTTGTATTTTACGATCAGGACACGGGCGAAAAATATTATCCTTACCAGCCCGGGCCGGGTATTCTTCTTAATTCCGAAGAAAGCGAATCGTGCTTAATGGCGGATTCGGGAGTGAATATCGAGGTCTATTCTTCCGAAGACACTGCTCCGGCGCTTGCCGTATCCGGAACTAAACTCAGCCGTTCCGTTTACTGGAAGGATGACGTAAACTTTGACGGAGAACTGTTCGTGGGTGAAGAAGACGGAGATCTGTTTAACTGCTGGACCGTGACCTCAAGCGGCGAGCTCGATCTGCACGTTTCGTTCAAGCCGTGACCGGCGCCCGGGAATTTTTGAAATCAAACACCTGAAACTCTACATATCGTGGCTGGAAAAACTCAACATATTGTGGTCGGAAACTCTTGACAGCACCATAAAGTGTGTGGTAGAATCGCACCGCAGTCGGGAAAGGACTGCACACTCTTCGCGACTGACGGATAAGTGGAGCACCACACGAAACAAAGAGTGAATAAGCCGACCGTCTGGGCGCATTTACTTCAAAGCAGAAGCAATTGCGCCTTTATTTATTTCGGCAGGAGGCAATCATGAAAAAAGTCGGAATCATAATGGGCAGTGACAGCGATCTTCCTATCGTGAAGAAAGCGGTACAGATGTTAAAAACTTTAGAGATCCCTTTTGAAACACACATATATTCGGCACACAGAACTCCGGAGGAAGCCGCGCTGTTCGCGAAAACGGCGCGTGAAAACGGCTTCGGAGCGATCATTGCCGCCGCCGGAATGGCAGCGCATCTGGCCGGAGCGATCGCAGCGAACACTACGCTCCCCGTGATCGGGATCCCGTGTAAAGGACCGGTGCTTGACGGAATGGACGCGCTCCTATCTACAGTACAGATGCCGACCGGGATACCCGTTGCCGCCGTCGCAATAAACGGAGGGGCAAACGCAGCGCTCCTGGCAGCGCAGATAATAGCTGTCGAAGACAAAGAACTTGCCGCCCGGCTGGACGCAAAAAGGGCAGCAGACAGAGAAACCGTACTTAAAAAAGATGCAGATATAGAATCACTGCTCGAAGACTGAGCAAATAACGGAGGTAATGCACAATGGCAAAAAAACTGGTTTATTCTGGAAAAACAAAAGACGTTTTCGCACTGGACAACGGAAACTATCTCCTTAAGTTCAAGGACGACTGCACCGGTAAAGACGGCGTATTCGATCCGGGCGAGAACTCAATAGGCCTTACTATCGAAGGCGTTGGCGACGTTAACCTTCGTATGTCGATATATTTTTTCGAAAAACTTAAGGAAGCGGGCATTATCACTCATTACGTGAGCGCAAACCTCGAAGACACCACGATGGAAGTCCTTCCTGCGAAAGTGTTTGGAAAAGGACTCGAGGTCATCTGCCGTTTAAGAGCCGTAGGCAGCTTCTTCAGAAGGTACGGCGAGTACGTAGAGAACGGCGCGAAGCTTGACTCCTACGTCGAAATGACTTTCAAAAACGACGCTAAAGGCGATCCGCTGGTAACGAGAGACGGCCTTATCGAGCTCGGGATCATGAGCGGACGCCAGTACGACGATATCAAAGAAATGACCAAGAAAGTCACGAAAGTCGTTGCCGACGAAATGACTAAGAGGGGTATGGAACTTTACGATATCAAATTCGAATTCGGATACGACGCAGACGGAAACGTGATGCTCATCGACGAGATCGCTTCGGGCAATATGCGCGTTTACAAAGACGGACAGTACGTCGATCCGATGACGCTCTCCCGCCTGTTCTTCGCACAGTAAGCAATTACTGACAATAAGTTCGGGAGGTAGTTTATGGGTGGCTTTTTCGGAGCTGCAAGCAGGCGCGAATGCATTGACGACGTGTTTTTCGGCACGGATTACCATTCACACCTTGGCACGCGTATAGGCGGTATGGCTGCGTACAGCAAGGATATCGGCCTGCAGCGCGCCATACACCATATCGTAAATTCTCCGTTCAGAACTAAATTTGAGCACATCTTCGACGAAATGCACGGCACATCTGCCATCGGATGCATCGGCGACTCTGATCCGCAGCCGCTGCTCATCCGGTCAAGGCTCGGTACTTACGCGATATGTATGACCGGCGTCATCAACAATTCCGAAGAACTGCTCAAACGCTGTTTCTCAAAATCAGGAGAGCATTTCGGCGCGATGACGGGAGGCGCGGTGAATTCCGTAGAGCTTACCGCGGCGCTGATAAACCAGAAAACGAATTTCGTTGACGGAATAAAATACGCGCAGGAGCTGATCGTAGGAACTGCGTCGATACTCATCCTTCGCGATGACGGAAGCATCATTGCCGCCCGCGATAAGGTCGGAAGACTTCCTATAATCATAGGCAGGAGCAGCGACGGATACTGCGTTTCTTTTGAGTCTTTTGCCTTCCTGAAGCTCGGTTACGAGACTGTGCACGAATTGGGTCCCGGCGAGATCGTCACCGTCACAGCGGACGGTACAGAAACGCTTTCTCCTCCGGGAGAAGAAATGCGTATATGCGCCTTTTTATGGTCATATTACGGCTATCCGACGTCAAACTACGAGGACGTGAACGTTGAAACGATGCGCTACCGCAACGGACGGATAATGGCCCAGCATGACGCAGAACTCGGCAATGCCACCGACATCGACTACGTCAGCGGCGTGCCTGATTCGGGCACCCCTCACGCTATCGGCTACGCCAACGAAAGCCGCGTACCGTTTGCCCGCCCGTTTATCAAATACACGCCGACGTGGCCCAGAAGCTTTATGCCTCCGACGCAGATCGAACGCGACCGGGTGGCTAAAATGAAGCAGATA
Source organism: Clostridia bacterium (assembly GCA_017963755.1). Lineage (GTDB taxonomy): Bacteria > Bacillota > Clostridia > UBA1212 > UBA1255 > UBA1255. The sequence goes on along the minus strand of JAGCTF010000195.1, from coordinate 10,555 downwards.
CCGGTGCACGAACTGATACAGAACAAAAAACTGCTGTTCGTTGACGATTCGATCGTAAGAGGCACTCAGTTAAGAGAGACGGTAGAATTCCTGTACGAGAACGGCGCTAAGGAAGTCCATATGCGTTCGGCATGTCCGCCTATAATGTTCGGCTGTAAATATCTGAATTTTTCCAGGGCGACGAGCGATATGGAACTGATCGCACGCCGCGTAATAATGGAACTGGAAGGCAAAGAAGGATTTGACCATATAGACGAATACAGCGACGGAAGCACCGAGCGCGGAAAACAGCTTCGAAAAGCCATATGCGAGAAACTCCACCTGTCGTCGCTCGAATTCCAGACGCTGGACGGTATCGTAGAAGCGATCGGGCTCGACAAATGCAAACTCTGCACTTACTGCTGGAACGGAAAAGAATAGAATAGACAAACAGGACTAAGCCGCGTGTTTATCAGCGCGGCTCGGTCTTTGAAAGGACAAAACGATGAATAAACATTCAAAATCTGACAGCTACGCAAAAGCGGGCGTTGACATCACCGCAGGATACCGCTCGGTGGAACTTATGAAAGAACATATCAGCCGTACGATGACTCCGGGTGTGTTCTCGGACGTGGGCGGATTCGGCGGCCTTTTCAAGCCTGATCTTACCGGAATGAAAGAGCCGGTGCTGGTGAGCGGCACGGACGGCGTCGGGACAAAGCTGAAGCTTGCGTTTATCGCGGACAAGCACGATACAGTCGGTATCGACTGCGTGGCAATGTGCGTAAACGACATCATCTGCTGCGGCGCGGAGCCGTTGTTCTTCCTGGATTATATCGCATGCGGAAAGAACGTACCGGAGCGCATCGCCCAGATCGTCAAAGGCGTATGCGAAGGCTGCGTGCAGTCCGGCAGCGCGCTTATAGGCGGCGAGACGGCGGAGATGCCCGGTTTCTACCCGGAGAACGAATACGACCTCGCAGGCTACGCGACGGGCATAGTAGACAGAGAAAAAATAATTGACAATAAACGCATGGAAGCCGGTGACGTCATCATCGCGCTGCCTTCGTCCGGAGTACATTCTAACGGATTTTCGCTCGTGAGAAAAATATTTGACGTCGAAAACGCAGATCTTACGAAGCCCGAGCCTGACCTCGGCGGAAAGTCTCTTCTCGAAACGCTTTTAACGCCAACGAAAATATACGTGAAGCCTGTGCTGAAGCTGCTCAAAAGCGTTAACGTAAAAGGCATTTCGCACATCACAGGCGGCGGATTGTACGAAAACATTCCAAGGTCTATCCCCGAAGGTTTAAGGGCTGTGATCGACCGGAAGAGTGTAAAAGTTTTGCCGATATTCGATCTTATCGCAAAGCGCGGATCCGTTCCCGAGCACGACATGTTCAACACGTTCAATATGGGCGTAGGTATGAGCATCGTCGTAAAGAAGGGCGAAGAGGATAAGGCGCTTGAGATATTAAGGTCCGAAGGAGAGGACGCGTACGTCATCGGCAGGATCGAAGCGTGCGAAGGCGACGAGCGCATCGTTATAATCTGATCCGGAGGTGCACCGTGGGGGATAAAGGTTCCGAAAAATCGAATACGGTCAAGGTCGCGGTCCTCGTTTCGGGCGGAGGGACAAATCTGCAGGCGATGATCGATCAGCACGCTGCGGGTAAACTTCCGTCGTGCGAGTTCTGCGCCGTTATTTCGAGCAAAAAAGACGCGTATGCGCTCACAAGGGCGAAAGCAGCCGGTATAAAGGCATATACGGTGGACAAAAAGTCTTGCGCAGGGCAGAAGGATTTTGAAGATAAGATTACGGACATTCTTAAAAAGACGCGCGCGGAAGTGATCGTGCTCGCCGGATTTATGTGTATATTGTCCGAAGAATTTGTAAAAGCTTACCCCGAACGCATAATTAACGTGCATCCGGCGCTCATACCGTCGTTCTGCGGCAAAGGCTACTACGGCCTTAAAGTTCACGAGGAAGCGCTTAAATACGGAGTAAAAGTCACCGGCGCCACTGTCCATTTCGTCAATGAGATCCCGGACGGGGGCCGCATCATAGAGCAGAAGGCAGTGCGTGTACACGAAGGCGACACGCCGGAAAAATTACAAAAAAGAGTAATGCGCCAGGCGGAATGGAAAATATTGCCCGCCGCGCTTGAAAAGGTATGCAGGGAAATAGCGGAGAGGAGAAACTAAAATGGCTAAATATGATCTGAAAAAACTGTTGTCCGAAAACACCTACCCCGGGAGAGGGATCGTTATCGGAAAGTCCGCGGACGGTAAATCGGCGCTGATCGCCTACTTCATCATGGGCAGAAGCGTGAACAGCCGGAACCGCGTCTTCGAGGCGTTCGAAGGCGGAATGCGCACCAAAGCGTTCGACGAATCAAAAGTCGTCGATCCCAGCCTCATCATCTACAATCCGTATCTGAGTTTTAAGTGCGATGACTATTGCGCCGATATCATCACGAACGGAAACCAGACCGATACGATATACGATTTCTTGAAAAAAGACCCTTCCGACTGCGCCGCCTTTACAAAAGCACTTGCGACGCGCGAGTTCGAGCCCGATAAACCGAACTTTACGCCCAGGATCTCCGGCATCGCGTACTACTGCCCGGATGCTTTTACGTACAGTCTCTCCATCCTGAAGAGCGACGGAACCGGCGACATCTGCAACCGCTACTGCTTCGATTATACACCCAAAGCCGGTATAGGCCACTTCATCCACACGTATAAGTGCGACGGGAATCCTATCCCTTCGTTCGAAGGCGAACCCGAGGAAGTGGAGCTTCCGAACACGGCAAAAGAACTCGCCGAACTCGTTTGGGAAAATCTCAACGAGGACAATAAAGTATCTCTCTTCGTCCGCAGCGTCTGCCTGAAATGCGGCAAGGCTGAAGACATCATCATCAACAAAAACAAATAAGGAGCGTGCTGACAATGAAAGAATTTGAACTTAAATACGGCTGCAACCCAAACCAGAAACCTGCTAAAATATTTATGCACGACGGTTCCGACCTGCCCATCGAGATCCTCTCCGGCAGACCGGGATACATAAACTTCCTTGACGCATTCAACTCCTACCAGCTCGTAAAAGAACTGAAAGAAGCGCTCGGAATGTGCGCCGTAACGTCCTTCAAGCACGTAAGCCCCACTTCCGCTGCTGTAGGCATCCCGCTTTCCAAAGAACTGAAAAAAGCGGTCTTCCAGGACGATATCGAAGGCCTTGACGATTCTCCTTTAGCATGCGCGTATGCCAGAGCCAGAGGCACCGACAGAATGTGCTCGTTCGGCGACTGGGTCGCGCTCTCGGACGTGTGCGACGTCACCACCGCTAAAATGATCAAACGCGAAGTATCCGACGGCGTCATTGCCCCCGGGTACGAGCCCGAAGCGCTCGAGATACTCAAAACGAAGCGCAAAGGAGCGTACAACATCGTAAAAATTGACCCTGACTACGTGCCTGATCCGGTAGAGCACAAGCAGGTGTACGGCATCACGTTCGAACAGGGCAGGAACAATTTCAAGATCGACCGCGAACTGCTCGGTAATATCGTCACCGCAAACAAGGTCCTTCCTGAATCTGCCGTGAGAGACCTGATCGTTTCGCTCATCACGCTTAAATATACGCAGTCCAACTCCGTCTGCTACGCTGTAGACGGTCAGGCGATAGGCGTAGGCGCCGGCCAGCAGTCGCGCATACACTGCACCAGACTCGCCGGGACAAAGGCGGACACGTGGTTCCTGCGCCAGCACGAAAAAGTGCTTGAACTCCCGTTCCGCGACGATATCGGCAGGCCGGACAGGGACAACGTCATTGACGGCTACATCAATAAAAACGAAGAGGACGTGTGCGCCGACGGCGTATGGCAGCGTTACTTCACGCGCCGCCCCGAGCCGTTTACGCACGAAGAAATGCGCGCATACCTCGACAGCATTGACGGCGTATCGCTCGGATCCGACGCGTTCTTACCGTTCTTTGACAACATCGAGCGCGCTAAAAGAAGCGGCGTAAAATATATTGCCGAGCCGGGCGGCTCGATCCGCGACGACGCTGTGATCGAATGCTGCGATAAGTACGGAATGGTGATGGCATTCACCGGAATGAGACTGTTCCACCACTGATATCAATATTGACCGATATTGATAAAACAAAAAACTGATCCGGCCAGGCCGGACGAATAAACGTAAACAGAGGTAACCGACGTGAAAATAATGGTCGTTGGCGGCGGCGGAAGAGAGCACGCCATAATAAAAAAGCTTAAAGAAAACCCCGAAGTAAGTGAGATCTACGCGCTTCCCGGGAACGGTGGGATAGCGCGCGACGCTGTGTGCGTGCCTATCGGCGCGATAGACATACCGGGAGTCGTGAAGTTCGCTGAAGAGAACCGGATCGATTATGCGGTGGTCGCGCCCGACGATCCGCTCGTGCTCGGAATGGTAGACGCTCTGGAAGAAAAGGGGATACCGTGCTTCGGACCGGAAAAACGCGCAGCGATCATCGAAGGGAGCAAGGCGTTTTCTAAAGAGCTTATGCGCAAATACGGCATCCCGACCGCCAGGTATATGATCTTCGACGATCCCGCAAAAGCGCTGGAATACGTGAACGAAGCGCCGCTCCCGACTGTAGTAAAAGCCGACGGACTTGCGCTCGGAAAAGGCGTTATAATCGCTTTCAGCAGAGAAGAAGCGACAGGCGCGGTGAAGTCGATCATGGAGGACAAGGCTTTCGGCAGCAGCGGCGACAAGATCGTCGTAGAAGAATTCTTAGAAGGCCCCGAAGTATCCGTATTGTCCTTCACCGACGGAAAAACGATCGTGCCGATGGTGTCGTCAATGGACCACAAACGTGCGCTTGACGGCGACCGCGGCCTCAATACCGGCGGCATGGGAACGATCGCTCCGAACCCGTTCTACACGCCCGAAGTGGCCGAAAGATGCATGAACGAGATATTCCTTCCCACGGTGCGGGCAATGAACGCCGAGGGCCGTACCTTCAAGGGCTGCCTGTATTTCGGACTGATGATCACCAAAGACGGACCGAAAGTCATCGAATACAACTGCCGCTTCGGCGATCCCGAGTCTCAGGTCGTGCTGCCCCTCCTGGAGACAGATCTGCTCACCGTCATGCGCGCCGTTACAGAAGAGCGCCTGGGCGAGATCGAAGTAAAATTCTCCGATAAAAAAGCCGCGTGTGTTATCATGGCCTCGGGCGGATATCCCGCATCGTATAAAAAAGGATTCGAACTTACGATACCGGAAGAACTGGCAGAAACTGTTTATATCGCCGGCGCCGCGGAAAAAGAAGGAAAACTCGTCACTTCAGGCGGAAGAGTGCTGGGCGTGACGGCAACGGCTGATACGCTTAAAGAGGCTCTTTCGAAGGCGTACGAAGGCGTTGAAAAGATAAGCTTTGAAGGCGCTTTCTGGAGGAAAGATATCGGAAGAAGAGCACTTAACGCTGCGGAGGAGCAGAAATGATCTACAGGATATTTGTTGAAAAGAAAAAAGAACTCGCATCTGAAGCACTCGCACTGAAAAACGACCTTGTCACACTTCTCGGGATCGGCGAACTGAAGGACCTCAGGATCCTTAACAGATACGACGCCGAAAACATAACGGAAGAGCTGTTCGACTACGCGGTAAAAACAGTGTTCTCGGAGCCGCAGGTCGACAACGCATATAAAGAGTCTGATCTGTCCGGGGCAAAGGTGTTCGCCGTAGAATATCTGCCGGGTCAATTTGACCAGCGCGCCGATTCGGCTGCTCAGTGCATACAGATCATATCGAAAGGCGAAAGACCCGTTGTCCGCTCCGCAAAAGTGTACGCGCTGTACGGCGACGTTTCCGAAGCGCAGCTCGACGCAGTGAAAAAATACGTCATTAACCCGGTCGAGGCCAGAGAAGCCGCCTGGGAGCTCCCTGAGACGCTTTTGACCGAGTATGCTGTTCCGACCCGCGTCGATACCGTAACGGGCTTTACAGGGCTTCCTGATGCCCAAATTTCGGATTTTATTAAGAAGTACGGACTGGCGATGGACGCTGGAGACGTTGCGTTCTGCCGCGACTACTTTATAAGCGAGCACCGCGACCCCACGATCACTGAGATCAGGATGATAGACACGTACTGGTCCGACCATTGCCGCCACACCACGTTCGGCACGATCATCGATAACGTACGGTTCGAAGACGAAGACGCGCAGAAGGCGTACGAGAGATATATTGACCTTCGGCACGAACTCGGCAGGGATAAAAAGCCTGTATGCCTTATGGACGTTGCCACGATCGGAGCAAAATATCTAAGATCGAAGGGGCTTCTGGATAAACTCGACGAATCTGAAGAGATCAACGCCTGCACGGTTAAGATCGAGGTCGAAGTTGACGGGAAGAAGGAGCCCTGGCTCTTGCTGTTCAAAAATGAGACGCATAACCATCCTACGGAGATCGAACCGTTCGGCGGCGCCGCGACGTGCATCGGAGGAGCCATACGAGATCCTCTGTCCGGCCGTTCGTACGTGTACGGGGCAATGCGCGTGACCGGAGGCGCGGATCCGCTCAGACCCGTTTCCGAAACTATCAAGGGCAAGCTTCCTCAGCGCAAGCTTGTGACAACTGCCGCTGCCGGTTATTCGTCGTACGGCAACCAGATCGGTCTCGCTACCGGTATCGTCGATGAACTGTACCACGACGGTTACGCGGCAAAACGCATGGAGATCGGCGCGGTGATAGCCGCGGCTCCTCAGGAAAACGTGCGCAGAGAAAGGCCGGTCGCCGGAGACGTTGTCATACTTCTGGGCGGCGCAACGGGCCGCGACGGCTGCGGCGGAGCGACGGGTTCATCCAAGTCTCACACTGTAGAGTCTCTCGAGACGTGCGGTGCGGAGGTCCAGAAGGGCAATGCGCCTGAAGAGCGCAAGCTGCAGCGTCTGTTCAGAAACCCCGAAGCTTCGCTTCTTATAAAGCGCTGCAACGACTTCGGCGCGGGAGGCGTGTCGGTGGCAATAGGCGAGCTCGCCGACGGCCTGGACATCAACCTTGACGCGGTCCCTAAAAAATATGAAGGCCTCGACGGCACCGAGCTTGCGATCAGCGAATCGCAGGAAAGAATGGCTGTCGTTGTCAGCGAAAGAGACGTAAAAAGATTCCTCGAACTTGCCGATTCAGAAAACCTGTCGGCGACGCCGGTGGCCGTTGTCACCGATACGAACCGCCTCGTGATGCGCTGGAAGGGCAACGTGATCGTAGATATCAGCCGCGATTTCCTCAATTCCAACGGTGCTGAAAAACACGTCGACGTCACTGTCGGGGAGCAGTTTGCGTTCGAGCCTGAAATATCTGATAATTTCGAAGAAAACGTCAAAAATACCGCCTCCGACCTTAATATGTGCTCAAAACGCGGCCTCGCCGAGCGCTTCGACTCCACGATAGGCGCCGGTTCCGTCGTTATGCCTTTCGGTGGCAAATACCAGAAGACCCCTGCGCAGGCGATGATCCAGAAGATATCCGTCGAGAAGCAGCACACCGACGACTGCTCCTTTATGGCGTGGGGCTTCGATCCGTTCGTGTCTGAAAAGAGCCCGTACCGCGGCGCTTATCTTGCCGTGGTCGAATCCGTTTGCAAACTTATTGCGTCAGGCGCCGAATTCAGCGACGTATATCTGACGTTCCAGGAATATTTCGAGAGGCTGAAAGGCGAGAAAAGCTGGGGCAAACCGCTTGCCGCACTGCTCGGTGCACTGGACGCTCAGCTGAGGCTCGGTATCGGAGCTATCGGCGGCAAGGACTCCATGAGCGGTTCTTTCGAAGATATCCACGTTCCTCCAACGCTCGTATCGTTTGCGGTGAAGACGGGTAAAACGTCCGACGTCATTACTTCCGAGTTTAAGAGATCAGGAAACAAAGCAGTTATATTTAAGCCTGCGCTTGACGACTCCGGCCTTCCGGAAGCGGGTTCGCTTAAAGCAGAATTTTCGGAGCTCAGGCGCCTCGCTAAAGAAGGGAAGATCGCATCCTGCCGCACTTTCGAAATGGGCGGCCTCGGAGAAGCCGTGATCAAATCTTCGTTCGGAAACGGGCTCGGATTTGAGTTTGACGGAGCGCTTTCACAGAAAGATATATTCGGCCGCAATTACGGTTCCTTCATCGTCGAATTGAACGAAGGCGTGACGGAAGCGGATATTGTCCCGTCCGGATTTGAATGCGTTGATGCCGGAACCGTGACGGAAAACGGATTTAAGCACCGCGGCGGATACGCTTCGTCTGAAGAAGTATTGACGCTGTACGAGAACAAACTTGAGCCCGTATTCAGCTGCAACATTGCTCCCGCTAAAACACCTGTATATGATATTTCGTACAAAAAACGTATGAATTCGCATCCTCTCGTAAGAACGTCAAGGCCGAGAGTTCTTATTCCTGCTTTCCCCGGTACGAACTGCGAGTACGATTCGGCGAAGGCAATGCGCGACGCCGGTGCGGATCCGGAAATCATCGTCGTAAGGAACCTCACGGGAGATGCTATCGCAAAGAGCGTGGAGCGGTTTGCACGCGAGCTCAATACGGCGCAGATCGTATTTATACCCGGCGGCTTTTCGGGCGGCGACGAGCCTGACGGAAGCGGAAAATTCATCACTGCATTTTTCAGAAACGCAGAGATCAAAGAAGCCGTATCCGATCTGCTTGACAATAGGGGCGGCCTGATGTGCGGTATCTGCAACGGCTTCCAGGCTCTTATCAAACTCGGCCTCGTACCGTACGGAAAAATCATTGACGCCGATGAAAACAGTCCTACGCTTACGTTCAACACGATCTCCAGGCACCAGTCGAAGATCGTACGCACGAGGATCGCTTCGGTAAAATCTCCGTGGCTTAGTTTTGCGAACGTAGGCGATATTTACAGCGTCCCGATCTCTCACGGCGAAGGCAGATTTTTAGCTTCCGAAGAACAGATCAGGCAGCTCGCCGAGAACGGACAGATCGCCACGCAGTACGCGGATCTTTCTGGCAATGCTTCCAATGACATCCAGTTTAACCCCAACGGTTCCGTATGTGCCGTAGAGGGTATTACTTCGCCGGACGGGCGCGTTTTCGGCAAGATGGGTCACAGCGAGCGCACAGGCTCCGGGCTTTACAAAAACGTTCCGGGCGAATATGATATGCGTATGTTTGAGGCGGCGGTCAAATATTTTAATTGACCGTCCGGCACTCTGCAGTTATTGACAGAAAAATATTTGAATATAATTGGCCGCACAATGCGCCGAAGGGGAGTTTGATCATGACACATGAACAATTTATGAAAAACCTGAGCGTGCCCGCAGGAGATATCGACTGCGTGCTTGATACCGACACTTACAACGAGATCGACGACCAGTTCGCGCTTTCTCTTATGGTAAAAATCCCGAAGCTGCACGTAAGAGCACTGCTGGCGGCTCCTTTCTTTAACTCCAATTCGACTTCTCCTGAGGACGGAATGGAGCGCTCTTACGACGAGATACTCAATCTGCTCGAACTCATGGGAAGGAAAGATCTTAAACAGATCGTTTTTAAAGGCTCGAGAACTTATCTGCCTGACGAAAAAACAGCCGTTGACAGCCCGGCGGCCGATATGCTCGTGGAACTGGCGCTTACGTATTCTCCCGAAAAGCCTTTATACGTAGTGGCAATAGGCGCCATCACGAACGTTGCCTCCGCGCTTATCAAAAAGCCCGAGATAAAAGAAAATATCGTCGTGGTCTGGCTCGGCGGCCACAGCGAACAATGGTTTGACACCAACGAGTTCAATATGATGCAGGATGTCGCTGCGGCGAGAGTCGTTATGGGCTGCGGCTGCCCCGTGGTCCAGCTTCCCTGTATGGGCGTTGTTTCTTCTTTCTACGTAAGCGGCCCGGAGCTTGAATACTGGCTTAAGGGGCAGAATCCTTTATGCGATTATCTGCTTCAGCATACGGTCGAAGCGGCAAATACCTACGCGAAGGGCAGGGTCTGGAGCCGCGTGATATGGGACGTTACGGCAGTGGGATGGCTTTTGAACGACGGTGACCGGTTTATGTTTTCCGAGATCATTCCGGCACTGATCCCGCAGTACGACCATCATTACAGCCACGACGTCCGGCGCCATCCGATGCGCCGCGTGACTTTCATAAACCGCGATGCACTCATGCAGGAACTGGTCGAGGCACTGAGGAGGAACTAGGAACGAGTAACTAGGAGTTCAGAGTTCAGAGTTCAGAGTTCAGAGTTCAGAGTTCAGAGTTAAGAGGCGAACCGGATGATGACACGAATTTTGGGTCTCATGCGTTTCCTGCTTTAATTCGCATTTCGGTCAAACAAAATTCTTAGTCATCTATCCGGCTTCGCAGAAGTTTAAATGGAGTATATAGAGTTTAGAGTTCAGAGTTGAGAGAGTAACGGGTAACTGGTTTTTTGGGGTTTTTATGCTGCTGAGAAGGCAATTTTTTAAATTTTTTGTGCTGATTGCCGCGGTTGTTTTGCTTATTTCTTCTTTTGCAGCCTGTTCTAAGACTTCCGTCTTCCAAAAGCCGCTGGTAATAAAGGAGGATGAGGCTGT
>JAGCTF010000194.1 GCA_017963755.1 Clostridia bacterium | reverse complement strand
GACGGCATGGTGCTCCAGGCGCGCGAGATCGTTAAGAAGATCGAGGACGAGATGACTTATCCCGGCCAGATCAAGGTGACAATGATCCGCGAGACTCGTGCGGTCGATTTTGCGAAGTAAGTCCACTGTCAATTCCTTTTTATTTTTAATGCCTTCTTTTGCCCGTCGGTTCCTTTCCGACGGGTTTTTTATGCTCTTGTTTGGCAGCGGACAATTTTTATGCGCTTGCCTGGCAGCGGTCAATTATGTCCGGCCTGGCGCCGCCGGTGCGCCAGGCGGCGCCGGAGGGGCACTAAAGGTATTGACGGCATTCAACGGAGAGTCGAATTGCACTCGCCCGGAAGTAGAGGTGCCGGAAAAATCCGGAAAAGTCCGGAAATATCCGGAAATGTCGGAAATAATTGATTTTTGCGGAGGAAGTTTGGTAGGATTGACACGCTTTCTGAGCGGAAGACGCAGAAGGCAGAACAACCGGAGGTGTAAAAAATGGACGTAATCAAAGTATCTTCAGTCACAGGCGCAGGGGAGCTTGCCAACGTGATATTCAAATCTATGTCGAGAGAAGGAAAAGTGCAGCTGAGGGCGATCGGGGCAGCGGCAATCAATCAGGCGGTCAAGGCGATTGCCATTTCGCGGATCAATTTTGTCCCTTACGGGGCAGACGTGATATGCGCACCGTGGTTCAGCGAGTTTTATATTGACAATAAACTCAAAACGGCGATCACTTTCTGTGTTGAACTCAGATGGCCTGAGAAAGCCGTCTCAGCAGCGTAGCGGCCAGGCGCAATATACAAATAGTCCAAATAATTGTGCTTTTCATCCACATTTTTCCGTTTTAAAAATTCACAAAATGTGATATAATAACAAATTGGAGTTTGCTCGCCTTCAAAAAGGCAGGGCACACGAAGCGGCGGGAGAAGCCCGCACCTATGAAACCCGACGGAGGGATCACATGAAATTAAACGGAAAAAGAAACGCGATCAGACTGCTGGCGCTGCTGCTCATGGCGGCAATGCTGCTCACAGGCTGCACAATAAATAACAACGGTCAGGACGAAAAAACCGAATTGCCCGCCACCGACGAAATAATTGCCATCACGACCGACGAGCCGGCAGGAACAGATGAAGCCGGAACGACGCCGGACGGAGCAACGGAATTGCCCGACGGAACGCCGGTTGCCACTCCTGACGGAAAAGAAACGAACGTCCCCGAAACAGAAGCACCGGCGACACCGACAGACAAACCGGAGGAAACTGTTGACCCCTCGGCACAGGCGCCTACGGCCACAGCGACCGAAGTAGCGCAGCCTACGGCGACGCCGACTAAAGAGCCTACTGCGACTCCCACTAAAGCTCCGACTCCCACGCCCACCAAGGCACCTACGCCTACTCCGACTAAAGCACCTACGCCTACGCCCACCAAGGCGCCCACGCCCACAAAAACTCCGACACCTACGCCGGTAACGGATCTCAGCAAGTATGAAGACCTTGTCATCTCGAAAGTGTACGGTCACGGCGGAAGCACGACAGGCGCGTGCGAGCACAGCTTTATAGAGCTTACGAACACCGGCTCCAAGAGCCTTAATTTAGGCGGTCTCGCCCTCTATTACAAGACAGGCGATACCACGGAATACACGTCGTTCAACCTGCCTTCCGTATCGCTCGGAGCAGGAAAAACGTTCCTCATCAGAGGCGCCACGTGCTCTAAAAATTCGGTCAAGTTCAATACTTCCGGCGAGATAATCAGGGTAGAGACCTATGACGCCGAATGGAACATAACGATAGATAATAAGGAAGTGCGCCTGATCCTGGCGCCTTCGGGGAAATCGTTCAACAAGAGCACGCAGCCGGCGGAACTGACGGGAAAGATCTCGTACTTCGTTGCCACCGACACATATTATTTCGACACAGGGTACGTTGATGATTTGTCCAAAAACAAGATCGCCGTCAGGACGGCGATGAAGCAGGACAGCGGCTACTTTACAACGAATCTGACCAAAACGACGAGCTCAAAGCTTGCGCTGATAGCTCCCGTGGCGATGAACGGGCAGGCGGCTAAAATTATAGGTTCGAAGCTGAAAGAGATACAGTTCTCCGCACCGGCGGGCTTCTACTCGTCAAACTTCTCGCTCAAACTGACCGCGCCTTCCGGATACAACACGATCTACTATACTCTTGACGGCTCGGACCCGAAAACGTCGTCTACGAGAAAGACGTACGGCTCGGGCATAGCGCTTACCGACACTTCCTCAAAAGCGTTCGGAAGCACCTACACCACCGGCCTTAATTACGTCAAAAACATACGCAGCTCCGTGACAAAAATGATCGGCGGTACCGTCGTTAAAGCGTGCGCGTACAATGGAACTGAATACACCGGCATCTATACCAACACGTATTTCGTCGCTCCGAAGATGGCGGGGTACGGCGTAACTGTCATGTCCGTTTCGCTCAACACGAACGAGATGTTCGGAACGCCGGGCTTCTACCACAACTTCAACGCCAGCTCGAACGACCCGAACACGCGCGGCGCGGCTTTTATGGAAGTGTTTGACCCGTCCGGAACGCGCAGAGGCTATTCCAACATAGAACTTTCAATAAGCGGCCACGGCTCTTCCGGCACGGGCATGCGCTCGATGAAAGTGTTCTACAAAGGCGCTCAGAATATCGAAGACGGTACGGAATCCAAACTTAACTACGACCTGTTCGACGGGTACGCGGTAAACTCCAAAGGCCAGAACATCACGGAGTTTTCACGCCTGCTGCTTAGAAATTCGGGCAACGACTGCGGCGTTTCTTACATTCGCGACGCATACATGCAGCGCGTTTCCAGAAACCTCAATATAGACACGATGGCGTACGCACCCGTGCTACTGTTCGTCAACGGCGATTTCTGGGGCGTCTATAACGCCAGAGAGCGGTACAGCGGAGACTACATCGAATCACACTACGGGATCGACAAGGACAACGTTGCCCTCATCGAAAGCGACTACTCGCAGGTACATACGAACCAGAACGCACCGTTCGTTGTCAGCTCCGGCCTTGACAACGACGCCGATGATTTTAACGCGCTCGTCGATTACATCAAATCGCACAATATGCAGGTCGCGAGCAGCTACACGTACGTCACTTCGAAAATGGATATATACTCCTTTATGGATATGTACGTTTCGAGGCTGTACTTCAGCGCGAGAGACTGGCCCGAGAACAACATAAAAGTGTGGAGGAACAGATCGGACAAAGATCCTTCCGGCTTCGATAATAAGTGGCACTTCACGCTGCTCGATATGGATATGGGTATCTCGTTCTTCACGGACGCGAACAATACGACCGAAAACTCCAACTTCTTCGGCTGGATCGACGTGACGAGCTGCGTCATCGGAAACATTATGCACGCACTCATCAAGAACGGCTCGTTCAAGAAACAGTTCCTTGCCCGCTTCTACGAAGTGCTGAACGAGATATACGTCCCCGCGGATATGGAGGCGGAGCTCGATAAAATCGTTGCCGAAAGGGCGCCGATCCTTGCCCTGCAGACGCAGCGCTGGGGCGCCAGTACTTCGACGTACAATACTTCCGTCAGCAATATGCGCAAGTTCGTTAACAACAGATACCGCTACGCGATCCAGTATCTGTGCTCGTATTTCGGCATCACGGAGGCTTACCTTAAGAGTATAAGCGGAAATTACGTTTCCGCGTCATTCTCGGAAGTGAGGCTGAACGTTAAGATAGACGGTGAGACGATCACGAATTCGTTCGTGAAGAAGTTTGATAAAAGCATTACCCTGAGAGTCGAAGTGACCCCGAAGGAAGGCTTCGAGCTTATCGCGACACTGTTCACGGACGCGAACGGAAAGACCACGCGGTATACCGGAAACACCGTGACGATAACGACTTCGATCGCGGGCGAGATCACGTTCGAGACCAAGAAACAGTCGGGCGGCGAAGGCCTGATCGTACATCCCGGGATCGTTGCCGGCGGATATCAGATGTATTATCTGACGCCCGAAGGTAAGCTGTACGCGTGGGGCAATAATAACAACAACGTGCTCGGAGCGGGTACGGACAAGAGTATCGTCACCAAACCGGTGCTTGTGCGCGAGAACGTCGCTCAGATCGAGGTCTGCCACAGCAATGACGCCGAGAACGGCAACAACAACATTATGGCCGCGATATTGACGCTCGACGGCGATATCTACACGATCGGCTCCGGCTCCATCGCTCCGCTCGGCGCGTCAAATACCTGGAAACTTGTTGACTTCGACGGTTATCCGGTTTCGGTAAGTGTCGGACTTGACCACCTGCTGATCCTTGACCGCGACGGCAACGTCTGGGGCATCGGCAACAACAGTTACGGCCAGCTTGGCAAGACCAACGAGGGCGGTTCAGTGTCTTCGTTCATCAAGATCGCTTCGAACGCGTCAATGATCTCTGCGGGCCGCAGAAACAGTGCGTGGATCGATAAGAACGGCGACTGCTACGTGCTTGGCGACGGCAGATGGAACAAGTTCAACAGTTCCACTGACAACATCACCACGCCTTATAAGCTGCTTTCCGGCGTGAGCTACATCAGCAGCGGCGAACACGAGATGATCCTCGTCACCGAAAGCGGGAAGCTGTATTACGCCGGCTGGCGTTCGATCCAGGGCTTCGGCCAGGGCACCGGTACGGCGGGTGCGGCGCAGCTTGCGATCAACGGTGTCGAGAAGGCTGCGATCCATTTCGGCAATATGGTTATTAAGACCGAGTCCGGGGCAATGTACGTCTATGGCCTTAATACGGGCAATGCTCTCGGCAGTGCTGTGACGAACGGTTCTCCGGCAAGAGCGATCGGCTCCGGCGTTACTGACGTTGCAGCCGGCTACGATTTCATCGCCTACATGCTTTCTGACGGCTCGATCAAGGTGACCGGCAGCAACGCGAGTGGCCAGGCGGGCAACGGCACGACGTCCGATTACGTCAATGCCGCTACGGTGATGTTTCAATAAATGACAGCCTCGCTACGGTGTTGTTTCAGTGATTAGCAGCCTCCGGCGTCCTGCGGGCGCCGGGCGGCAATGATGTGCTCCGACGGCCCTGATGACGTGCTCCGGCGATCCTGCGAGGATGCGATCCCGCGGCACGGCGCACGGCCGCAGCTCTATCTTTTTCCATTTGCGGCCGTATTGGCGAGGAAGGTCGCACGGCCGCATTCCGCCTTTTTCCTGTTTGCGGCCGTATCGGTCACGGCCGCAGCTCTGTCTTTTTCCATTTGCGGCCGTATTGGTGAGGAGGGTCGCACGGCCGCAT
>JAGCTF010000193.1 GCA_017963755.1 Clostridia bacterium | reverse complement strand
GATGGCTAAGAATTTTGTTTGACCGAAATGCGAATTAAAGCAGGAAACGCATGAGACCCAAAATTCGTGTCATCATCCGGTTCGTGCTTTGACCGAAATGCGAACCGATTCCGGGGTTCGCATGAGACCCAAAATTCGTGCCATCACTCGGTTCGCCTCTTAACTCCTGCTTTGATTTCCTTGACAATCACCGCCTCCGGATGGTAAACTTGACCTCGTGAATTTGACTTCCCGGGGTGATTTTTTATGTTCATAAAACGGTTGAAGCAAGGGCTGATGGTGCTGATAGCGGCATCGGTTATCTGTGCCTGCGCCTGCAACAAAAACAACGATAAAATACCTGAAACTACAGATATAATTGACGACGAAGAACCTACCGCGGAGCCTACGGCGACGCCGGTGCCCAGAAACGTCCTTGACGACACGCCTATAGCGCGCTCGATGGTTTATGCGAACGAACTTGCCAACAAAGTACAGGGGTATTACCCTGCGAGCGCCCGCGACGTGTACGTGCTTGAAAATACGACGATGAGGCTTCGCCATAAACTTTCCGGCGACGACCGGACGAGAGGCCTTGAGAGTTTTTCGGATCTTAAAGGGAACGTCTATTTTACCGATACGATGGATACGTATGTGATCGATACGAGCGGCAGAGAATGGACCGACAGGTACGCACTGGGCAGCGGCAGGGTGAACACGACTCGCCTCGGCTTTTATTACTACGAAGCTCACGTAAGGGATCTTGGCGTTGGTGTGGCCGGAACTGACGGGAATTATGAGCGGGCAATAGAAATTGCCGACTTCAGCAGGAAATGGGAAGCACACGACGGAAAAGTCGATGTAGATGCTAATAATAAAAAGGCAGTGTTTACGGTCGGATCGGCGTACGATCCATACGTCGTACACAGCGGCTTTTATGTTCCTACCGCGAACGTCAATGCGCTCGAGATCACGATGGCTGTAAAGGGTGTCTCGTCGAGCGTTGAGATGTTTATAAACGACGGTCCCGGTTACAGGCAGCAGCAGTCGCTTAAGTTCAACGTAAATCCTGACGGAAACTTCCACACTTATCTTATAGACATCACAGCGATACAGTCCGGAACCGCGCTCCAGGGCGTGCGGCTGGACATAGGGGACGCAGTTGGCGACGAAGTTACTATCACTTCGATCAGGGCTGTTAAGGTCAGCTCAGACGCGCCGCAGATCAAAGTCGAAAAAACGTACCATACTTTTTCGGATAAGCTCCATCAGCAGTTCAGGATCATCGCACTTGAAAAAGTCGAAAATATCGGCGAGTACGGAATGGTATGGAAAATTGACAAAAATACAGTCGCAGGGGTTCAGATAAAGGACGGAAACGGAACGCACAACGATCTGAATATTGACAGCGAAACCGTTGAGTACGTGGCGTTCGATGTAAACGGAGCGGGAGTATGCGGCATCATAATCCCGAACGACGGCAATATCTCCGGAAGTGTTACAGTCACGGAAGAAGACGGAAATTATATTGTCCGCCAGAAATATCCGGGAGATCTTTCGCTAAAGAAAGGCGCAGATGCCACGGTCGCAAACAGACTTTACAACGACTCTACGCACAGCTTCGAAGGAATTGACCGCGAGGCATATTTAGAGCGAAATCCGCTTGATAAAGACCGCATTACGGTCACGGAGACAAACTCCAAAACTAAATATACGAAATACGACGCCGTGAGGGGCCTTTACGTGTTTACGCTCAATGGCTCCACGTTTAACGAAGCGTATAAAAAGGCGAACAGAAATAAATATTTCAGCGCGAGCGTGAACATTAAAAACGATTCCGAGGCGCGCAAAATATATCTCGATTTCACGACCAGCGGCGAATGCCTCGAGTGCGGAGCGATGCTTGACGCAAATGGGACGCTCGTGCCTGTGCCAATGGAAGTCTGCAAGAATTTCACGTACGAAAAAGAAGAAAAGGTGTACGATCCTACGGACGTGCCTTATTCCGACACGTTCTTCCCGCTGTCTTTAGCGCCGGATGAAGATATGAACTTCACGCAGATGCACCTCTACCAGAACTGGGGCATCTATCCGCTCAAGCAGATCGGTTCGATACAGTTCCACGTTTCGTACTACCACCTGTCAACGGGCGTAACGGAATCGAACTGTATTGCCCCGTACTACGTGTACGGACGCGACGGCTGGACGCTTCCGGACTTCCGCGGCCCGAGCGGGATAATGTGGTCGGGTCAGCCGCAGTTCACGGCAGGAGGGCATAATAAGTTCGTATCTTATATTGACGGCGGCGGGTCGCTCATAAGGGCGGAATACACGCGCAGCAATATATTGTCCTACGGCCCGGTGTACGCCGATCTCGAGTACAGTTATAAAGCGGATTCGGGCGCTTACGAGTACACGCTCCGTCATATGGAGTTTCCGCAGACCGACGAGAACAGGACGTATTACACGCTTGATCTGAAGTTCCTGAAGGATCTTACGGTCGATGACGTGCGCAATAAGTTTACTCTGCACTATTTCGACGGCCGCGACCAGAAATTCGATAAACTCAGCTATACGGCTGATGACGGTACTGTAAAAACTGTAGTTACGGATTTCTCGAAGGCTAATATGAATACGGTGAAACTGTCGAAAGACAGCTTCTGGTTCGCACTTTACGGCTCGAACAGCAAAGACCCCATGAACGAGGCGTTCGTGCTTAAAAAGTACGACGTTAAGCTTGACGGAAAAGCGTACGAGGGCAATTTCGTGCTGAGAAACGGGTACGACGGCGTGATGTACAACGTCACGGAGCTGTCGCTCGATCTGGGCAAATACACGTTCAAGAAGGGCGATACGATCCAGCTGCAGTTCATGCTAGTGCCGTGGGGCAATACGAATCATGATACGTATGAGAATATTGTCCGCATATACGAAGATTCAGTGCAGAAACCTCTGAAACTTGACGTTAAGACAGGCGCTGTCGTCGAAGAACCGTTCCTGCCCAGGCTCACGTGCGTTGACAATTACGCCGAATTCTCCGTTACGGGCGGCCGCAATAACAACGTTGTCCGGATAGACGGTTTCACGTCATTGTCGAAACCCGTGATAGAAAAGCTCAATGCAGCCGGAGAGTGGGAGATCTACAACACGAGCGTAAAAGAGTTTGACGGCTATTCGATACACTACCTCTGGAACGGCACCTACGGCTATTCGTTCGTATTTACGCAGGAAAGCCCGGATGACGTTCAGACTTTCAGGATAAGGGCGTGACGGGCGCGTATGCAGAAACTGGTACTGCCAGAGATCAATAATAAGAAGGATTGCTAAATGAGTGAATTATATTTACCGGACAGTATGCTGCTGTCGGTGGAAAAACCCGGCAGATACATCGGCGGAGAACTTAACAGCGTTATAAAAGCGGACGGACAATACGACGTGCATATGGCGATGTGCTTCGCCGACGTTTACGATATAGGCATGTCTCATTTGGGCTTTAAACTGCTCTATCATCTGCTCAACGATCAGGAAAGGGTATGGTGCGAGCGCGTTTTCGCTCCATGGCCGGATCTCGAGGATAAGATGCGCGCAGGCGGCTACAGGCTCTTTACGCTGGAATCGCAGTGCGAAGCACGCACGCTCGATATGCTCTCTTTCTCGCTCCAGTACGAGATGAGCTACACGAACGTGATCAATATGCTCGACCTTGCCGGCGTCCCGGTGAAGTCAAAAGACAGGGACGAAAGCGATCCTATAGTTTTCTGCGGCGGTCCGAGCGCGAACAATACCGAGCCGATGGCTGAATTCTTCGATTTCTATAATCTCGGAGAGGGAGAGGAGATGCTCCCGGAGATCGTAGAAGTGTACCGTCAATGCAAACTCGCCGGTAAGAACCGCAGCGAAACGCTGAAGGAGATCGCGCACGTGAGCGGAGTGTACGTGCCCGCGTTTTACGATTGCACGTTCGATGAAAGCGGCATGTTCGCCTCTTTAGAACCGAAGCCGGAATACGCGGATATTGCCCCGAAACGCATCCGCAAGCGGCTGGTGTCAGATTTTGAACGCTCGTACCTTCCCGAAACAATGATCGTGCCGAATATCGAAGTTGTCCACGACAGGATAATGCTCGAGATATTCCGCGGCTGCACCAGAGGCTGCCGATTCTGCCAGGCCGGATTCATTTACCGACCGGTGCGCGAGCGCACGCCTGAAACACTCGTAAAAGCGGCAAAAAAGCTGCTCGATTCCACAGGATACGAAGAAATATCGATGCTGAGCTTATCTACGAGCGACTATTCACGTTTGGGAGAACTTACGGACGATCTTCTGGAGATCACGGTGCCTAAACGCGTCAGTATCGCGCTGCCTTCCCTGAGGCTCGATTCTTTTTCGTTCGAACTTATGGAAAAAGTTTCGGCAGTCCGCAAAAGTGGTCTAACGTTCGCGCCCGAAGCCGGAACGCAGCGCCTTCGCGACATAATCAATAAGGGCGTCAATGAAGAGGATCTGCTGCGTTCGTGCCGTACCGCGTTCGAAGGCGGCTGGAGCACGGTCAAATTGTATTTTATGCTCGGCCTGCCGTTTGAGACGGACGAGGATCTTATAGGGATCGCCGAACTTGCGCACAAGGTGCTTGCGCTCTATGACGAGATCCACGCCGGACGGAAAGCCAGGAGGCCAAATATAACAGTCAGCGTATCGACTTTCGTGCCAAAACCGTTTACTCCGTTCCAGTGGGCTCCTCAGATCCCGGTACCGGAGATCATACGCCGCCAGAACGTTATAAAAGAGCATCTGAGCAGGCGCGTGAGCTTCAGCTGGCACGATCCGGAAACGTCGGTGCTGGAAGGGGCGATATCCAGAGGCGACAGGCGGATCGGCGACGTCATTTACGATGTCTGGAAGGCGGGCGCACGCTTCGACGCATGGCAGGAATTCCTTGACTACGGGCGCTGGATGGAAGCGTTTGCCAAAAACGGCCTTCACGCGGAAGATTTCAACAGAAGGGAGCGCGGCCTTGACGAAGCGCTTCCGTGGGATCACGTTGACGTGGGTGTGACGAAAGCTTTCCTTAAACGCGAACTCGGCAGGGCTCAGCAGGGCATCGTTACGCCAAACTGCGCTGAAAAATGTTCCGGCTGCGGAGTACAGTCGTACGGAAGGGGGATCTGCGTTGGAAAAATACAGAATTAGGTTCTGCAAAGAGGGCAGAGCAAAATATATATCACACCTCGACCTGCTGAAAGTATTTACGCGCTGCGGAAGGCGCATCGATCTCGATCTCGAATACTCGCAGGGATTCAATCCGCACGCCGAAATAGTATTCAGCGCGCCGCTCCCTTTGGGAATGACGAGCGAGGCGGAATACGTTGACCTGCAGCTCGCACATGAGACGGACCCGGATAAATTGCTCGAACTGCTTAAACGATCGCTGCCTTCGGGGATCGTTCCGCTCAAGATCAGGAAACTTGAGCCGGGGGAAGGTTCGGTGATGAAGCCCGTCAGGTTCGCGAGGTACCGTTTAGAAGCGCGGACGGGTGAAAATATTACTCCGGAAATATTTTTTGATTCCGTAAAGCGCTGCCTCGATTCGAACGAGCCGGTAATGACGGCAAAAAAATCCAAAAGCGGCACGAAAGTCGTTGACATCAGACCGATGATAGTATCGTTCGGTACGGATTTCAAAGTAGTTGAGGGCAATAATGTGAGCTTCGAGGCGGTGCTGGCGGCCGGAAATGAAGTAAACCTGCGCCCCGAAGTGGCATTTAAGGGGATCGTTGACAAGTTAAGCGGCACTGATCCCTCTAAAACGCCGGAAGACGCCGCTCCGGGCGAAACGGATGACTCGTTTTTGTGCGAATTATTGACAGCACGAAAAATGGAATTCCTTGATTTTGAACAAAAACCGCTGTGGTAAGCCTGCTTTTTGCGGCATAAAATTGACATACGCGCGGCGATATGATATAAAAACACAAACTGCACAAGGGGAGGAAACGGGCGTTGACGATCGGGATCATATACGACGAACATAAAAGCGAATGCGTATCTTTTGCGCAGGTGCTCACGCAGACTGCGCTTTTGCGCATGGATAATAATGCCTTAAAGCTCACGCCGCTGTGCGCCGCCGTTTCGGATTGCGCCGACGTCGTTGCCAAGGCCGATCTGCTTATAAGTGTTGGCGGCGACGGCACGTTTCTGAAGACTGCTTCGATGGCGCTTTCGAGAGACCTTCCTGTATGCGGCTTTAATCTGGGCACGCTCGGTCTGCTTACCGAATTTGAGCACGACGACCCGGAACTTATCCTGAAAAGGCTGGCAGAGGGAGATTACGTCGTTGAGGACAGGCACGTAATAAGAGTGCAGGTCACTGACGCGTCGGGAAAGGTAGTTTTCGACGAATACGCACTGAACGACTGCGTGCTTGAGCGCGGAACTCTCGCCAAACTCGCGTACGTTACGGTGAATATAGGCGGCGCCTTTGTGGATAATTATCCGTGCAACGGCATCGTCGTGGCCACTCAGACCGGTTCGACCGCATATTCGATGTCATCCGGAGGCCCGATAATCGAGCCGGGCAACGACGTTATCGTTGTTACCCCCGTGTGCGCGCATTTCACCGACGGGCGGCCGATAATTGCCCGCGCGGACAGCACCGTAACGCTTTCGATGCGCATTGACCACGACTCGATGTACGTTTCGGTGGACGGGCATAAAAACATCAAATTCGAAAAAGACTATATCTGCCGCTGCATGCCTTCGGGGCGAAGCGTACGCGTAATTCGAATGGATCCGCCGAACTTTTATGAAGTGCTGAGACAGAAAGCGGAAGAGAGACGGAGGAAGCTTGCGAGATGAACGGAAACAGACGCGAAGAAATACTGAAAATAATTGCCGAAGAAGGAATACAGACACAGGAGGAACTCGCGGTAAAACTTGCCGAGAGAGGCTTCAGTGCTGGTCAGGCGACGATCTCAAGAGATATAAAGGCTCTTAATCTTGTTAAAAAAATGACGCCCGAAGGGCAGCTCGTGTACGTTCCGCTGCTGGGGGAAGGTAAAAAGATGCCCGAAAAGCTGATTCCTGTATTCAAAAATGCGTTCGTATCGTGCGATTTCGCCGGTAATCTCGTAGTGATCAAAACGCTTTCCGGCATGGCAAACGCGCTCGCTTCGGCCGTGGATTCGATGGGTTTCAGCGGTATCTTAGGCACGATCGCCGGAGATGATACCGTTCTTGTAGTGTGCAGGACCGAGGGACTCGCGTCCGAAGTTTCTGAGATGCTTGCCAGACAGGCAGGGTGATACAGTATGCTCTCAAAATTATCGATCAGGAATATTGCCCTCGCCGAGGACGTGGTTCTTGAGTTCGGCGGCGGGATGAACTGCCTGACGGGCGAGACCGGCGCGGGCAAGTCGATCATTATTGATTCTATCAGTGCGCTGCTGGGCTTTCGCGTGAAGAAGGATATTGTCCGCGACGGGTGCGAAAGCGGCGTCGTAAGGGGCGAATTCACCGGTATTTCGGCTGAGACCTGCGCCGCTGTGAACGACGTGCTGCCGGGAAGCGCGAAAAAAACTGCACCGGGGGACAGCATTGTCCTCGAGCGGGAAATATCCGCTGCCGGAAGGCACATCTGCCGTGTTTGCGGTTTTAACGTAAATTCCGCGGGGCTCCGGCGCATCGGCGAGACGCTGATAGATATTCACGGGCAGAACGACAGCAGACTGCTTACGGACAATTCCGCGCAGCGCGCGATGCTCGATTCGTTTGCCGGGGACAATATCCGCGGCGTCCTTGAGAAGTATAAGGCGGGTCTTTCCGAGTACAGGGGCCTCAGGCACGATCTTGCGGCGCTTTCGGGCAGTCCGGCGGAGCGTGCAAGGACGATCGATCTTTTGAGCTATCAGATCCGCGAGATCGACGGAGCGCAGCTTTCTCCTGATGAAGAAGAGTATCTTACGGAGCGCATCAGATTTCTTTCTCATGCCGAGAAAATAAAAGAGCTGCTCGGTGACGCGCTGTTTGCCGCGGGCGGAGATGACGGCGGTGAAGAAGGCATGATGGCGCTGCTCGAGCGTATCACCGCGGATACTTCGAAAGCCGCGGAACTCAGCGACTCGTTTAAAGGCCTTCAGGAGGCCGCAGAATCGATCTACTTCGAAGCCAAGGATTTTATCGCTGAACTTTCAAACGCGTCTCAGAAGGCCGAATACGACCCTCAGGAAGCGGATATGGCGAACAGAAGGCTCGATTATCTCGACAGACTTAAAAGTAAATACGGAAACAGCTACGCCGAGATCATAAAATACCGCGATGACGCTCAGAAAAAGCTCGATTTTCTGAATGATTCCGAGAAGAACGCCGCGGATATTACGCAGAGGCTCACGGAGCTTTCGGATGAGCTTTTAGCGCTTGCGCAAAATATCAGCATTATCAGGCAGGAGGCGGGGAAGGAACTTTCGCGCAGGATAGAGGACGAGCTTAAGGATCTCGAGATGGGCAATACCGTGTTCGATACGGACGTGGTGTTCTTCTATGAACCTGCCGGCAACGGTTTTGCCGAGTTCGGAAGCGAGGGCCTGGACAACGTCGAGTTTATGATCTCGCCGAATCCCGGCCAGCCTTTAAAGCCTCTGTCCCGCATTGCCTCCGGCGGAGAGCTCTCGAGGATCATGCTCGCGATCAAATCCGTGCAGAGCAGTTCTGACAATATCCAGACCGTTATTTTTGACGAGATCGACAACGGCATCAGCGGCATCGCCGCAAACCGCATCGCAGTTAAACTCAAATCGCTGTCGCGCTCCCGCCAGGTCATCTGCGTGACGCACCACGCGCAGCTCGCCGCAATCGCCGATACGCATATTTACGTATCCAAATCTGTTTCCGGCGGCAATACTTCCACTTCCGTCCGCAGCCTTTCCGGCGACGCACGCGTGGAGGAGATCGCGAGGCTGCTGGACGGCGGAACACAGTCTTCGGTATCGATCACTCACGCGACGGAACTTCTTAAGAATTATGGTTCTTTAACGTGACAGGTGCGAAAGCGGCAGGCATTAAGGAATTTCAATAACATAACAAAAAATGCCGGATGGAACGGATCTATCCGGCATCATTTTTATATCGTTACGGTGGTATTATTTATTTGATCGTAACGTTTGGGCAGTTTGCGAAAGCGTCATCCGCTACGTTGACCGCCGCCGTATCGACAGTGATTTCGAGCGCCTTGCAGGCGTTGAACGCACGTTCGCCGATCTCGGTCACGCCTGTGAGGTCGATAGTCTTAAGGGCTGTGCAGCCGGAGAAAGCGTACTCGGGGATAGAAGTCATTGACGCCGGAAGCTTTACGGAAGTCGTGAATTCGTTCTCGAACGCGCCGCCTGCTATATTGGTGATATTGTCCGGAATCACAGCTTCGGAGTTTCCGTTATATTTTACGAGCGTCGTTCCGATCACGAAGAAGTCTTCATTGTGATACTGGAACCACGGCGTACCTGTGAAAGCGTACGCTCCTACAGTATTTACAGCTGCAGGTACTTCTATGTCGTAGAGGCTGTAGCAGTTATAGAAAGCGTAGCGTCCGATGCTCGTCACGGTCTCGGGTATGACTATTTCGGAAAGCGCAGTGCAGCCGTAGAAGGAATAGTCTTTGATCTCGGTAAGCGCAGCGGGAAGTACGATCGATTCTACTTTAGAGCAGCCGTAGAATGCCTTTTCACCGATCTCCGTAACGGAATCCGCTATAAACACTTTATCGAGATTCTCGCAGAAGTAGAAGGCGTAGTCGCCGATGCGGGTAACGCCGTCAGGTATCGTGATGCTCTTCGGAAGCTTAGAACCGTAGAATTCATTGTCCTTGATCTCTTTCCAGCCGTTGAATGTGAACGCACCGATCGATTTTACGTTCTCGGGGATAACGACGTTTTCGTCAACGATATCAGCTTTGATCAGAACGCCGTTGCCGTAAACGTGGAACTGGCTCTCCGTGATGGGCGCGTCGTAAACGGAAAGATCGTCGTACCACTTTGTATTGTCGAACGCCTGTACGCCTACGTCGGAAAGTTTCAGCGTGAAGATGAAGTTGCTGATGTTCTCGCAATCTTTGAACGCGAAGTTACCGATGCTCTCGATGGCGGAAGGGAATTCGATCTTCGTAAGGCCGAGGCAGTGGTAGAAAGCGTTTTCTCCGATAGAAGTGATCGTATCGGGAAGGTAGATTTCCTTAAGCGCCCGGCATTCTCTGAACGCGTTATCGCCGATCGCGGTGAGCTTGCTGTTAACGTCAACTTTTTCAATATTTACGCAGCCGTCGAAGAGGCCGGGATTGATATTTCTGAGTGTCGAGGGAAGCGCGATCTCTTTAAGGTTAACGGCATTTTTGAACAGGTTATCGCCCAGGAATTCAAGTCTTCCGCCTGAAGCGAACGTTACGGAAGTGAGGCGGTCAATGAACGAATCGAATGCGCCTTCGTTGAGTGAGTACGCGTTTTCGGAGATCGTGAGTTTAACGTCTCCGGTGTCGTTCTCAGGAACGAAATAGATGACCGCGTTCTGACCGATCGTGATATAGCCGGCATTGTGCTTTTCTTCCGGCGCTGCTGCGGCGATATTGTTTTTAGTTTCTTCTATTTTCGCTTTCAGCCACGGAGTGTCGTTGAACGACCCGCCGCCTACGAGGTAAAGCACTTTGGAGAAGTTGATCGTCTCAAGCGCGGTGCAGCCTGCAAAAACGTCTTTCCCGAGCTCTTTAACTTTATCGGGAATATTTACTGTGGTAAGGGCGCTGCAGTTTTCGAACGCTCTGTCGCCGATGAGCTGTGCTTCTTTGAAGATCGTCACGTCGGTGAGTGACGTGCATCCGGAGAACGTGTACGGGGGCAGGATAGTAACGGCATTGTTCTCAATGAATTTTTCGGGGAGTTCGACTTTCTGAAGCCCTGTGCAGCCTTCAAAAATGTGTTCTCCGAAGGAGTAAAGTTTGTTTTCAAACGCGATCTCGGTGATGCCGGTGCAGTCTTTGAAAGCGTAATCTTCAATGTAGTTCAGGTTATTCGGAGGGGTGAATTTACCGGTAAGTCCGGTACATCCTTCAAAAGCGTACGCTTCAACTTTCGTGACCGAGCGGGGGAAAGTGATCGAGGTGACTTCCGCGGCTCCGGCGAAAGCGCTGTCTCCTATGACGGTGATGTCGTTCGGGACAACTACGTCTCCGCCTTTTCCTATATATTCAACAAGCGTGCTTCCTGAGACGATGAACTGCTCGGGATCGTAGTCGATGTTGTAGATAGGGGAAAGGG
The DNA here is from genome assembly GCA_017963755.1 of Clostridia bacterium. Lineage (GTDB taxonomy): Bacteria > Bacillota > Clostridia > UBA1212 > UBA1255 > UBA1255. The sequence continues at coordinate 4,003 of JAGCTF010000193.1, read as the reverse complement.
TCGCGGCCTGGTGCGTAGGCTCGATAGTAGGTTCGGGCGTGGCTTCTGCTTCGTCGTCGTTACATGCGGCAAAAAATGCTGCGGCAACACAGAGTGCCAGGAGCAGCGCCAGTTTCCTGATTACGTTTCGGGATGCGATTTTATTCATAAGGGACAAACCTCCGTTTTGAATGAATAAAAGCTCGCGCTTCTTAAATAAAGAAGCATGCCGCGGCCAGGTATTTTTGCGCGCGGTTTTTAGCTTTAAGTATTATATAATAATTTAATGCTTTAAGTCAACCGGTTTGCGCGGTTTGCGCTTAACTTTTTAGCGGGACCGCGCCCGGCAGCGCCTGCCGCTGACTTTATTGCTGACTTTAACGCTGACTTGATCGCTGACTTTACCGCTGATCCGGCGCTGATCCTGCCATTAACTTGACCTTGAACAAAAGCCCGCGGCAGGTGTATAATCAAAACGCGGCGAAATTGCCGCATTTCGCCTGCTTCGGGGCGGAAAAACCGGACGGAGGAGATGTACTTGATGGTCAGAACAGAAATATTGTCCGTGGGAACTGAGCTGCTGATGGGGCAGATCGCAAATACGGACGCGCAGTATATCTCGAGGAAACTCCCTGAAGCCGGAGCAGGAGTCTATTATCATTCAGTCGTGGGGGATAATCCCGGACGGTTAAAAGAATGCCTTGCCGCAGCGCTTGAGAGAGCGGATATTGTGATCACTACAGGCGGTCTCGGGCCTACGCAGGATGATCTTACGAAGCAGGTCATAGCTGATTTTTTCGGTCTTGAGCTCGTCGAGGACGCAGAGTCGCGAAGAAGGATAGATTCATTTTTTGAAAAGCGCGGCATGAAAGCGACGCCGAATAATTACAGGCAGTCGCTCGTTCCGGAAGGTTCGCAGGTGCTGCTGAATGACAACGGCACCGCTCCGGGCTGCATCATTCCCGGCACCGGGACCTATGAGGGGAAAACGGTCATAATGCTCCCTGGACCTCCGAAAGAGCTCATCCCGATGTTTGATAAATATGTTATGGAACATTATCGTTCGCGGGCGGATTCTAAACTGGTTTCGTGCTTTATCCGTATTTGCGGCTGCGGCGAATCGCTCGTAGAAACGAAACTTATGAAACTTATTGACGGTCAGACAAATCCTACGTACGCGACTTATGCGAAGGACGGTATGGTCACCGTGCGCGTTACCGCCTCGGGTAATACGGAGGGGGAAGCATCCGCGCTCGTGCGTTATGGCGCGAAGCAGGTCGCGAATATCATCGGGGACGATATTTATTCATTTGACGATGAAGAACCGGAAGAAGCGCTTGTAAGAATGCTGAAGGAGCGTTCGATGACCATCGCTTTTGCCGAATCTCTCACAGGCGGCATGATCGCGCAGAAGCTTACTTCTGTTCCGGGCGCTTCCGCGGCAGTGGCGGGAGGCGTGGTGTCGTACACAGATGCTGTAAAGCACAAGCTGCTCGGTGTAAAGCAAAAAACATTGACAGATCATACAGCTGTAAGTGAGCAATGCTGCCGCGAAATGGCGGAAGGCATCAGGCAGGCTGTCGATTCTGATATTGGCGTAGCGGTTACCGGATATGCCGGGCCGCAGGTCGCGGATGAAAAGGTGGGACAGGTGTTCATAGGCGTTGCTACGGCTGGTTTTACGTACGTAAAGGAATATTCGTTTAACGGCTCGAGGGACAGAATACGCACGCTTACGGCTGTCAACGCAATAGACTTGACGCGTAGGATCATGCAGGATCCTCGCCGCTACGACGGCCGCGGTCAATTATGAACGGAGGGTGACGATGCATAAACGTAGATCTGGTATTTCAGCTCAGTCGATGGCAAGAGGTTTCGCGATTTTGTCCGTGGCCAGTATTGCCGTTAAGGTCATGTCGCTGCTTTTCGTTCCGATCCTGCGCAAACTTATGGGCGGTTCCGCCGGTTATCAGGTATACACCAGCGCGAATCAGATATATGCTTTCGTATACGTGATTGCCACCGCTGGCCTTCCGGTCGCGATCTCCAAGACTGTGACCGAATTTATTTCGACCGGAAATAGAAAAGCCGCGGGCCGCTCGTTCAGGCTCGCCAGGACGGTGCTCGCATCAATCGGCGTAGCATTGACGCTGCTGCTGATCATCCTCGCAAAACCTATTGCCCGCGCATCCGGATACGAAGAAGCGTGGCTCGGGATCGTCGTCATCGCTCCGAACATACTCGTTTGCGCTATATTGTCCGCGTACCGCGGCTACCTGCAGGGACTTAAAAATATGACTCCGACCGCCGTATCGCAGGTCATCGAGCAGATCGTTCACCTGCTTTTCGCGATCGTTGCCGTCCTGATATTCCGGAGCAAGGGCCTGATGTGGTCCGTTGCAGGCGCATCGTTTGGTACGGTCGCAGGCTCCGTCACCGCGCTTGCCATCGTGATCTACTACTATATTAAGGCCGGAACGCCTTCGCTGCCTGAAGGGACGGAGGAAACGCATAAAGAGTATCCGACGAAATATTACCTCCGCCTGATCGCGAGGTACAGCATCCCGATCACTTTGAGCGCAGCGATCCAGTACGGCGGGACAATTATCGACGTCTTTATTGTTAAATCGCGCCTGATGGCATCCGGGCTTTCGGAATCGGCTGCGGCGTCAATGCACGGTGATCTCAGCGTTGCGCGCCAGCTGATCAACGTCCCCGCAGCGCTCGTTACGGCGCTATGCGTCAGCGTGCTTCCGATAATCGCCGGACTTCATGCAGAAGGGAAAAGAGCCGAAGCCTCGAAAAAGGCGCAGGAAAGCTTCAAACTATGTTTTATTGCCGCCGTTCCGTGCTCGGTCGCGCTCATGGTGTTCGCGAATCCGATCTACGGCGTGCTCGATTTTGACACCCCGCTGATCATGACAACGATGGCTATGAGCGTGGTGTTTATGGGCATCGTTCACCTCCAGAGTTCGATCATGCAGAGCATAAATCTGCTGTATCAATCGACGATCTTCGTAGGTGTAGGCGTTTTGCTGAAAGCGATCCTGAATTACGTGCTTATCGGGATCCCTGGCCTCAACATCTACGGCGCCGTTATTGCGACGTACGTCTCTTATATCGTACCGATGATCCTGAACGCCATCGCTCTCCTTAAAAAGCGCAAACTGAGGATCAACCTTTTCGAACCGCTGCTTTATCCTACGATCGCGAGCACCGTGATGCTGATCCCGTCTTTCCCGCTGTATTTCCTGCTCCGCCGGATCCTTAAATTCGCCGGATATTATGCGTCAAATCTGATCGCGTTCGGGCTGGCGGCAATCGTCGCGGTCGTGGTCTATTACCTCACGATGCGGTTCACAGGCGGGCTGACAAGGGCGGATCTGGAATCCATTTCACCCAAGCTTGCGAGGAAGCTGAAGAGGTATGCGAGGGGCCGGATTCATAGTGCTTAAATAAGCTTGGGCAAATAATTTGTAGTATTGCAACTTTTTCTGTTATTTTTTTGTATGATATAGTAAAGCCGAGCTATTTGTAATACGTTTTTAAGTTTTACAGGATTACAATATATGTGGAACCGACGAAAAGGGGCAATACGATGAGTAAATACAAGTTCAAGAAATGCGAAGGTCCGGATTATTTGACAAGGGACAAATCGTTTAAGTATAGCGGAAATGCGGATGCTGTTATAGTTCCAGATGAAACAATTTCCATTACTTCAAAATCTTTTAAAATTTTAAAGGCGATTCGTTTAGGACGAAATGTTTCTAAAGTCAATAATAATTGTGTAGAATGTTTTGAAGTTGATTCTTCGAATCCGTTTTTCACGGCAGTTAACGGTGTATTTTACAGTAAAAACGGAAAAACACTTGTTGCCTATCCGAGTTTACTAAATGAAACCGAGTACATAATTCCGGATTCAGTAACTGCGATAAACAGCGGTGCATTTTTTCATTCAAATTTGGAAAAAGTCATATTTAATAAAAACATCCGTATGATCGGAAAAGAAGCATTCTCCGGTATG
>JAGCTF010000192.1 GCA_017963755.1 Clostridia bacterium | reverse complement strand
GAAAGAGCGTAAGTGAAGTCGGTTGACCCGATCTTTTTTGATCGCGCATAAGTGGATTCGAACCGAGCGTTAGCGAAACTATAAGCACTAAATTGAGCAAGGTGAAAAGCGCGTAGGAACATGCCGGTGGCTAAGGATCAAGTCAAATTTTGCGTGGGCGAATCCACAATCTCTTTATCTGCTTCATTTGAATAATCGACATCTTCTAGAAACTTTATGGCTTTCGCATATTTGTTTACTCTATCCAGCGCTTTGTCATCAACAACACTTAAACGCGACAGATCGCTATTGTGCCTCAAATCTGCCAGCTTAACTGCGGTGGCTAGCGGATTGCCTTTTATTCTGGCCACATAGTCCATATACGGTTCGGATTTGTCGTGGGTCAGCAAGCGTAATGCGGTCAATACTTCTTCGGAGAATCCTTTTGCACGGAGATCCTCGATGGTCATCTCCGTATCTTCAACCACATCATGAAGCAGGGCGACAATAACTTCGTCCTCGGTTTTCATCTGTTCGGCTACGTGGAACGGATGGTACACATACGGCGTCCCGCCTTTATCCATTTTATCCTTATGAGCGATAAAAGAAATCTCCATTGCCTTTTTGGTCATTTCAGTGTAAATCATCTTGCCTCCCGCATGTGTCATGCTTATTCATTTTAGAAAGCGCAACCAACCACATAGTTATTGATATATCTTACAACGATTTTGTTTCTCTTTGTGATGTCCGGCGGCTATGATCCATGCCGTTCGGCAGGCGGTCAAAATCGTTTTACTTGTCATAAGCCGAAGCGCGGTATTGACCGGGAGAGCAACGCTCTTTATCACGGAAGATCTGCGACAGGCGTTGACGGCTGCCGAACCCGGCATTCTCGGCAACGTCCGCGATCGACAATTTTGTATGGGTAAGCAGATATTTGCTTCGCTTAAAGCGCATATCATTGATATATTCCATTATTGTCATTCCCGAAACCTGCTTGAACAGCCTCTGAAGATATGCGGTTGCCACACCAACATGACCGGAAATATCTGCGATCATAAGATCATCTGAATAGTGCGCGCGTATGAACTCCTTTGCCTTAGCAACGTATTGACTGGCAAAATCATCGGGAACGGGGTGTCTGTTTTGCTGCAGCGCTATTTTTCTCTCAAGAAGTGCTAAAGATAGCTCAAGATCTCTTTCCGCAGACACCTTGTCTGTGTAATAACCGCTATCCCATTCATCCAGTATATCATGTACTACTCTCAAAATATGAAAAAAACTGCCGTCGTCAACGATAAATGACCATGGAGAGGCCAATTTTACGGTCTGATCGTTTGCGGTATATTCCAGATTCAGGATCCTGCACGGCGAGTTATGTTCGACAAGCAAGTTATGCATGATCCCTCCGCGTATGTGTATGTAATTTCCCTCAGACAGTAAATATTCTGTCCATATTCCGGCTTCGGAATCGAAGCACGGAACGCGGCACATCCCCTCGACAACGTACATGATCTCGTCGTCTTTGTGCTGATGTGCATTCATCCGAAATGAGCGGAAGTATTCATTGTAGTATTTTGATACAGGTTTCAGGGAGCTGAAGTTCATTTCCGTCCTCCGGGATCGTTTGCCATATTATGATTATATAATACAATACGCGGCAATTAAAATCAATAACGGCAAATTATGGCCATTGATAGATTACAACGAAGATGTCAGGATCTTTTACACATTTTTCGCCAAACTGTGATATATTAAAAACAACAAATCGCATCGCGAAAGGACGGTATTATGGCTTTTCCGGGTTCAAAATACAAATTAAGGAGATATATTTCAATGTTTTTGATGACTATCCTTCCGTTTAAAATGTTGCCAGTAAATGCTTCTGCGGGATCGATGGAAAAAAACTCGTTGCCAATGGCGGAATTTTACGTATCGCCGGAGGGCAACGATAATGCGGCTGGCACTGCTACTGCACCGTTTAAGACCATCGAGGGAGCAAGAAACAAGATTAGAAAAATAAACGGCAATATGACGGGCGACATTGTCGTATATATAAAAGGCGGCACATACACGCTCGACCACACGCTCGAATTTACATCAATTGACACCGCGACGAATGGCTATCGCATTATATACAAAGCTGCCACGGGTGAAAAACCAGTTATAAGCGGTGGTGAAACGATTACCGGCTGGAAAATTCATGATGCTGAAAAGAACATATATAAGGCATCCGTACCGAAGGGGCATGATTTCAGACAGTTATACGTAAACGGCGAAAGAGCGCTCAGAGCACAGAACACAGCCGGCGGCGAATATTCCAGAATCGCAGACGTTTATCCGATGAAGATCGAGGCGCCGGTGTACGAAGAAGGGTTTTTGTGGATCAGCAGATCCGATATACCTGCCGGAATGCCGCTCGGTTCTCTTAAAGGCGCAGAAATACACGAAATAATATCGTGGACGGACAACGTACTCAGGATCGAGTCTGCGACGGAAGACGGGGATAAAATCAAGCTGAAACTGATGGAACCGGAAGAATCGCAGATATTCAACAGACCCCACCCCTGGGTCGGATACTACACGGCGTCCAATACCGGTTTATATCCCTATTACCTCGCAAACGCATACGAACTGATTGACACCTCCGGCGAATGGTTTCTTGACCGGAAGACTGCTACCCTGTACTACAAAGCATCCGAAGGCACCGATATGAACAATACGACTGTCATTGCCCCAATGGTCGAAACACTTGTGAATATCGAGGGCGCTCTTGATAAAAAGATCGAAGGGCTTTCGTTCGAAGGATTGACGTTTGAATATTCGAACTGGACGTACCCGAGCGAGCACGGATTTGTAAACAGTCAATCCGGACTTCCTATAGTCGAAGCAAAACTCACCAACCGTGACAACGTCATCAGGCCTTCGGCTGCGATCCACGTCGGCTGCACAAAGGATCTGAGGTTTGAAAATAATACTCTTACAAATCTCGGAAATATGGCGGCGATCGATCTTGAGTACGCGACGACGAACTCAGTAATAAAAAACAATCTTATCACAAAAGTTTCCGGAAACGGTATCATGGTCGCCAGAGGCTCGGACACAGAGCCGTACGAATATCATAACGTGTACAATCCCCCTGACTTAAGGAATATCTGTAACGGAGATAAGATCATAAACAACAGGATCAACAACACCGGCCTGGATCATGAAGGAACCTGCGGCATATTTGCGATCTATCCCAGGAATATTACTATTGCGAACAATGAGATCGACAGAGTTCCTTATACCGGTATTTCCGTCGGATACGGCTGGTCGAATAAGGACAACGCAATGTCCGGAAACGTTATCCTGAGGAACAAAGTATCGAATCATATGTGTGTCTGCAACGACGGAGGCGCGATATACACGCTTTCTAAACAGCCGGAATCGGTACTTGCCGAGAACTATATATTCGATCTCGGCGGCGGCGGGATCGGCGTGTACAATGACGAAAAAACGAGCGGATATACAATAGCGAGAAACGTTTCCGTTAAAGGCGGAGGATACGGCAACAACGGCGCAGGATCGCTTAAAATGTACGAAAATTACATAGGCACAGCTGTCCCTGACGAGGTGAAGAACGAGGTGTTTAAAAACGCCGGGAATGCAGATTATTTAAATTATACGGACGAACCGTTTTCGGCATTATATAACGTAAAAATCAAAGGTGCGTATGCGGAACTGTCCGGTTATTTTAATTTGAACACGCTGAAATGCGTCGTTTTTGCAGGGGCAAACGGTACGGAACTCGAGGTCCCGCTTTCGGACGCCGTAGAAGCAAACGTTTCAAGGATCGTATGTGTGATACCGGAAGGAGCGGAAGCAGGGCCGGTATTCGTGCGCGGTAACGACGGAATTGACAGCGGCAGCAAGCTGTTATATAGCGAGATGATCACCGTCGAATATATGAACGAGGGATTTGAGGAATACGCAGAAGGAGATATTGACGTCAACGAAAACTGGGCAAGCAACGGTTATTCTGAGATAATCGTTGATGATACCGAACCGGAAGAGCACACCGATACGAAATATGAACAGATGCTGCAGCTCAAGGGCCCGGCGAGCGGCAACGGAACTGCAGTTTCCGTCTATGAATATCCCACGGGGGAGCTTCAGTTTGATTTTTATTTCGCTAATGATGAAATATCATATAACGGTATTTACGTTGCGATAGGCAACGACAGGATAATGATCAACCCGGGGTTCAGCGCTATACTGAGAATCGACACGGTTTCCGGGGCGAATATTACGGGCAATGAACCGGTTATTAAATCAAGGACATGGTATACCTGCAGGTTCATTTATGATGAAAATGAAAAGACCAGAATAAAGATCTGGGAAAAAGCGGATAGTGAGCCCGGCGTATGGAACATAAGTGCGAACGGGATACCGACTGATGCGATAGAGGGGAAGATCAAGCTGACATATTTCTCTCCAAATACCGGAAATATCGCATATATTGACAACGTCGTAGTGAAAGACAGAAGCGGCCGCGTGAAGCTGGAGGAGGATTTTAACGGGCATTATGAAGGAGTGATCGACGAAACCAATAAAAACTGGGATGGCAACGGCTATTCGGAAATCGTTGCCGATGAGTCAAGGCCGAAAACAAAGCCTCCGGCTGAGGCGGAAGCGACAGAACCGCCGGAGCCGGCCGGACCGGGTCACGTGTTGAAACTGAGGGGCCCTGCGAGCGGCAACGGCACGGTAGAATCGTGCGGAAAATATGCCTTGTGCGAACTGAAATTTGATTTTTATTTCACCGATGAAGAGGTGTCGTACCACGGGCTGTACGTGTTGGTCGGCAATGACAGGATAATGCTTTGTCCCGGTTTCGGTGCGGTTTTAAGGGCAGATTCGGCCGCAGGAGAGAATATATCAGGCACCGGAGCTGTGATATCATCAAAGAACTGGTATACATGCAGATTTTTATACGATTCCGACGGAAACACTAAAATCAAAGTGTGGAAGAGAGCTCTGAGGGAGCCCGGGGAATGGAATTTCACGTCGCCAGGTGTACGCGGCGAAGAAGCCGCGGTAAAGCTGGGGTATCATTCACCGGACACCGGGAAAGCAGTATATATTGACAACGTTATTGTTAAAGGAAGCGACCGGTACGTGCTGGAACTGCCGGATATTGTCAACGTAGAAAGCGTATCGATAAGTCAGAATGAATTAACGTTGATCGCAGGCGAGAAAAGAATGTTGACGGCAAAAGCGACGCCGTCCGACGCGACGTATTCTATCATTAAATGGAGCAGCAGCGACGAAGAAGTCGTAACAGTTACAAATTCAGGCAGAGTGACCGGGCTAAAGCCGGGCAAGGCCGTTGTTACCGCCGCTGCCGGAGGAAAAAGCGCGAGTTGTGAGGTCACGGTCAAACCTGAAACGTATCACGAGGATCTGACCGGTGACGGTTTTTGTGACTTCTGCGGCGCGGATATGAACGAGGCCAATAAAAACAGCGGTAAGCTCACAAATAAAGCTAAAACAATAATTATCGCAGCAGTAGCTGCTGTCGCGGTCGCAGGATTGTTCATATCCGGGATCATTATCCGGAAGCATGCAAGAAAAAAGAAGGAGAAAATGTATGAGGTGGAGTAAAGAAAGGATCTGGACGTGGTACAACGGTCGTCCGTGGATACGCGGGTGCAATTATATGAGCTATGATTGCGCGAACCGGATCGACCAGTGGCAGAATCTGGGTTCCGAAAAACGTTTTGAAATCGTTGAAGACGAACTAAAGCTTATGCAGGAAACGGGTTACAACACTGTACGCCTGATCCTCGAATACGTAGTATGGAAGGAAGAACACGACTCGTTTATGGAGCGGTTCGAACGGTACCTGGCACTGTATTCAAAGTACGGCATTTCATGTATGATCGTGCTGGCAAATGACTGTATGCCTCCAAAAACGGATGATTGGAAGCTCCCTTACATAGGAGAACAGGAATTTAACTGGGGGTATCAGTTTAACCGCAAACGATCACAGCACGGTCATCATTCTGTAGCGGCGCCTCATTTTTATCTGGATGATCCTGTCACACGTGAGGATTATTATTGCATGGTACGCGAGATAGTGACCAAATACAAAAATGACAAACGCATCTGTATCTGGGATATTTATAATGAGCCCGGGAACAGCGGACGCGGCGAGATCTCATTTCCGGTACTTAAAGAGATGTTTGCGCTGGTTCGTGATATCGATCCCATCCAGCCGCTCACATGCGCGATATGGTCATTCTCTTCGGATGAGAGAGTACCGTATTCACCGATGGACCGATTTATCCTGGACAATTCAGACGTGATTTCTTATCACAGTTATTCGATCTACACCGAGAGTATAAAACAGATACGTCGTTTAAAACTGGAGGGAAGGCCGATAATTAACTCGGAATGGCTTGCCCGCTGCATTTACAATAACGTGCAGGAGATGTTTCCTCTGTTTTATCTCGAGAATGTTGGATGCCTGAACTGGGGCTTTGTCACCGGAAGATCACAGACGACTGAGCCATGGGAGTATCTGCTCGACGATTATGATAAAGGGATCACTTCGATCGATATGACCAAATGGTTCCATGATCTATATCGCGGAAGCCACCGGCCCTACGATCCTCAGGAGATCGCGATAATTAAGGATTTTTGCGCGCTTGCGGATCGTGATTTTGCGGAAAAGCAAAAGGTTAACTGAATAATAACTTGATAATAAAAAGAGAGTATTGCAAAATACGAAAGGAGCAATCAACAGTCATGAAAAAAGTATTTACAACCTTCATTTTCATCCTGGCGGCCATTCTTAGCTTAACGGTACTTGCACCGGTAAACGCTGCTGCGGCTGAAGATGGTGAAAAAGTATTGGAGCTGCACGGCCCGGAAACCGGCAACGGAAGGGCACATTCTGCAAAAGAATATGCTATCGGCGAGCTGCAATTCGACTTTTATTTCGCGAATGATGAAACTTCGTACAACGGTATTTATATTGGCCTTGGAAGCGACAGAATAATGATCTGCCCCGCATTTGGCAGCAGCTGGGCAGTATTAAGGATCGACACGGTTTCCGGAACGAACCTTACTGCATTGGCAGATCCGGAAATATCGACGCAGGTCTGGTATACCTGCCGATTCGCATATGACTCTGATGACGGAGAAACAAGGATCAAGATATGGAAGAAGGAGGAATATGAACCAGAGGATTGGGACATCACATCCTCCGGTATCCGCGAAGACGGAGACGAAGTAGATATCGTAAAACTGACGTATTATTCTCCCAATTCGGGCAATATCGCATATATTGACAACGTAAAGCTGATAGACAGCAGCGGTAATTTAGTTATTGACGAAGGATTCGACGGATACGAGCTAGGCCTTATTCCCGAGGATGGTGAAATGTGGACCGGCAACGGCTACAGCGAAATAGCCAGTGTTGACCCCGGCATCATTGTTCACTCTCCGGCTCCTGCGACCGAAGCTCCGCCCACAGAAGTTCCAACGCAGGTTCCTACCAAAGAACCGGTAACAAATGCACCCGCGACGGCAGTTCCCGCTACTGCCGAACCTTCAGCTACTGACGAGCCCGCAAAAGCCACTGAACCTTCAAAGCAGGCGGATAATAAAGGTGTTCCCGCATACGTATGGGTGATCATAGGCGTTGTCACCGCAGCTGTTATCGCAGGTGTGGTCATTGCCATCAAGAAAAAGAAGAAATGATTTAAAAGAGGTTAATTAAAATGGCCGTTCATTTTGAAAAAGGACAGTACGACGAACTGCGCAGAACGTACCGGAAATGGTGGGCGGGGGAGCTTGACCGCCCCATAGTGCCGATCGTTACGTACGGACACGAATCGGATGTCCCTCCTGTCACAGGCCCGCAATTGTCCTTCGCAAACGCCTGGGATTTTTTGATCGACCCGCGAACGTTTGTTGATAATTACGATGCCTATATGGATTCGCTTCGCTGGCATGCTGAAGCATTTCCGATGTTTCACACCGACGCGTTCGGACCCGGAACGCTGGCCGCGTTCCTCGGATGCACGCCTCAGGGTTCGCCGAATACCGTGTGGTTCCATCCGCCGCGTAAGGACATACCTATCAGCGAGCTCCATTTCGAATTTGACGAAAACAACCGGTACTACCGGCGCGTCGTGGCTCTGTTCGAGGCGGCAATGGAAAAATGGCACGGGCGTGTGGTGGTCGGAATGGTCGATCTGGGCGGCGTTATGGACGTGCTCTCAAGCTTTCGCGGTGCGGACAATCTTTTGATGGATCTTTATGACGATCCGGAGGAAGTCCTGCGCTGCATAGGCGAGATACAGGATATGTGGTTTTTGTATTTCGATAAACTTAATGCCATTATGAGCGGCGAAGCGGAAGGCTATTCGCACTGGTACGGGATGTATCACGAGCAGCCGGGCTATATCCTTCAGTCAGATTTTTCGTATATGATCAGCCCCGAAATGTTCAAAACGTTCGTAGCGCCTGAACTGTCAACGTCAGCGCAGAGGATGTACAACGCCGTGTACCATCTGGACGGAATTGGAGAGATCCCGCACCTCGACATGATATTGTCAATGGATGGCGTAAAAGGCATACAATGGGTACCCGGAGCAGGCGAACCTGAACGCCGCAACTGGGACGAATTGCTCAGGCGTATCCTTGACGCGGGTAAGAAAGTGATCCGCCTCGCTCAGAAACCGGACGGGACCCCGATCGATGCGCTGGCCGACAGGCCGGGACAACTGTATTTTGAACCACGCTGGCTGCATTGCGGACAGACAGATGAGATCCGCCGGTACTCCGCGCTTATGGGAGTATAAAGCATTATGAACGAAAGGCCACCTTTCATACTGAGCCGATTTGAATTCGGTGATATGACCGTAATATATGTCAAAAACGAGGTCGGAAAAGCAGGATACGTGCTTATACCTTCAGAGCTTGCCGATATTGCTGTATGCGATCCGTCGCAGACAGATGCGCTTGTACAGTTGTACGTTCGCGGAGATGATCTGGCAGGCGGTTTTATCAACGGACTTTCGTTGTCCGAAACGCAAACGACTAACTGCTTTGTTTATGACGGGCAGGAGGTCAATGAGTCGGACGGTGTCACCAGAGTCGTTACTTATTTGAAAGATAAAAGAGGCTTGCGAGCGCTTCATCATCTGATCTATCGGTCGGGTGACAGGGCGTTAACAATATATACGGTTTTTGAAAATAACGGTGCTGCTCCGGTGATACTTGAACATATTTCGAGTTTTACTCTGGGAAGCCTTCCTCCGTTCGGCGGGAACCGTGAAAAGGACGCACTTCGCATCCACAGGGCGAAAAGCTGGTGGAGCGCCGAGGGACGTTTCGTGTCTGAGACAGTAGAAGGACTTCATATGGAGCGCTCGTGGAGCGGTGTAGGTACGAGATCAGAGAAATACGGACAAACCGGATCAATGCCTGTCCGGAGATTTTTCCCGTTCGTGGCTGCTGAGGACGAAGAGGCGGGCATCGTATGGGCGGTCGAGCTCGCATGTCCGTATTCATGGCAGATCGAACTGCGTCGCAACGGAGAAGGCTTTTTTATCAACGGAGGTATAGCAGATCACGACTTTGGACACTGGACGAAAACCGTTGACGTCGGAGAAACGATTGAAACGCCAAAAGCGATTTTGACCGTGGCGAAAGGAAATGTAGATTCCGTTTCTCAGCGGCTTCTCGATCTTCAGCCGGTCAATGACATTGTCGCCGGGCGCCTGCCGGTTATTTTCAACGAATTCTGTACTACCTGGGGCAATCCGACCGAGGAAAATATCTGCCGTACCGCGAACGTACTAAAAGGGAGAGGCGTGGATTATTTTGTCATTGACGCAGGCTGGTACGGCGACGGGAGCTGGGATAAGGTAGGGGACTGGTACGTCAATGAAAAACGGCTGCCTCACGGGATCGGGCCGGCGGTCTCGGCGATCTGCACAGCGGGAATGAAAGCCGGAATCTGGTTCGAACCGGAAAACTGCACAGCTTCGAGCCGCCTTGCCGCAGCGCATCCGGAGTGGCTTTTAAGGCGTTACGGAGTGCCTGTTAATACCGGCAGGCGGATGTTCCTTAATATGTCAGATCCGGATGTCCAGGCGTTCCTGCAGAAAAACGTTATAGATTTTCTAACGAACAGCGGATTCAGTTATATCAAGATCGATTACAACGACTGTATAGGCATGGGATGCGACGATCCTGACGGACTGGGAGAAGGTCTGCGGAAAAACATACAGTCCTCCCAGGAGTTTTTCTCAAAATTGCATCGCGAGATACCGGGCCTTGTGATCGAAAACTGTTCTTCGGGCGGCCACAGGCTGGAGCCGTCGATGATGGGACTGTGCGATATTGCTTCATTTTCGGACGCACATGAATGTGTGCATATACCGATAATTGCCGCAAATCTGCAGCGGCTGATACCACCGTCGAAAAGCCAGATCTGGGCAGTATTGCGTAAGACCGACTCCATCCGCCGCTTGAATTATTCTCTTGTCAATACGCTCCTTGGCGTTATGTGTCTTTCGGGTGACGTGTATGATCTTTCTGAAGAGCAGTGGAAATGTGTGGAAAAAGCGATCAATTTCTACCGCGAGTACTCCCACGTTATCCAAAGCGGAGCATCTTGCTTTTATGGTACGGGTTTGTCAAACTACGGCGATCCATCGGGCTGGCAGGCGGTGGCAAGATATTGCGGGAAAACCGGAGAAACGCTTATTACGATACATACGTTCGGCGGCGCACTTCCCGGCCATATCCGTATACCGCTGCGTGGCGGGACCGTCCGCGATATTCTTTGCAGCGAGGACAATACTATTATTCCGGGCAACGGGTGGATCGACGTTGAGCTAAAAGCGAATTATGAGGCGATCGCTATCCTTGCGGCTGAATAAAGCAGTAGAGTGAAGCAATGCATTTTTATGCAAAGGTTTCCAGCTTGAAAACACACAAACAGTTGACTTTGTGCGTTTTCTATGCTGTTCACGTAACGGTACAGCAAACTATATTGCCACGCTATGCAAAAAGGACATTCTAAAATTCTCTGCCAAGTCCGGCAAGGCTCTTGTCTTTGCCTATGAGGAGTATCTAAATATTCTCAAAAAAGATACGTAAACGACGCGATATATCTCACATCATCAGCCACACTGATCCCGGGATCGGCGATCTCAAACGAAACACGCAGACCGAGCTCGTTCGCACCGAGGCTCCAGGCATACAAAACGACCTTCTCAAACGAATATCCAAAGGCCTCCTCAGCATGCGGAACACGACGCATCTTCCGGACGCAGTGCGGTCCCGTCAAAAGTCCGGACGCTTCTTCTGGTTTTAATGGTTTCAAACACGTTCATAATGATACCCCTTTCCCGGCATACGAAGCACGGTATTGACCGGGCGAACAATTTCGTATAAAATCATATCATAATCGTTGATAAAACGCAATTTAATGAAGAACGAACGTACTTATCTGACCTTAAAGGTCCTATGCAGGAAGAGGAGCGAGATACGTGAAAAAAAGCACCAAAACGAAGATCCTGATAACAACAGTCACGGCGATCGCGCTGATCCTTATAGCAGTGGCAGTTATTGCCATCCTGACGAATAACTCCGGCAGACAGCCTGCGAAAACCGAAGGACCGGTGGCGATAAACTCCCCGAAGGAGGTATTGACCGAATTGCCCACCGCAGCGAACATAACACCGGACGCGACTGAACAAAACGCGACGGAAATACCCGCCACGGACGAAGTGATAACGGTGCTGCCTGCGACAGATGAGCCTCTGCCCGCTGAAACCGCGACGCCTACGCTCGAACCGACTGTCGTTCCCACACCTACAGAGATGCCTACGCCCGAACCGACCGTCGTCCCCACGCCTGCAGCGACACCAACGCCTGAACCGACTCCTACGCCAACAGTGCCTCCTACCAAGGCACCCACGGCAACGCCTGCTCCCACGAAAACTCCGACCCCGGCGCCAACGAAAACGCCTGCTCCGACACCGACGAAAACACCTGCTCCGACACCTACGAAAGCTCCGACTGCGACACCCGTGCCGCCTACAAGCACACCGGAACCGACGCCCGCGAAAATCGAATTTACCGTTGCCAACGTCTTTTCAGACAATATGGTCATCCAGCGCGGCGAACCGGTTAAAATATGGGGCTTTGCCGGCAATGCGGCAGAGGGCGGGAAGATCAGCGGCACGTTTATGGGCCAGAGCGCGGAAACGACAATTAAAGACGGCGAATGGATGCTGGTGTTCGACAGGTCGTTTGACGCCTGCAAAGACATGGGCAATAACATACGCATTTTCAGCGACGACAAGGAAGTCGTGCTCCACGACGTGCTTATCGGCGACGTATATATGGTGATCGGTCAATCAAACGCCGCATACGATATGAACGCGCACTGGTTGTTTGTTGACGCCCTCGACACCGAGCGTTGTCCGCGAAACTCGGATTACGATCTCCCGATCAGGATAAATTACAACACCCAGAACGTCCCAAACACGTCTGTAAAGCGCGGCACTTCGCAGGAAGCGCGTGATCTTACGCGCACAAACACATGGAAGATAGCCACACAATCCAATATTGCTAATTTTTCCGCGATAGGCTACCTTTTTGCGCGAAATTACGTGAAACTAACGGACGGAAGCGTTCCGATCGGGATGATCGAGATCGACGGAAACGGCCAGCCGCTCGGAGCGTTCCTTTGCAATCCGGTAGCGGAAGCATACAAAACCGACACGTATAACATCATGAAAGGCTATTACGTAACCACCGGTGTTAATGCTGATCACGGCCGGTTCCTCTACAACGAATTTATGGCGCCGTTTTCACGCATGCCGATGGCGGGCATACTCTGGTACCAGGGCGAGAGCGATTACGCGACGAAAGAAGCAAACCGCTACGCTGCCGTTTTTACCGCGTACGTCGAATATATGCGAGGCACGCATAACACGAACAACAAAGATTTTCCAGTGTATTTCATCGAATTTCCCACGATGTACACGCAGCCCGCGGGCTTTACCGGCACCTGGGCGTATATGGACGTAGGCAGGATCCGCGCGATCATGGGCAGTATGGTGACGATGTCGGACAATATTTTCCAGGTCCAGTCCGGCGATCTGTGGGCGGACAAGACGTATTGGAACAGCCTCCATCCGAACTGCAAATACGAGCAGGCTCTGCGGGCGGCGAAGATCGCATGCGCCTTCAACGGCGAAGGCGGGATCACGCTTGACAACGCATCCGGGCCGATCGTCGAATCGGTTACGTATTCCGAAGACGCTAAGAGCGCCACGATCAGGTATAAAAACGTTGGCGACGGGCTTAAAACGATCGACGGAAGCGATGAAGTCCGCGGATTCACGTCGTTGACGGTCACCGGCACGATAATGGGTGAGATCACAGGTACGATCACCGGACCAGACACCGTCGAAGTGACGTCGACGATCCCGATGAACGGCGTCGCGTATAACATGAAGACGGGCTATTTCTTTGGCGACCAGATGAATCTGTGCAATTCTGCCGGGATCCCCGCCGGTGCGTTCCTTCTGAGCAAATAGATGCGTGCGTAGGTGCGCGCGGAAAGCCGGACAAGATAAGAAATTTGTCATTGACCGCCGTTTATGGTAAAATAACCCTTTGGAAAGCATTGACGCAAACGACGCGCAGAACGTCAGAATGTTTATCCGGAGGGCGGAAAATGCAAACAGATAAGACAGCTAAACTGCCGGAACCGGCACCCTATATAAAAAGATTCGAACAGCTCGGGTTCGGAATGTTCGTCCATTTCGGTATCTATTCGCTGCTCGGGCGCGGAGAATGGGTGCGCGAGATCGAGAAGATCCCGGCGGAGGAATACGAGCCTCTGGCGCAGAAATTCAGGCCGGAGAGCATGAGAGATATCGTCCAAACGGCTAAAGAGGCCGGATGCAGGTACGTGACTTTAACGACGCGCCACCACGACGGTTTTTCGCTGTATGACACGCGCGGACTTGACCCGGAAGACCCGTTCGACGCCGTTCACTCCGGTGCGGGACGCGATCTTATCACCGAATTTGTCCACGAATGCAGAAAAGAAGATATCCGGCCGTTTTTCTACCACACTACGCTCGACTGGCACCGCCCGGAATTCAGAGAAGATTTTCCCGCATATCTCGATTATTTAGAAAAAAGCGTAGAAATTTTATGCAAAAATTACGGAAAGATCGGCGGATTCTGGTTCGACGGTAACTGGTCGCGCACCGACGTTGACTGGCACGAAGACCGCCTGTACAAAATGATCAGAAAGCTCCAGCCGGAGGCAATGATAATCAATAACACCGGGCTCGGGGCCAGGGGCGCCGCGGGCAGGGAAGAGATCGATGCCGTGACGTACGAGCGGGGAAGACCGGATCCGATGGACAGGACGGGACAGCCGAAGTACGTCAGTGCGGAAATGTGCGAAACGATATGCGACCACTGGGGGAAAGCCTTTTACGACGTAAATTTCAAGTCGGTCGGGCAGCTTATCGAGGAGCTTTGCGAGTGCCGCAAGGTCGGGGCAAATTTCCTCCTGAACGTCGGACCGGACGCGGACGGAAGCATTGACGTCATGCAGAGCGGGACAATGCGTTCGATCGGCAGGTGGATGGATAAGTTTGGTCGTGCGGTCTATAACGGGCGGCCGTTCCTGCGCTACAAAGACAAGCGCGAATTCCTGCTTATCGACGCTTTCGACGCTTCGAAAGCATATCTTTTCATATTCAGACCGCGCAGGTACGTCGAGGTGGAACTCGGGGCCGGAGAAGGTAATTCAGTCACGGTCGATCGCATACCGGGACGCGTCGCTTCGATCAGCTTGATGGACGATTCACAGCCGCTGTCATTTGAGCAGCACGGTGACGTTCTGAACGTGGCGCTCACACCGATGCCGTACGGTGTAAGCTATCCGGTGCGCGTCGCGCAGCTCCGCATAGAAGACCAATGACCGGTAAATTGATAATAAAAAAGCAGAAAGAAGCTAAATAATGACGTATTTTAAGCCTTTTACACCACAAAAAACATATTCGGAAAAGCTGTTCCGCGGCGAACGGTCGCTGTTCGGTTCGGTAGGAGTGAAGCTTGAAGACTGCGTATTCGACGAAGGAGAATCACCGCTGAAAGAAAGCCGCAACGTCGAGCTGTCCGGGTCAATGTTCCGCTGGAAGTATCCGCTCTGGTACTGTGACAACGTTTTGGCGGATAATTGCGTCTGGCTCGAGATGGGGCGCGCGGGCGTGTGGTACACGCACAATATCGACATAAAAAACACTGTCATCCAGGCTCCGAAAAATTTCCGCCGTTCGAGCCATATCTCTCTTGAGAACGTGTCGCTCACCAACGCGCTGGAAACGTTCTGGAGCTGCACTGACGTAAGTCTTAAGCACGTCACGGCGAAGGGCGATTACTTTCTGATGAATTCGGAAAACGTCGAAGTGGACGGACTGGACCTGGACGGAAACTATTCGTTTGACGGCGTAAAAAACGCCACGATACGCAACTCGCGCCTGATCACGAAGGACGCTTTCTGGAACAGCGAAAACATAACCGTGTACGATTCGTTTATTTCCGGCGAATATCTGGGCTGGAATTCGACGAACCTTACACTCGTGAACTGCACGATCGAAAGCAACCAGGGGATGTGCTATATTGACGGCCTTAAACTGGTAAACTGCAAGCTGATCGACACGACGCTGGCTTTCGAATATTCGAGCGTTGACGCAGACGTGAACAGCGGGATAGTGAGCGTTTTCAACCCGGGCAAGGGCAGGATCAGGGCGAAGAGCAT
>JAGCTF010000191.1 GCA_017963755.1 Clostridia bacterium | reverse complement strand
GATGGCTAAGAATTTTGTTTGACCGAAATGCGAATTAAAGCAGGAAACGCATGAGACCCAAAATTCGTGTCATCATCCGGTTCGTGCTTTGACCGAAATGCGAACCGATTCCGGGGTTCGCATGAGACCCAAAATTCGTGCTATCATTCGGTTCGCCTCAATAACGGGCTGAGATTTGATTTTGTTTGTGAATAATAATATAATATATACGTTCAAGGTTCGCGCTGTGCGGAACATAAAGGCAGCCTCAACGAAGCAGGGTTTTTATATGAAGTTCAGAAAAGCTTTATTATTTGTAATTGTATTGCTCGCCGGAGCATTATTTGCCGCCGGTATTGCGGCGTTTTCTTCTGAAGTGTACGCAGGCACCGGATCAGGCCGGCGTGTTTCTCTCGGGATAGAACTTCCGGATATTCCGATCCGTACGAAGACTCCGTCTCCCGTTCCGGGGGAAGATCCAACCCCGTCTCCTTCTCCAACTCCGTCTCCGGATAAAACCGATGCTCCCTCGCCGGCTCCGTCACCCACTCCTACGGCGGCGCCAACGGATGACGTTCACACGAACGCTCCTACAGGGGTTCCTGCTACCGTTACCTCAAACACGTCAAATACCGGCCATCCGGAAGAAACTCCGGCAGAGACCGTAACGGTCACAGATCAGCCTGTTTCGACCGAAGTTAATACTCCTGATGCGACCGTTACTCTTCCTTTGGATGTTTTTGAAACCGTCGCACCGTCTCCGGATGAAACAGCCGCTCCGGCTACCGTTACCGCCGGGGCCACCGCCACCGCTGAGGCCGCAGTCACCGCCGGGGTCACTGCTTCAGCTGCCGGCAGCGCGACTGATTCTGTTCCTGCGACCGGCGGAACAAACGTCACTCCGGGCGTTCAGGGAGAAAAGGACAATAGCCCGGGCGGCATTCCCGCGTGGGTCGTTGTCTGCTCCGTCATCGGGGCCGTATGCATTATCGCAATTTTCGTCCTTTTGTTTATACGCAGATCAAAGAAGAAAAAATAACCCGTTTTATTTGTTGATTATTTGTTGAGAATCGAGGTCGTTATTATGTTGAAAAGCAGAAAAGCAGGCATGATCAGGCGCCGCGCTAAAGGAAAACTCAAAATCGCCGCCGCATTCATACTCGCAGTAATTATGACGCTGACCGCCGTCCCCTCCGTTTTTTCTTCGGACGAATATCCCGTGCGCGAAGGCGACTATCCCGACGCCGGCAGCGGCAATGTCCTGATGGGGATCGAGGGCGAATTTGTTGCCGTAGACGAAACAGCTAAAGGATCGCTGCTTGCAGAGGTCAACAGGATCCGCCGGGAAGCATGCGAAGAAGGCGTTGCCGATCCGAATAATCCCTCCAAGAAACTGACTCTTAATGACTACGTTCCGCTAAAATGGTCGCAGCTTCTTGAAAAGGCAACAGCTATGCGCGCCGTTGAATCTTCCGTTTTCATCGGTCACGGAAGGCTTTCTTCAGACTCAAGCGTTTTTATTAATAACTACAACGTACAGATTAACGCGGAGAACCTGGCGTGGAACTGGGAGGCCGCGACTGTTGACGCAATATTCCGCGGCATTTCGCAATGGTATGAAGAAAAAGACGATTGGATCTCGGTTACGGACGACGATACAACTAATAACAGTCAAGGGCAGACGGGGCATTATGAGAATCTTATCAACCCGAAACTGAAATATATCGGTCTGGCCGGTTTTTACAATGCTTCTTCGAGTTATGCCATGACCGTGGCAAATCAGCTTTCCTCCACATCTGACGTACTGGACGAATCCGTTGCCGGAATTGGCGGAAAAGTCACCCAGAAGACGCGTGTGGCTGTTACCAGACTCTCCGGCTTCTCCATCAGCGGCCCTTCTATGTTATCTCCGGGAGACACCGCCTCCCTTTTGAACCGCGCGACAGTCACTATTTCCGGCAGCAGCGGTCACGGTCCTCTTTTCTCCGGCATTAAATGGGAAAGCAGCGACCCGTCCGTTGTCACCGTCGACAGTGCAGGAAACGTTGCCGCAGTTAAGGAAGGTGCCGCTGTGATCACTGCTAAAATTGAAGGAACTGCGCTGTCCGCGACGCTTGACATAAACGTCTCGGAAACCGTTGATCCGGAGCTCAGATTCGCGTCCATATACCTTTCGCTTTCCGACAGTCTGACGGTCAATTTCAAGATCCCTAAAGCTCCGTTCACCGGCACTTCCGCCATTGCATCCGACCCGTTTGTACAATTCTCGTTCAACGGCGAAGAGTACGTCGTTAAAAAATACAGAACCGAAGAGGACTGCTACGTTTTCCGCTTCGAGGACATTGCCCCGGATATGATGAGCGACAGCATCAAGGCAATGCTTTTCGTTACCGTTAAGGACAACGCCGAGCCGAAGCTCGTCGCTTCAATAACCTATAGCATCGCTGACTATTGCCGCAAACTCCTGGAGATCTACGGCGATGACGCGGACAACAACATGCCTCTGCTCAAGCTCGTCGTCGATACGCTGAACTACGGCGCCGCCGCCCAGCAATATACCGGTCACAACACGTCCAATCTCGCGAATGCAGCTCTCACTGCCGATCAGAAGGCGTGGGGGACGTCAGTAAATTACATGTCGTACGGGTATAACAGAAGTGATTATAAGACCGTCCCTTCTCCGGAAGTTGAATGGGAAGAAAGCGGTCTGACATTAAACAGCGGGATCACCGTACGTCTGAAAATCGCCGCTGACGACATTAGCGGCCTCGTTTTAAAGATCACTGATAACGGCAGTCTTAACTGGAGCATTCCTTCTTCTAAATTTGTTAAGATCGACGGAACTGGCGAGTATTACGTTTATTTCTCCGGCTTAAATCCCGCTCAATTTGATACTGCGATATACGCACATTTTGAGCGCAATGATAAAACGGTCAGCAATACGCTTTATTTTAAGATCAACAACTATATCGGAGAATTGTTAAACAACAAAGATTCTGCGACTTTGCACACGTTGCTCTGGAAGCTTTACTCGTACGGACTTTCTGCAAAAGAATACGTAAAATCGCTCGGATAATGAGCATATCTTAGCCGTTTTCCCGGCGCTGCTGTTCCTGCGGCAACAAATTTGAAAAGCACCGCGAATTACCTTTTTAAGGAAATCTGCGGTGCTTTTTTTGATTTGAAACAAGTTCAGTAAAAATGGTGCTCTGTCAATCTGCCAGTACGGTGATGCGGTTGCGGAGGATCTCGGTAACGAGGTCAACGATCCATACGATCAGGTTTCCGATACCGGTGACAAGCACGAGTATTCCTACTACCAGTGTTACTACGTTTTTGGTTTCAAGGAAACGGATGATGCGGTAGATCCCGCCGATGAGGCCGCCAAGAAATATCTGCAGTATGATTTTTACTATTTTGGGCAGGTCTTCATATTTTTGTGTGTACATAATTTTTCCTCCTGAAATGTTTTAGATTTAGGTTTGAGTATATTTTACTCCGTATTGGGCATTCGCGCAATACGTAATAGAGAATGAAATTGCGCACGGTTCG
>JAGCTF010000190.1 GCA_017963755.1 Clostridia bacterium | reverse complement strand
TCAGGCGGTGTTTTCAGAATGAGGGCGCCGTCTCTCGGCGAAAAATGGACACAAAACACCGCCTAGATTTCAGTTTTTAATTTTCAGGCGGTGTTTTCAGAATGAGGGCGCCGTCTCTCGGCAAAAAATGGGCACAAAACACCGCCTAGATTTCAGTTTTTAATTTTCAGGCGGTGTTTTCAGAGTGAGGGCGCCGTCTACCGTTGAAAAATGGGCACAAAACACCGCCTGAATCTCAGTTTTTAATTTTCAGGCGGTGTTTTCAGAGTGAGGACGCCGCTTCCCGTCGAAAAATGGGCGCAAGCTGCTGATAAAAAGGATCTGCGGCGTTCGGCTCGATTCGCTGTTTTTGATCAGTCCAGCGTAAACACTGCGCATTCTGATGTGTCCGCGTAAGGGAAAACCGTTTCAGGAGTGAGCCCTGATCCGCTATCCCACCAGTCGGAAACACGGACGTTGCTTCCTTCGTAGTCGTATTTTAACACGGCCACAAGACCAGGCCTGGTCAGCAGAACTTCAGAATAGTCGTCGTCAAGAAAGTATGTTTCGTATCCCAGCCCGGAGCCGCCAACCTCATCCGGCTGTATATTATATTTTTCACGTATCTTTTTCCAAAGGACAGCGTCGTCAAGAGCAAAAGGCTCATTACCTTCGTTGTTACTTCCGGATTCTGCCCGTATCTCTTTCATCAGTTCAATAACGTCTTCAAGTGCAAGTGCATGCTGATCTTCAGGCTGCAGCCCGAACAATTTTGTCAATAATCCCGGGCAGCCAAAATACTGATGCGGCAAAAAGTCGCCGCCATTTCCCCCGAACATAAATCTGTCGAAGAAGTTGTCAATTTTTTCGCTGTCGCTCTCGTTAAGCAGCTTTTTAATTTCCCCGACACTGTGCTTTTCGAAAATGCCGCGGTAATAATCTTTGACATCTTCGCCTAAGTACGGTGCTATCTCAAGGCCTTCAGAAAGGCTTAACTCTTTTATTAATTCAATACGTTTTTCTGAGGAATCAAGCGCGAGAACTGAATCAATCTTAGCTGTTAATTGACTGTTTCCCGCAGCGCCGGTGTTTAAGGAATCAATGATATCACCTGATACGGACAATTTCTTTTCTCCGGACGCATCTGTTTTTTTCTGCTTTGAAACTGCCCAAACAGCACACGCGACGGCAACGGCGGCAACGAGTACAATGACAAGAACGGATATTAGTTTTTTTGTCTTCATCTAAAGTCACTCCTTACATACTAGCCATTCAAAAAAGTAAATAATATATTACTATATTTTATTATACTGCTAAAAAAAAAAAAACAATGCATTTTTTGCAAAAAAACGAAAATTTTCAGAATCGTTTTTTGCCAGATGGAAGATTTGTCTTTCAGTCTTTGGGGCTTCTGTAAAAATAGGATCCATTAAAGGTGTTCGTACAAATGAAGCTTCTTTGATCACGTTTTCCGACGGATCAGCTGTTTCCTCCACGATCAAATCGCCGCTCAAGAGCAGACTCGCGTGCCGGTGATTCTCTACCAGAAAATACTCTACCAGAAAATACTTGCTGTCGTTATTATCCCCCCCGCATTTAATTATTCCACAGTTTGTGATATAATCCTCTCCCGAAAAACAACATAGAAGAAGGACGTTAACGATATGAAAGAATACAGATTCGGGACAATGGCAAAAGGCAGGAGGAACCTGATCACAGACGTGCCCGGAGTGCTTGTCGGCCACCGCACGCTATCGGAGGGCAACGTCCAGACAGGCGTCACGGCGATATTGCCGCACGCCGGAGACGTATATCACGAAAAATGCATTGCCGCCTCGCACGTGATCAACGGCTACGGTAAAAGCACCGGCCTTGTCCAGATAAACGAGCTCGGAAGCATAGAGACGCCGCTGATATTGACTAACACACTGAGCGCCGGCGAGGCGTTTACGGCTTGCGTAGAGTATATGCTCGAAAAGAACGAGGGTATCTGCAGGGGCGAAGGATCCGTTAATCCGGTAATTCTCGAGTGCAACGATTCGTTCCTTAACGACATAAGGGGCCTTCACGTAAAGAAAGAGCACGTGTTCGAGGCAATAGCGGCGGCAAAGGATGATTTCGAACTCGGGTCAGTAGGCGCGGGGCGCGGAATGATCTGCTATGGACTTA
Organism: Clostridia bacterium; assembly: GCA_017963755.1. GTDB lineage: Bacteria > Bacillota > Clostridia > UBA1212 > UBA1255 > UBA1255. Next base: position 4,192 of record JAGCTF010000190.1, on the reverse strand, counting down.
AAGGCGGCATCGGTTCCGCTTCGCGCATATTTGAGATCGCGGAGCGTCAATTCACTTTAGGAGCGCTGGTGCTGACCAACTTCGGATCATTGTCCGACCTCGTGATCTGCGGCGACCATATAGGCAGGCGCCTTTCCGGCGAAGAAGAAGACCCGAAAGGATCGTGCATAATGGTAATTGCCACCGACGCGCCGGTGTCGTCGAGGCAGCTTGCGAGGATCGCGAGGAGAGCACAGAGCGGCCTTGCCCGCACAGGCGGATACACGAGCGGAGGCAGCGGCGAGATCGTTGTCGCATTCACAACCGCAAACAGACTGCTCATGTCGGAACAGATCCGGCACCCGGAGATCCTGAGCGATTCTGTGCTTAATCCCCTGCTCAGGGCAGCTGTAGAGACAGTTGAAGAGGCCATCATCCGCTCGATGCTTGAGGCGGAAACAGTCACAGGAAGAGACGGGAACAAACTCGTGTCCATACGCGAGCTCGCCGGAGAGTAAGAGAATTCCCGCCCGTTTATCGGCGGCAATATTAAATATAAAAAGCAAGCCGGACGGCCATGTCGCAAAGCGCGCAGACCGTCCGGCTTTTAATTATTCAATTAGATCCGTCAGGACCGGACTATATCAGTCGATTTTCGGAAGTTTCGCCAAAGAAACAGCGAGGTCTTCGTCGGTCGGGCAATAATCGTCCATAACACCGTCGTGGAATTTCTGGTATGCCACAAGGTCGAAATAACCTGTTCCGGTGAGGCCGAACACGATGTTCTTCGCCTCTCCCGTCTCTTTGCACTTGAGCGCCTCGTCGATAGCGACCTTGATCGCGTGAGAGCTCTCCGGAGCGGGAAGCGTGCCTTCAACTCTCGCAAACAGCTCGGCAGCCTTGAACACTTCGGTCTGAGGCACGGAAACGGCTTCCATATAACCGTCAGCATAGAGCTGTGAAAGCGTTGAGCTCATGCCGTGGTAGCGAAGTCCGCCTGCGTGGTTCGGTGCCGGAATGAAGCTCGAACCGAGCGTGTACATCTTCGCGAGCGGGCATACCATACCGGTGTCACAGAAATCGTACGCGTATACGCCTCTCGTAAAGCTCGGGCAGGACATAGGTTCAACGGCGATGATGCGTGCGTCAAGTTTGCCCTTGATCTTATCGCGCATGAACGGGGCAATAAGTCCGCCGAGGTTGGATCCGCCGCCTGCGCAGCCTACGATGATGTCGGGCTTTACGCCTATCTTATTAAGCGCCGCTTCGGTCTCAAGGCCGATCACGCTCTGGTGAAGGAGCACCTGGTTAAGCACGCTGCCGAGCACGTATCTGTATCCGGGCGTACCGACGGCGACTTCTACGGCTTCCGAGATCGCGCAGCCGAGGCTTCCGGTGGTTCCCGGGAATTCCTCGAGAATCTTGCGCCCGACGTTCGTTGACATCGAAGGCGAAGGAGTTACGTCCGCACCGTACGTGCGCATAACTTCGCGCCTGAACGGCTTCTGCTCGTATGAAACTTTAACCATGAACACTTTGCAGTCAAGGCCGAAATACGAGCAGGCCATTGACAGCGCTGTGCCCCACTGGCCGGCGCCGGTCTCGGTCGTGACTCCCTTGAGGCCCTGCTTTTTAGCGTAATACGCCTGTGCGATAGCGGAATTCAGCTTATGCGAACCGCTCGTGTTATTGCCCTCGAACTTGTAGTAGATATGGGCCGGAGTACCGAGCGCTTTTTCAAGGAAATAAGCTCTTACAAGCGGCGACGGGCGGTACATTCTGTAGAAGTTAAGCACTTCGTCCGGGATCGGAAAATACTCGGTGTCGTTGTCAAGCTCCTGCGCGATCAGTTCTTCACAGAACACGGGGGCAAGTTCTTCCGCCTTCATAGGCTGGTGTGTGCCGGGGTTAAGCAGAGGCGCGGGTTTATTGACCATAGCCGATCTGATATTGAACCAGGCTGTCGGGATCTCATTTTCGTTGAGGTAGGTTTTGTAGGGAATCTCGTTCATAACATCCATCCTTCCTTTCTTCGTTTCGGTTATGAATTTCGTTTGCTATATGTGTGTTTTTCTTCTAAATACTGTTTCAGGAACAGGATCGCCTGTCTGTATCCTTCGAAGCCGAGTCCCGCGTACGTCTTTACGCATGCCATTCCTGCGTACGAAATCTGCCTGAACGGTTCGCGCGATGATACGTCGGAAATATGTACCTCGACAGCCGGGATATTGACCGCTTTCAAAGCGTCAAGTATCGCCACGCTGGTGTGGGTGTACGCCGCCGGGTTGATCATGATGCCGTCGAATTTTCCCAGTGCGTTCTGTATCTCGTCAACTATCGCGCCTTCGTGGTTCGACTGGAAGCACGTGACGCAGACCCCCGCTTCTTCCGCGCTTTTCGAAATAAATCCGAGCAGCGCCTTGTAATCGTTCTTACCGTAAATATCGGGCTCGCGTATGCCGAGCATATTGATATTCGGTCCGTTGATCACCAGTAATTTAAGTCTGTTCTCCGGGCTGGGAGCCGCCCAGCTGCCTGTCTCGCTCGTGTACATCTTCGCCGCGATCCTCTCATATACCGCTTCGGCCGTTTCTTCCGGTATCGCATTGCCCGTAAAGAGTTCCGAAGATTTAACTGCCTGCATGACGAGCATGTAAAGACCGTTCAGCGCCTTCATGCCGAGTTTTTCGGCCTGCAGCAGCAACGCGGTCTTTTGCGGATTATAGATCGCGTCAAGCACGCATTTTACATTGGGAAGCGCGCTGAGGTCAAGAGGAGATTTTCCGGTATCCGGGTACATCCCCACAGGCGTCGCGTTCATCACCATCACGGCGTCAATATGTTTCGCGATATTTCCGTAATTGTTCTCCCCGCTCCTGCTGATATTGACGGCGATACCGCCCAGATCGCGCACGGCCTGCATAAAGGTCACGCCGGTGCCTCCCGAGCCGAGCACGAGCACCTTTTTTCCGGAAATATCGAGCCCCGAAAGACCGATCAGCTTGCGGGTGCCAAAAATATCTGTATTGTCGCCGAAAAGCGTACCGTCCGCGCGCCTGACTATGGTATTCACCGAACCAAGCCGGGCGGCATTGTCCGAAAGCTCGTTGATAAAAGGCAGTACCGTTTTTTTGTACGGAATAGTGACGTTAAGTCCGTCGAATTCTCCCCTCTTAAGGAACGGCCCGACTTCATCCTCTTTCAGTTCGAACAGTTTATAGTCGTAGTCGCCCAGTTCGGCGTGTATCTGGGGCGAGTAGCTGTGGACAAGTCTTCCGCCTATCAGTCCGCATCTCAGTTTCATATCAGACCACCTCGCTGTAGCTGCCCAGGTACGTAAAGCTTTCGCACGCGGAGGGCAATTCGGCTATCAGTTTCAGGAATTCCGGCGCGTACACCGAAACGTCGAGGTCGAAATAGAACATAAATTCAAACTCGCGTTCAGGTATCGGGCGGCTCTCAAGTTTCAGGAGATTGATCCCGAGCGCGTAGAACCTCGACAGCAGTTTGTAAAGGCTCCCCTGCTCGTGAGGAAGCGTTACCATAAGGCTCGTGCGGTTCGCACCGGGAAGGATCTCTAGATGGCGCGTAATACACACGAAACGGGTATAGTTATTGTCCTTGTTCTCTGCGGCCTGTTTTAAGCATTCGAGCCCGTAATACCTCGCACATTCCGGATTCGACAGCGCCGCGATATCGTTCCTCCCGCTCTCCGATACGAGTTTCGCCGCGAGCGCAGTGTTTTCGTACGGGATCTGCCTTACGCCCGAGAGCGAATTCAGGAAGTCCGAACACTGCATCAGCGCCTGAGGATGCGAGTAAACTTCTTTTATATCTTCCAGCCGCGTTCCGGGCTTTGCGAGCAGGCTGTGCGTGATCTTCATCCTGGCGCTGCGGACAATATAAAACCTGTGGTTCATCATCAGGTCGTACACCGTGTTCACAGTTCCGGCAAAGCTGTTTTCTACCGGGACAATGCCGTATTTGCATAGCCCTTTTTCGATCGCTCCGAACACCGATTCGAAGCTTGAAAAATACATTATATTCGGGTTTTTGAACAGCTTAAGGCAGGCGTACTGAGAATTGGTACCTTCAACTCCCTGGCATGCGACAGGCGCGAATTCAGGCAAAAACTTCTCGCTCCCGTCTATTGCGCCACTTATCTTTTTGCAAAGATCGCCGGACAGACCCATAATGTTCTGCTGATATGAGC
>JAGCTF010000189.1 GCA_017963755.1 Clostridia bacterium | reverse complement strand
CCAGGCGGTGTTTTGCGCCCATTTTTCGCCGGACAGCGGCGCCCTCACGCTGAAAACACCGCCTGGAAATCAAAAACTGAGATTCAGGCGGTGTTTTGCGCCCGTTTTTCGACGGGAGACAGCGCCCTCACTCTGAAAACACCGCCTGAAAATTAAAAACTGAGATTCAGGCGGTGTTTTGCGCCCGTTTTTCGACGGGAGACGGCGCCCTCACTCTGAAAACACCACCTGAAAATTAAAAACTGAGATTCAGGCGGTGTTTTGCGCCCATTTTTCGACGGGAGACGGCGCCCGCCTGGCACACAAAACCCAAATTTACCGATTTGTGTGCCAAAGTTGACCACGGCCGATTTGAGAGACAGCGCCGCAGAAAAAAGGCTTTAAAATATTTGAGGAATTGCCACCGTGATAACCTTGTGGCCGGCAAACTTAAACCTGCGCATCCCCCCATTTTTATAAAACTTTTCACTGAAACAGGAAAAGAGCCAGCAATAACAGAAAAAGAGCCGGCAATAATTTCCGGTTTACAAAATACTGCAATTGTGCCACAATATACACATCTTTTTGAAAGGTGGTAATTCATCATGCAATGGCTTTGGCAATTATTAGTAGCTATCCTGCTCGGTGCTCTCGTAGGCTGGCTCGCAGGCAAACTCATGAAGAGTGACGGCGGCTTTCTTCGCAACTTGATTTTAGGTATCCTCGGTGCCGCTCTGGGCGGCTGGCTAGGCGGCTTGATAGGCATAGGCGGAGGCTGGGTGATGAGTATCATCCTTGCCATCGCAGGAGCATGCCTTATCATATTCCTCTGGAGACTTATTTTTAAGAAGAAGTGATACGTTCATATTGACGGATCAAATTTTGAAGCGGCACACATCATTTCCGGATCGCGGTGATGATGTGTGTTTTTTACCCGTTTTGCGGAAGATCGTTCAAATTCACCTTGATTTTTTCGGACAATGCGCAGATAATGACAATTAGTACAAATCCCCAGAGCAGGAGGAACAGTTATGAAATACTACGGAAAAGAAAAATGCAGGATATTGAAACAGATCCGTGCTGAGATCGCAAAGAACAACGAGATCGAGTACGTGATCGAAGAGTGTCCTTATCAAGGCGACTGCAAGGGGACCTGCCCGAAATGCGAAGCGGATGTGAGGGAACTCGAGCAGAAGCTTGAAGAACGCCGGAAAGCAGGAAAAAGAGTTATCGTGGCGGGCGTTGCTGCCGGTATGAGTTTTAGCTTTATGTCCGGCAGAGGGTCCTATAAAACCGTGACTCAGAAATCAGGAAAAAACGGAGAAAAGCCGTCGGGAGCAGAATATTCGCCGATCATTGACTCCGAAACAGAGCTGGCTACAGAAGAGCCTCTGATGGGTGACGTCGTATACGTTCCCGAAGCTACAGCGCCGGGGTGCGAAGAGGATCCTGAAGAAATACCGGTAGAGATGGGCTTCCTTATGCCAGACGAACTGCCTGAACCCGAACCGTCGCCAGAACCGCAGATCATGGGCAAAATTCTCCCCCCGGATTACACGATCAAACCCTGATCAAGCGGCGAATATGGACGGGAACGTTGACGTTTTAAATGATAAGCCGCGCAGTGAGCCGCGGCTTCCTTTATGGCAGATATCGCGCCTGCGTATGGCGACCGACGGGCACGGCGTTACGGCGCTGGTGGGTTCATACGGCTGCCCGCTCGACTGCAAATATTGTATAAATCCGGAAAGTCACGGTAAAGAAGGCAGGTACAGCCTCGTGACGCCGGAAGAACTGCTGAAAAAAGTAAAAATAGACAATTTGTATTATCTTGCCACAGGCGGAGGTATAATGTTCGGAGGCGGCGAGCCTTTGCTGTATGCGGATTTTATTGCAGAATTCCGCCGGATCGCGCCGAAAGAATGGAATTTTTACGCCGAAACGTCGTTGTGCGTACCGAAAAAGGCTTTGACGGCGGCGGCCGGGGCGATCGACCACTTCTACGTTGACGTAAAAGACACGGACGCGGCGATTTTTGAACGCTATACCGGCGTCAATGCCGCTGCTTCCGTCTTTCGGAACCTCGGGGCGCTGCTCGCCTTGACCGGCCCGGAGCGTATAACCGTACGGCTGCCGCTGATCCCCGGGTTCAACACAGCCGAAGACGTTTTGCGTTCAAAAGAACGACTGACGGAGGCCGGCGTCGTCAATTTCGATTGCTTTAACTACAGGGTCTGACTGGTTATACAGTACCTGACCGATTATTATGTAAGGAGAACAAGAAAATGAAACGATTTGCGTTGTTGATCGCAGTTGCATTAACGTTAGGAACCGTATTGCCCGCCTGCACGACCGGGCGCACGGACTCGGTGCCTTCCAGGGGAGAAGTGACCGATACGGCTTCGACTCCTTCAGGCGGTGAGGCGACAGGTACGGCGGCGACTCCGGTAGCCGTGAATTATCCTGTGGCTTCCGGGCAGATCGCTGCTCCGGCGCCGGAGAAAAAACCGATCACAAGGGACAATATCGTTATCAACGCCTATCTGGTGCAGCTTCAGAACGAAGAACTCCGCCGCAGCATGCTTGAATATATGAAGCAGGCGGAGATCGACGTCGTATCGCACGTGTACGTTGACAACGTGTGGGTCGCGGAAGGCCATACGTTTGATAAATACGTTCCGATAATGAACGACGCCGCAAAATACGGGCTGAAGATCTATTCGCGCGATTACCGCGCCCAGACCGGACCTTCCCGCAGCAACGAAGAACTCAAGGCAGTCGCGGAAGAATACCGCAATATTGACGGCTTCGGCGGTTTTTACGTGATCGATGAACCGTACGACCCTAACCCGTACGCAAGAGTCGAAAACGTATTCCGCTCCGTTGTCCCGGACTGCTTCATAAACGTTAATTTCCTCCCGCGCGGCGCGTATCCGGAGGGCACGTATTACAAGCGACTGACGGATTACGGCAGCCTCGTGAACTATTGGGGCACGCTCTCGCTGGACACGTACTGCTTCGATAAAAACGGGGGCGTTGACGAATACCAGCTATTCAAAAATTACGACGATCTGAGGCGTGCGGCGCTGGATACGGGCATGAATTCGGCCGTGTACGTGCAGTCGGTCGGTTACGTGAACTACAGGATGCCTTCGCCCGGCGACCTTCGCTACAATATGATGGCGGCGCTGGCGTACGGCATAAAAGAACTGAAATTCTTTACCTGGGAAAGGCCGTGGGGCTCCGACGAAGGCTACACCGACGCGATCTTCGACCTGGATCACAAACCGACGGATCTTTATTATGCGGTGTGCGCGATCAACAAAAAGATCCATACGATAGGTGGATATCTGGCTGCGGGCGATGCCGTGGCAGTG
>JAGCTF010000188.1 GCA_017963755.1 Clostridia bacterium | reverse complement strand
GTGGAAACTGCCGTCGCTGAAGCAGACGCTCGGCGAACTGAAGAGCGCGCTCATTAAAGAGTGCGACGCGGATATTGACCCGATGGAAGACCTGACGGAGCTGCTGGACAGGGCGCTCGTCGACGACCCTCCCATGCTCATGAAAGACGGAGGGTACCTCCGGAAAGGGTACAGCGATGACGTTGACCGCCTGCGCGAGGCGTCGGTGAACGGAAAGGACTGGCTCGCAAGGCTGGAGGCCGAGGAGAAGGAAAAAACAGGTATAAAGACGCTCAAAGTCGGTTATAACAAGGTCTTCGGCTACTACATCGAAGTCTCCAATTCGTTCAAGGAAATGGTGCCCGAAACGTACATACGAAAGCAGACGTTAACAGGCGGAGAGCGCTATATAACCGAAGAACTGAAGAGCATGGAAGATACGATCCTGGGCGCGCAGGAGCGTGCTTTAAGGCTCGAGAGCCAGCTTTTCTCGGAGATCCGCGACCGCGTCGGTGAGAGAGCCGGCGGACTTATGTACACGGCGAGGGCGCTCGCGGCGCTCGATGCGCTTTGTTCTCTGGCTGAAGTCGCAGACCGCGAAAATTACTGCCGCCCGGAGGTGTGCGATTCCGATACGGGCGAGATCATCTTAAAAGACAGCCGCCACCCTGTCGTAGAAAAGATGCTGCCGCCCGGAGATTTCATCCCGAACGACGTGACGGTGAATTCGGGCGACCACCGCATGCTCGTTATCACCGGACCTAATATGGCAGGAAAATCCACTTACATGCGCCAGACCGCATTGTGCGTGCTTATGTGCCAGGCCGGCAGTTTCGTACCCGCTTCGTATGCCCGCATTTCGGTGGTAGATAAGCTTTTCACGCGTGTCGGTGCTTCAGACGATCTCGCTTCAGGCCGCAGCACGTTTATGGTCGAGATGAGCGAGGTGGCAAACATCCTTCAGGGCGCTACCGCCAAAAGTTTTCTCATCCTCGATGAGATCGGCCGCGGCACCGGCACTTTCGACGGGCTGTCAATAGCCTGGGCGGTGCTCGAGTACATCCACGATACGGTCGGAGCGCGGACAATGTTCGCCACCCATTACCACGAACTCACCGAACTTGAAGAGCGCATGGAGGGCGTTAAAAATTACTGTTCCGACGCGGACAGGACGGGGGACAATATCGTTTTCAAGCGCAAGATCAAGCGCGGGGCCGCCGACGGCAGCTACGGCGTGAGTGTGGCTGCGCTGGCAGGCATTCCAAAAACTGTGACCCTAAGAGCGCAGGAGCTTGCAGACAGACTCGAAAGCGAAAGTCCCGGAAAGAACGGCCCGAAGTCATTGACCGGGCGAGGCAGGGGAAAAGGCAGGAACGCACGCTCCGACGATATTTACGACGGAGGCAGCCCCGATCTGATCGCGTACACGGCAAATACAGTAATGCAGGATGAGATCATTGACGCGCTCAAAAACATGAAACTTCAGGAAATGACGCCGATAGAGGCGATGAACGAACTTTACAAACTCCAGCAGAAAGCGGCTCTTCGAAGCTGAAACATTTTACCTGGATCGAACGTATGAAAGAAATTGAGACCGTCCGGTTTACGTCCCGCGGACAATGGCGCGACTGGCTTTCGGAAAATTTCCGCACAAAAAGCGAGATATGGTTCGTTTTTCCAACGAAAGCATCGGGGGAAGAAAGCGTATCGTACAATGACGCTGTCGAAGAGGCGCTTTGCTTCGGCTGGATCGACGGGAGAGCCGGGGCGATCGATCCCGCTCATCATATCCGGCGTTTTACGCCACGCAGACCGGGGAGCGGTTATTCACAGCCCAATATAGAGCGCCTTAAATGGCTTGACGAGCGCGGCCTCATCCATCCCGAAGTACGGCCTGCCGTGGAAAAATACGTCACTCGGCCGTTCAGCTATCCGGAGGATATCATTGCCGCAATACGAAATGACGCGAAAGCCTGGGAAAATTATCTTGCGCTTTCCGAACCGTATAAAAGAATACGGGTGGCTTATATTGACGCCGCCCGGAAGCGCCCTGAAGAATTCAAAAAAAGGCTCTCGAGTTTTATAAAGAAGACGGCGGAGAACAAACTGATCACAGGGTACGGCGGGATCGATAAATATTACAGCTGAAGAAAAAGCAGAAGGGAAGGCCGCTAAATGTCAGATTTGAGAAGAACAGAATTTCCGAATGATTTTAAGTGGGGTATCGCCACGTCCGCGGCGCAGATCGAAGGCGCAGCATTCGAAGACGGCAAGGGCGCTGAAATTTGGGACGTCTTTTCACGGACTCCGGGCAAAACGTTCGGAGGACAAACGCCGGACGTTGCCTGCGACTACTATCACAAATATCCCGAGCAGCTCCGGATGATGAAAGAACTGGGCTTTAATTCGCACCGCTTCTCGTTTTCGTGGTCAAGGGTCATGCCGGACGGAACCGGAAGGATAAATCAGAAAGGCGTTGACTTCTATAAACGCGCGATCGACGAGATGCTCAAACTCGGGCTGATGCCGAACGCCACGCTGTACCACTGGGATCTGCCGCAGGAACTCGAATACAGAGGAGGATTCCTGAACAGAGATATTGTCAGCTGGTTCACGGAATACGCAGGATATATGTTTGAAACGTTCGGAGACGTTGTCCCGATGTGGGCAACGTTTAACGAACCCATCGCCACGTACGTCGGTTACGCTCTGGGCGCATTTGCCCCCGGCCGCAAGCTCGAAAAGTTCGGGCGTCAGGCGAACCATAATCTGCTGCTTGCCCACGGCAGCGCGGTAAAAAGGTTCCGGGAGATATTCGGAGAAAAGCGCGGTACTTTTGACAGCAAGGGCCCGAACGTAGGCATCGTAGTTGATATCTGGCACCATCACCCCGCGCGTCCGGAGAATCCCGCGGACGTAGCTATCGCCGAACTCGAGAATGAAAAAGCGTACCGCTCGTATCTGAATCCTCTCTTCAAGGGCGGCTATTCCGGCGCGCTGCTGAAATATATGGCGGACAACGATTGCATGCCCGAAATACGGCCCGGAGATTTCGATCTTATGCGCCAGCCGCTCGACTTTTTCGGTCTCAACTGCTACAACCGCGTGGTGGATTCCGCGGATCCGGAGTGCGTGCGCAGGACAGTGGAATTTGCGGGCGGAAATTATATGGACAACGGCGCCGAATTTTTCCCGAAGGCGATCTACGACGCGCTTCATAATCTTAAGGACAATTACGGCGTGAATATCCCGGTATTTATCACCGAGAACGGCACCTACAACTGTGAGGAGACGCCTGCCACAGATCCGGACGGAACGGTTCGCGTCCACGATAAAACCCGCGTTAAATATCTTCAGGGCTTTATCTCGTGGCTGAAAAAGGCGATCGACGAAGGAATCGACGTGCGCGGTTACTATCTCTGGACGCTGCTGGACAATTTCGAGTGGACCGCGGGCAATTCAATGCGCTTCGGCCTTGTGCGCTGCGACTACGGCGCTGACAATTACATTTTGAAAGACAGCGCGTATATGATGAAGGAGTTTTTAGCATGAAACCAGATTTTGAAGATCCCGGGATCCGGCCTTTGGCGAGAGCGGGCCTGGCTCCGATGACAAAAAGGAACCTGATCGAAGCGGCTAAAGCGGTGCGCGAGAATTCTTACTCACCGTATTCGAAATATAAAGTCGGAGCCGCGCTGCTCGCGGCGTCCGGTAAAATATACACAGGAGCGAATTTTGAAAACGCGGCATACGGCGCGGGAACGTGCGCAGAACGCGTTGCCCTCGGAGCCGCCCTTTCCGCCGGAGAAAGAAAATTCAAAGCGATATGTGTGTGCGGCATTGACGCGTCAATAACGCCGTGCGGGATCTGCCGCCAGGCGCTGGTCGAATTCGGAGATATTGACGTCATATGCGTCGGTGAGGACGGAAACGAAACGAGATCGTACCTGCTTTCGGAGCTGCTTAAAGCTTCGTTCGGTCCGGCGAATCTCGGGTAATACAATTGATCGGGCGATTTTGGCGATTTTGACGAATTTGGCGAATTTTGCGAAAATCGCGGCTTATTATGAAACGGAGGGCGGTCAGTATGCGGATACATATTATAGCGTGCCGGATTTTTGCAAGAGAACTCAGCTATTATGCATCGAAATGCGATAACCAGATAGACATAACCTGGCTCGGGCGCGGCCTTCACAACACTCCGGAGAAGCTGCGGGAACGCATAATCTATACTATCGACGACATTTACCGCCAGCTGGAGGACAACGAACTCGAGCGCAGACCCGATTATATTGTCCTCGGATACGGCCTTTGCTCGAAAGCGGTCGCAGGTGTAAAATGTAAAGAGATACCGGTCGTTGTCCCCAGGACCGACGACTGCATCGCGCTGTTTATGGGCTCTCAGGAACGTTATATGGAAGAGTTCAATACCGTAAAGGGCGCGTACTGGCTCAACAGCGGGTGGATCGAGCAGAGTGCGAGGCTATTTGATATAGACGATTTCAAGCGCCGCAGATGGCTGGAGTACGCCGAGAAGTTCGGCGAGGACAATGCCGATTATCTGATCGAAGTGGAGAGCAGCTGGGAGAAGAATTATTCTACGCTCGGCTATATCCATTCGGACGTGCATGATCCGGCCGAGAATCTTGAGATGGCGAGGGTGCAGGCCAGGGAAAAGGAATGGACGCTCAGGGAAGTGGACGGCGACGACCGCCTGCTGCGTATGATGGTCGACGGCACGTGGAACGAGAGCGAGTTTTTAGTGCTGAAGCCGGGCGAAGTTATCGCGCCGGATTATACGGGGCTTAAGCTGTGTGCGGTCAGGGATGAGTGAGCGGCGCACGGGAAAGTGTGAATCAGATGGAACAGATCATTTTGATACCGGCGTATGAGCCGGATGAAAAACTTGTAAAATTTGCTTCGGAGCTGAAAGAAGCCGGGCTGGAAGCGCTGATCGTTGACGACGGCAGCGGCGAAAAGTGCGCGCAATTGTTTGAAGCGTGCGAAAAGCTCGGGTTCTGCATTGTCCATCACGAAGTGAACAAAGGAAAAGGCGCTGCGCTCCGGACCGGTATGCGGGCGATCGCTGAGCGTTTCCCGGACGTGGAGCGGGTAATTACGGCGGATTCGGACGGACAACACACGCTGGAAAGTCTTAAGAAAGTTGCCGAAGCCTGCCGCGAAAATCCGGACGCGCTCGTGCTCGGCGGCCGTTTCCGCGACGCTGACAATATTCCGTTCAAATCGAAGCTCGGCAACGGCTTTACGAGGCTGGCCTTTAAGATTGCCACCGGTCTTTCTATCCACGACACGCAGACTGGCCTTCGCGGCTTTCCGGCCTCATCGATCCCGGACATGCTGAAGGTCAAGGGTGACCGCTACGAGTACGAAATGAATATGCTCCTTTCGCTCAAAGGCTGGGGCATGCCATTCGTCGAAGTGCCGATCGAGACCGTGTACATCGACAATAACGCGGGGACCCATTTTCACCCTGTGCGCGACTCGCTGAGAGTGCTCAGCCAGATCTTTAAGTTTATCAGCGCGTCCGTCATTTCTTTCGTGGTGGATTATCTGCTGTATATGCTGTTTTTATACGCGATCTGCCCGCTTATCTGGCATTCGCCGCTGCCGTCGTTTGCGGTTCCGTTGTCGTATATGGCGGCAAGGGTGATCAGCGGCGTGGTGAATTATTTACTCAACAGCCGTATGGTTTTCAAATCTTCCGGCGTGCGACAGGCAGTGGGATATGCGATATTGTGGCTGGTGGTGCTGGGCCTGGGTATGCTGGGCTCTTACCTGATCCGCGACATCCTCCACTGGCCCGGGCTGGTGTGCAAGATATGCGTCGATATGCCGCTGTTCATACTAAGTTATTTCGTACAGCGGGAAATAATTTTCAAGAAGAAACGGGCGGTGAGCGGCAAATGATCGGTGACAATTCCGGCACTGCGGTGTACCTGTTTACAGGCCATTATGGCAGCGGTAAGACCGAGACTGCGGTCAATTTTGCCCGCTTTTTAAGGGAGCGTTACCGCCGTATCGACCCGTCCGGCGAGCACAAGATCGCTATGCTTGACATGGACATCGTGAATCCCTTTTTCCGCTCGGCAGATGCAAGGGAATTCCTGGAAGAATTTGACATCCGGGTGGAAGTGCCTCTCTACGCCAACACGAACGTGGATATGCCTTCACTGCCGCCCTCCATGGGAGCGCTGATAAGGGACCCGTCGTACGACGTGATCGTTGACATCGGCGGCGACGACATGGGAGCGAGAGCAGTGGGCTGCTATTCCGACGATATATTGACCCGCCGGAATTTCAGATATTTCGTGTTCAATAAACGGAGACCCTTCACCGGGACCGCAAAAGCAGCGCTCAAGATATACGACGAGATCGATGGCGTGTCGCGGGTACCTTGCGCGGGGATCGTGAACAATACCAATCTGCTGGAGGAGACGGACGTTTCGCTCATACGGGAGGGGCTTTCGGAGGCGATAGAACTGGGCAAATTGCGTGGCGTTCCCGTGGCGTTTTCAACGGTGCCTGAGGCGCTGTTCGATGAACTGCTCTCGGCCGGTGACGATGCGTTTACCGCGGACAATGTCGTCCCGCTTCGCAGAACGGTTAAGAGGTTGTTTTGATTGTTTTTTATATTCCAGACAAACAACGGCAAAATTGCTTAACAAATATTTGCTGTTATGATATTATATTTATACAGACAGCGCAGTAATCTTTTTGATCGATCGTTTAATACTGCCGCAAAACAGGTGAGATTGAGTATGGATAAGCACACTTCTTCAACATTAATTACTACATTCCGTTATTATACTGGGAAGTAGGAGGTTGAACCAATGGTTTTATATGATTTGCCAAGAT
>JAGCTF010000187.1 GCA_017963755.1 Clostridia bacterium | reverse complement strand
GCTCATCGATAAAATATTTGCCACAAACCTCACCTACCGCCGCCCTGAACTCGCCGAAACGCCCTGGTTCGTTGAAGTCAGCATGTCGAAATATATCGCAAAACTCGTTGACGCGCTTAATTACGACGAATCCATCAGCGTACTGCTTGACCCGCAGCAGCGCATAATGAATCTGCTCGAGCGTCATAACCGCGGTGAGAAGATCTGAGGCCCGCACCGAACGTGTACGTAAGTTCGCAGAAACAGTAAACAGTAAAACAAAAACGGAGGCACCGCTAAAGTGCCTCCTCTTTTTTGTATGATCAATAAATATCTGCCTTCAGCGGTCAATGCCCAGCGCCTTGCCCTCGTACATCCAGTCGTTCCACTTGAAATTTTTCCAGATGTTGTAATGGAGGCGGTGCATCTCTTCCGTGATCAGCAGCAGCTTGCCCACCGACGGCCTTTCGGGGAAAAATTCGTAAAACTCGCCGCCGACGTAGAGCGCGAACTGGCTGGTGCTCGTCATGATCACCAGCGAATATATGAGTTCGTAGCTGAGGTCAAACGAAAACGGTTCACATCCGTCAGGGACAACGAACGTATCGCCGCTTTTGATTTTCGCACCAAGCTCGGTCAATATGCGTTCGCCCGCTTTTTTATTTTTGCCCCCCGCCGTAGCGCCGCCGGCCAGCTTATACCCTCTGAAATGAATTCCGCTGTGATCAAAAGTGATATCGCCCTCGCCGCACGGCTCGCTCGTGCCCTGCTTGCGTATATAATGATCATCCGGCAGGCAGCCCACTTTAACGTGCTCGGTAAACGAATAATCAGGGTCGCTGCGGATCTCGCCGATGACCTGTACGCGCTCCGCCTCCACCCATTTGGACGGCGATACCGGGAGCACGCAATCCGCATCGAACGGTTCAAATTCGTAATAATCGTTAAGCACGGCGCCGTTTCCGCATGACGGGCAGCGGATCGAATCACCCTTCGCAATAAGCTCAAGCTCTTTTCCGCAGCGCGGGCAACGGTAGCATATTTCGTTCAGGTGTTCGCAGCTCCGGCCGTGCATATTCCAGCGTATGTGATTCGCCCTCGTCCACTCGAACTCGTCGTGGCGGAAGACCTCGTTCAGGCGGTCGTCAATTTCCTCCGGAGCCATTGCCTCCAGTTCTTCAGGCGTAAAAAGCAGCCTGAGCCTCGCTTCCGTGCGGCCCTTGCGCTCCTCTAAAAAATGCTTCGTGCTCGTGAGGTATTGACCGCGCATCTCCAGAAAATAAATCGGCACGCGGAAGAACTGAATGAACCGCCCCGATCCTGCGACAACGGGCTGATTCACGCCGTAGATCGAGCTCATTCCTTCCGGTGAGAACGCCACGATGCCGCCTTTGCGTATGATCGAACTCATCGCTTTTATCCCCGGAATATCCTGCTCAAAAACTTTTTTCGGCAATATCTGGTTAAGGCGGAACACCATCTTCAGGTGGCTCCGGAAAAACTCGCTGTAACCGGCGACCATATTGTAAGGAAGAGGGTACGCGGCCTTCATCGTGTACAGATGGTCAACGCGCGACAGGTGGTTCCATACGATGATGCACGGGCCTTTGCAGTCCCGGATGTCAACTTCTTTTTCGATGTGTGGGTTATACCTGGGCAGCAGCACGGTGCTTCCGATCGCGTTGTAAAGCCACGTTACGAGCCTGCTCGGCGTCTTATATTTTCTCGCGGCAAGCTGCTTCCGCAGCCCGTCTTTCTTTTTGCTTTCTTCTGACATTTCATTCGCTCCGGATCAAATTTGTAATAAAACGGCTGCTATAATTTACCACAAAACGCTCGCCAGTGCAATCCAAACCCAACTAATAGCAACTGGTAACTAGCAGTTAGCAGTAGCAACTCTAAACTCTAAACTCACTAAACTCCACTTAAACTTCTGCGAAGCCGAGTGAATGGCTAAGAATTTTGTTTGACCGAAATGCGAATTACTGAAGGGAACGCATGAGACCCAAAATTCGTGCCATCACTCGGTTCGCCTCTTAACCCTGAACTCTGAACTCTTAATTCTTTAGCATTATATCCGCAAAATACCTTCCGTTTATTTCCCGCACACAAAGCAGCGAAGCGCCGGAAACAGAGATATCGTCCGACGCAAACGGCCCGATGCGCAGGCTGCCGATCTCAAAATCGCTGCTCCAGCTCGCTCTGTAGCCGCACCCTGTCCCTTCGCAAACCGCGGAGACAGAACGGCGGAATTGCCCCTCACAGCCGGCATCATCGCCCGCTATCCGCTCGTATCTGAAATCGATCTGTCCGTGCTTCCGCCCGGGCAGCACAGCAGTAAAACCTTTAACGTTGACCGCCGTCCAGCCGTCGGGCAGCCTGGGGACAAGCTTCACCCCGCCCTCGGGCGAGATGTCGTCAATGCCTGCGATCAGCCTCGCGCACTTGACCGTCTCCGCCTGCTGCACTGCGTTGCCCAGATCCGAATTGCGGAACCAGAACCGCCCCGAGCCGTGAACGATAACGCCTTCCGGCACGATATACTGCTGATCCGTATGGTGGTAGCACATACGTGCCGCGGCCGAAACGCACGCCGTAAGCTCTTCGAAGCGGTCAAGCATGAATGCCGCCTGCGTTATGTAACCCTGCCCGTAACCCATCTGTCTCGCGGAACACGGGTCGAAATATACTTCTTTCTCTGCCTCGAACGTGCGCGACATCAGGTCAAACAGTGCCGGATCGCCTTTCGCGAGGTCGTAGCCAAACAGGTCGCTGTATATAAGCAGATCGACCATGCGTTTATATTCGTACGTCCAGCAGTCGTCGGTCGTATCGGTGTACACGCGGCCGAAGCGCGGGTGATCCATCATAAAATGGCGCTCTGCCCCTTCTCTCAGTTCGCGGGACAATCGACGGCATTTCGCCGCATACTCCCCGTCACCGATCGCATCGAACAGCCGCGAATAGCCCAGCAGCGCCAATGACGAAATGATATTCGAAAACAGATCGTAGCCGCCCGGGATCTGTGTGCTCGCTTCGGAGTGCGAATAGAGGATGTCCGAGAAATTGGATTCGGCGGGATGCTCCTTCTGCCAGAAATAATAATCCGCCGCGGCCGTAAGATGCTTTTTATGCGCGACGAGCCAGTCATTGCCGACAGCGCCCTTGCGCCAGAGCGTGTACATGAACAGCATGACAGAAGCGTGGCCGTCATTTTCGTTGCCCTCATTAAAAAGATCGTTCTCGTCGCGGGCGGTCAGGTTCGCGACACGTTTCCAGTGCGGGATCTTGAACCGTACGGACGGGTAGTACAGCAGTTCTTCGAGGTATTCCGCGCCTTTCTTAGCGCGTTCGAAATAGCCCGCGTTCACCACTTCCATGAGCGTGCGCCCCACGTCCCTGGTCCAGACGTGGCCGCCGTAGCTGTCGCGCCCGGTGCAGAACGTGCCGAAGCCCAGATAGCAGCCGAAATTCGCCGCACCCGGCGTAGACGTATGCGAACGTCCGTCGTAGTCAAGCTTTTTATATGCCATATCCATTATATTGTACCGGTACACGTTGGTAAATATCTCCGCTTCCGGCGTGCCTTCGAACGTGATATCCGGGGCGTCAAATCCGTCGATCTCGCGTACGGGATCGGTCAAAGGCAGTTCGTCTTTGAACTGGTAGAGTCTTCGCATCAGTCGGTCGAGGTCGGCAAAATATCTGCGGCCAAGGAAGAAGTCTCTGTCCGTAATATTTGCCGGGTCGATCTGCTCCGGCACCGCCTCTCCCGCCGAGCCCGTGACGGCTGCGATGGCAACGTTCGCGCGCTTCCCGTCTTCCTTCGTGATGCATATTTCCTTGATCGTCTTAGCCGGATCGGGACGGTACGCAAACACGAATTTCGTTGCCCGCACCGCATCGTCCGCCGTATTCTCCGCGAGCTTTAACGAACGCTTTAAAAGCTCCATTGCCGCAGGATCGGTCGAAAACGGTTCCTGGTACGGTGCTTCGAAACTCATCAGTCCCTCCTCCGGGCGTGGTTTGTAATACAGATTGTAATTCCAGCAGTTCACGCCGAAGATGACCGAGATCAGGTCTTCTGTCCTGTCGGTGTAAGTCACGTGTATGCGCGCGAGCCTGTCGCCCAGAAAAACTCGGATCGAATGATCGTACTGCACTTCGTTCTGAGACCACCATTCCGAGCTGTACTCAGATTCGGAGCTCATGCCCAGAAAATACAATATTTCGCTGCTCCCGCCGAACGGATATGGAGTTTCGGCAAGCTTTTCAGCCACTCCTTTTCCGTTTTTGCGCACAAGGAAAGGAACGCCGCAGACTTTAATTTCGCCGGAATCCGGCAGTTCGAGAAATTTGAACATATTGATTACCTCCGCACAGAAATATCGTCAAAATTATTAACAGAAATATTAAACGTAAGCCATCGCAAAGAGCCCTCCGCACGCATCAGCGGTGAGCGCTATGAGCCGCAGTTCCTTCATCTCCCTCGCCTCTCCAAAGTCGAGCTCAACAAGATTGAAAACTGCATTACCCGCCTCGAACGCCCTGCTGCGGCACCAGAAGTCCGGCTCCGGAAACTCCGGCGGCATTGCCTCCGGGTAATCACATTCGCCTGCGGCAATATCCGGATATTTCAGTTTGCGCTCTCTGTTCACCGCGCCCGAATAGCTGGAAAAGCCGGCAATAACGTTGTTCCCGAACCCCATATCCAGATCTCCCGGGAAACTCAGATCGCGCCTGAACACGGGTCTCAGCAGCGATTCGCCCTTCACCGTCTCCGCTTCAACGCGCAATATGTCCGTAAACATGTCGTGATTTTCTATGAACGCCGAAACCGCCAGATAGATCCTGCGCATTTTCAGGCCGGACAGATCTATCGCCGCGACCGGATGCTTCTCTTTTCCGAACGGCACGAACCCCCTCGGATCGGTAAACAGAGGAACACCGTCTTTCAGTTTTAGCTCTACAGGGCCGTTTTCAAATCCTTCCATAAAGCACGCGGGATTCATGACGATACAGCCCCTGGCGTAAGTATTGCCCAGCTCCTGCCAGTACGGTTTAGGCTTTATGAGCGATTCTGGAAGCTTGAGAGCCTTCGCCCCGCCGCACTTCGGTGCCGCTCCGAAATCGTTTTGCGTCAATTCTTTTTCCGGCAGCACCGTTACGTGCATTTCGTACAGAAACTCACCCGCGCCGCCCGAAGTGCCCGGGCTGCCGTCAATACCGGTTTTATATTTTACAAAATACGTTCTGCGTGCGAAATTCATCAATCCGAGCGGCCCGAACTTAACGTAAGGTGCGAGCAGGTCCGGTTTCAGTTTGCATTCCGCCCCCTGCGGGGTCAACGTGATCTCCTCAAATATGCCCTCGCGGTCAATAATTCCGCATATTTCTGCGCCGGAAGCCCGTATTTTTACGGTATCGCCCTGAACGGCCGCCTTATCGCACTCGAACTTCGCCTCCACCGGCTCATATTCGACGCGAACCGAGATCCGGTGAAAACGGCCGCAATCGACGGCGACCTGCATAAAACCGGCGCGGCGCCTGAGCTCGAAATCCGTTATATTGACCCCGCCGGACGTCACGCGAACAGCCTTTGAATCCGGAATATTAAAAACCACGAACTTCTTAGTATTGTCCTCAAACGACGCCGTGAGCGTCTGCGAACACGCTGCCACGTTCGAACGCGTAAAATTAATTTCGATCCCGGGAAGTTTTAGCGCCGTTTCCGGCCAGCTTTCAGGAACGCACGGTGCAATGTCGGTCCTGTCCTGCGTAAGGTCGCGCTTAAGTCCGAACAATCCTTCTACGACGCCCTGCGTATACATCGCCGCCGAGGGAGAAAAATACGCAAAACGCTTCTCGTTCGCGGTCTCCGGCCATGACCCGCGCTGAAACGGACCGCACACTCTGTCGGCAACGAATTTGAGCGGCCTCACGGCATCCTCCGCCCTTCCCATCAGGCAGTACGCCATCGTCGCGAACGGCTGCATATCCGAGCCCGCCTGCATGCCCCACGTAGGCACGCCATTTATGCAATGATCTCCGAAATGATTCGACTGGTACACCTCGCCCTCGGGGCCGGTGAGCCTCGATCTTAAATGGTCAATCGATGACAGCGCGTCAATATCGTCGAGCAGTCCGTACAGGATCGGGTAGCAGATCCCGTGGTACGTGGTGTCAAGGTGTCTCGCGCCACTTATGTCCTCGTACCATATCTCCCTGCCGAGCCCGCGGTCCCAGATATGCTCCCGCCAGGCGTTTAACGCATTGTCCGCCAGCCGCGCATATTCCGCCGCCTCTGCATCTTTGCCCAGAAGCGCCTTGAGCCACGCCATAATGTGAAACATCCGGATCCCTTCCGCGCCCGTTGCCGCACCCATTCCGGGAGTGCTCTCCATATCCTCCTGATTACCGATCTGCCTGTACCAGCTAAGCACGCCCGTACCGGTGGGATCGTACTCGCGCATGCTCTGGCGCATTGCATTTTCCATATACGGTTCGGCTTCTCGCGCAAAACCGACGTCGCCGCTCATTTTGACGTAATGCCGCACCTCGCGCAGGAAGAACTGATTGTTACCTCCCCAGTCGCGCCTCGCGCAGCCCGGAGTACACATATCCGGTATCGCGCCGCTCTCAAACACGTTTTTCATCTGAGAGCGGAGGCAGTCGCGCACGCGGTCAAAGTTTCCGAGCCATTCTTCGTGCGCCGTGTGTTCCATATGCCACATCGTAGGCCAGTGGTGGAACGATTCGATCCAGCCGTACGGCCGCAGCCAGGCGTATTCTACGTTGTAGAGCGCGTGCGTGAACGCTTCGTTCAGAACTTTATCAGGCGTATTCAGCGCGGCGCTTTCTTTGAGCCGGATGTAATGCTCCCGGACTTTTTGCAGTTCATTTCGCGGATCTTTTGAGGCAGCGGACAATGCTTCTTCCTCGTTTCCGGCGAACGCGGCGGTCAAATATATTTCTTCTCCGCTCATACGGCATACGGCGTACGAAGCACCCTTCGCCCCGTTTTTTGCGGTTTCGATGCGGACAATATCGAACGCTCCCTTTACAGCGGTTATTATCCCGCCGCCGTCACCCGTGCGCCTGAGCAGCACGGTAGTATCGTCAAAAACCTCAGCGCTGCAGCCGGGGGCGGAGGCAATGTCCTCTCCCCTGAACGCCTCGTTGGGCGAAAAGTGCATAAACGCGAGCCCTTCTCCGCCGAATTTAAGCCAGAACGGGCTGCCGGTGCGGTTAATGACGCGGATCACTGCGCCTCCCAGATGCTTTTGCACCGGATTTTCGAACGCGGCTTCGTCGCGCCCGATAAGCAGCGGGCAAAGTTCGATATCGTATTCGCGTCCGTCGGAAAGAACAGTATGCGAAAACAGACCGCCGGGGATATTGTCCGCGGTCGTAACGTCTGAAGTATTTTCGTAAATCGACCATACCGGCGAATCCGCCCCGATACCGGTAACAAATTTCGCGAGTACGATCTGTTCGGCGCCGCGGTGGACGGTCCTGTCGTACGTCGTAATGCCGAAATTCGGGTAAGCCTGCCTCATAAAACAGATGCAGTCATGAAACGCAGTCGCGCGTTCGTCGAGAAGGTCAAGGCCGTAAGGCAAGTCTGATTCTTTTCCTCTCATACAGATTTCCTCCGCTGATTATCGTTATTACGGTCAATGTTATCGAGATACCCGTATGTTACACTATATCCGCCGCGCCTTCAATAGATAATTCATATTTAAGAATGGACAAATAATATACTCATCATTCGCTTTCACGCTGTAATTGACATCGACGGTATTTGTTGAAGATGGATGATCCCGATGAAGCGGGCAATGCTTTTTTGTACTTTTCGTATATTGTGCGCCCTCGATCAATATTCAGTTTGTCTATTGAAATACGCGGTCAATGGATTTATAATAATAAAAACAGGCTGAATTACGCGTTAAAGCACATTTTTTTAGCGGAACGGCGGGAACATCCTTATGAAAGACTTAATTAAAAAATACACACTGGGCTTGTACGAAAAAGCGGTACCCGCAGGACTCGAACTCGGACAAAAACTGGAATTTATTGCCCGCTGCGGCTTTGACTTTATGGAGCTGAGTATTGACGAAAGCGCAGAAAAACAGGAACGCCTTACCTGGAGCCGCAGAAAAAGAGCGGAGCTCGCGAAATTGTCCCGCAGCATTCTGCCCGTAACGTCGATCTGCTTCAGTATGCAGCGTTCCTACCCTTTCGGAAGTTCAGATCCGGCGGTGCGAAGACGCGCAGTCGAGGCGATGGATCAGGCGATCGGATTTGCGTATGACACAGGCATCCGGATCATCCAACTCGCCGGTTACGACGTTTATTACGAGCCGTCTACCCCGGAGACGCGCAGATATTTTCTTGAAAATCTCAGGCTGGCGGCGGAAAGAGCGTCGTCTTACGGAGTGATCCTCGGACTGGAGACAATGGAAAACGATTTTATGAATACGGTGAAGAAGGCTATGAAGTACGTGAAAGCCGTAAATTCGCCGTATCTGGGCGTCTATCCGGACGTTGGCAATATTTCAAACGCTCTTCCCGATGCTTCCGCCGTAACGGAGGATATCCTCTCCGGCCGCGGGCACATCTTCTCGGCGCACCTGAAAGAAACCAGGCCAGGGGTATACAGGAACCTGATGTTCGGCGAAGGACAGGTAGATTTTGCTTCCGCGCTCAAAGCATTTAAGGCGGCGGGAGTGAGCAGGTTCAATGCGGAGTTCTGGTACGGCGGAGGCGATCCCGCTGCAGAACTGGAAGCGGCACGCAGTTTTCTAAAAGAAAAGCTTGACGCAGTTTTTTCGTAATAATGACAATAAATGACGGAGGCAGTTATGCTCGAACAATTAAAGCAGGACGTTTATGAAGCAAATATGGAACTCAACGCGAGGGGTGTCGTAATATTCACGTGGGGAAACGTGAGCGGAATTGACCGCGCATCCGGTCTGGTGGCGATAAAGCCGTCCGGCGTGGATTACGAAACGATGACCCCGGAAGATATGGTGATCGTTGACCTCGACGGGAATATTGTCGAGGGGCGGCTGAAGCCCTCGTCCGACACTCCGACTCACCTTTTCCTGTACCGCGCTTTCCCCGAAGCCGGAGGAATCGCACACACCCATTCGGAATTCGCGGTCTCGTTCGCTCAGGCCGGGCTCGATATTCCGGCGCTCGGAACGACTCATGCCGACGTGTTTTTCGGCCCCGTACCGTGTACGCGCTCGCTTTCCGAAGCCGAAGTCAGGGGCGAATACGAGAAAAATACAGGTGCGGTGATCGCCGAAACGTTTGCCGGGCGCGGGTTCGACCCTGCCGCGGTGCCGGGCGTGCTTGTGAATAATCACGGGCCGTTCACGTGGGGGAAAGATGCCGCCAAAGCCGTATATAACGCTGTAACACTGGAAAAAGTTGCCGCCATGGCGTACCGGACGCTGATGCTGAATCCGGCCGCGTCAATGCCCGGCTACGTTCTCGAGAAGCATTATTACAGGAAGCACGGGAAGAACGCGTATTACGGGCAATAATTGCCCCGGAAAGGAGCGGTTTTGATGAACAAGGTCAATTACGCCGGCAGGCTTACGGAGAGTACGTTCAAAGTCGGTACCCATACGCATGATTCATGGGAGCTTGTTTATTACACCGCAGGCTCAGGTACTGTGGAGATAGCGGACGGGATCTGCTCTTTTAAGGAGCGCGACGTCTTCCTTATCCCGCCCGGAGTGCCGCATTCGGACTACGCCGACGGCGGTTTCCAGAATTATCACTACAATTTCAATGACAACGATTTCGTGCGCAGTTCTTTTTTGAAGTTTTCCGATACGGAGCCCGATGAATTTTTCCCGCTCGTGGAGCTGCTCTACCGCGAATACCACCTGAAGAGGCAGAATTATCACAATATAATCGACGGCCTTCACGACGTTATCATGCAGTACGCCGTCTCCGCATCCGCTTCGAGAGAAGAACCGGGAAATCCGTACGTTGCCCGCATTATTAATGATATTATTAACAATATTTCGAACCCGCACTACCGCGTCAGTTCTGCTTTTTCCGACATTCCTTTCGCGTCGGATTATTTCCGCCAGGTGTTCCAGAAGACTACCGGGTATTCGCCTCTGCAGTATCTTACGTTCAAGCGTATTTCGTACGCGAAGCAGCTTCTGCGGCTTAACTATCCGGACAGTATGTCGATACAGGAGATCGGACGGAGGTCGGGGTTTATCGACAGCTATTATTTTTCGCGTATTTTCAAAAAAGAGACCGGCCTCAGTCCCAAAGATTGGGCGCGTTCCGAGGCGGGATAGATGTAGAATAAATGGCGAGCGCAGAACACCGCCTGGATCTCGGTTTTTGATTTCCAGGCGGTGTTTTCAGCTTTCAAGATATACACTTTTTTATCCCGCGGTGAACGAAAGCACGTCGCTCTCGCCGAACGAATTCCTGGTCTGAAGATAATACGTTTCCCCCGCCGTCAGCGCCTTCTTCGGCACGCCCTCGTTCACGTTATAATAGACCCACTCACCTTCGCCCGGCGCGCTCCCAAGCCTGTACTCTGCCGGAAAACCATCAAGCGACAGCATCATTGCCCCGTCGGTCTCCTCTGTTACCGCAGGCAGCGGCGGCTTCTCCCCGAGCCAGTTATTGAGCGCGTACAAATTCTGCTGAACATTGTCAAACACGTCAAAACCGAAGTCAACGTTCGGCTCGATGTGCGTGCTTTCGTACACTGAGATGCCTTCCTGCGGCTGCTCGAACCATTCGAGCGGGTAGTTCCAGCGGGCGACAATGAGCACCTGTGGCGACAGCTCCTTCACGTTCCTGAGCTGACGCTCGAACGTTGTCCGCCCGCCGATAACGTTATTTAGTGCGTCCCAGTTGAACCCGCCCTTGTGGACCGACGCCCACGCGACCATCTGCTCGACTTTGCCGCCTTTCCCCGCAGAATAGAAAGTACGGTACATACCCTCTCCCGCGGCATTGTCCTCCTCGTTTTCAACGAACAGCCACACCGGAACGTCCGCCGGCACCGCCCTGTACCCCTTCGCATCGGTCTCCGTGCTCTCGCTCATATATCCGTTGGTATAGCGAATATTCCAGCGCGGGTCATTTACGAGCGCACCGTCCTGCCGCAGTTTCGCCTGGAGGCTCCAGTCGATGAAGATCTCAACAAACGGTTTCCCGGCGTTCTCCGTACCGTCGTCAAATCTGTACCACGCGTCCGGATATTTTTCGTACAGCGCGTACAGATCATCAAGCACGTCCCTCAGCCCGTCATAATTTTCTCCGGATAATCTTGCCGCGAAATAAATCTTCGGCACGTCGAAGCCCTCCGCGCTCGCCGCAGTTTTAAGCAGATTCTGGCCGTTCAGGTACGTGCCTGCGGTATACTTCTTCCAACCTGCCGAATCGGCGGTCCTGTAGCTGGTGTAGTTAGTCCAGTCAACGCAAATCGCGTTGCAGCCAAGCGCGCTGATCCAGTAAAGATGCTGCTTCGCCGTCGTTTCCTTGCGCTGGTCGTACAGGCCCAGCAGAGGCGTCGTAGCGCGGTACATCCCGCTTTTCGAAATCGTGGCCGGATGCTCCGGATTCAGGTAGTACCAGCCCTTTTCCGGGCGATCGTTCGTTGACGGGCCGATATCGTCGTCGTACCAGATTATCATATCCATGACTCTATTGTCCTCGCTTCTCTTTACCGGTTCCGCAGGTTTTTCAGACGTCGCCCGGCTCTCCGTTCCGTTCTGATTTTCAGATGGATTATTTACGCATGCGGTCAATTGTATGAGCGTAAGCGCAGCCATTGCCGCCGATACGGCGGTCAATATTTTTCTGCTTTTTTTTATTCTTTCGCGTGCCATTTTACTTATTTCGCTTTCTTTTAATTGCGACGGCGGCAATGACTCCGGCCGCTGCCAGCGCGAACACGCAGCAGCAGATAATTATAACAGTTTTAGCCGTATTGCCTCCGGAACGTTCCTCTGCCTGCCCCGAAGCTGTCGCGGAAGCCGTAGCATCCGTCCCGGAAGCAGAAGGAACGTCAGTATTGTCAGCAGGCACGTCCGTTACCGGAGCGGCAGTTGCGGGAGCCTTTGTAGCAGGCACCTCTGTGGCAGTTGCCGCAGGCGCCTCCGTCGGTTCTTCGAGCTCGAGCCCTTCAAAAACAAGCTGATGGAGCCAGGCGTGATATTGCCCCGAATCCGCTTCGAGACACGTCACTTTCAGCGTGTGCATGCCGTACGTAAGCGTATGCACGCCGAGTTCGGCAACGCTGTGTTCCCAGCCGCCCGCATGATATATATTCACGTTTTCTCCGATAACGACGTCGTCAACTTCGAATTTCAGCGCGCCGGAATCGTTGTTCAGAATAAATGAAAGCGATACTTTATAAGTTCCGTTCGCGGGAATGAACACCGAGCCTTCAAAATACTCCCCTGCTTTCGCAAAATCGACCCAGATGGCGCTGTCAACTTCCGGCAGCTGATCTGCGCGCGGGAAAGGATTTTCGAGGAAGAAATCCGATGATTTTGTAAACGATTCGCCTGAGAATTCAAATATTTCCGAAGTCAGAGGCGCATTCAGTTCGCGCAGCCTCAGGCGGTCGAGGATGCCCTGGTAATAATCACCCTCCACACCGGTGAGCTTCAGGATATGACTGCCCTTTTCGAGCCTGAACGAGCCAAGCAGCCTCGAAGAAAGCGTCCATTGACCGCCGTTGTTGAAATTCACCGGATCTCCGCAAGCCCTGCCGTCAAGTTCTGCTTTGAATATACCGTGGTTGTGGTTCATAATATAGTCCATGTAGACGAGATAGTCTCCACTTTTCTCTACTTCAAATTCGCAAAGCAGCGACAGCCCTGCATCGAAAACGTTGAACTCCACGCCCGCATCGACCGGAAGCGCTTCGTGAACGTACGGCTGCGTAAACGTCGGAAAATCGTCCTCGGTGTCAAGCGTCATATCTTCAAATTCGATGATAACGTCTGCCGTATTGTCTTCGGCGGCAAAAGCGGCGAGCGTAAACACGGTCAATAAAACCGCAGCGCATAAATATGCGGCAATTTTTTTCATCTGAACTCCTCCTTATAAAAAATCGATCCGTAAATACGGATCGAAAATTCAAATAATGCCTTTTAACTGCTCAAGCACTTTAAGTGCGCTTATATATTTATCGTACTTTTTGCTGTAAACGGCGTGGCGCGCAGGATCAGGAACGAACACTTTGCCGGGGCGAAGCATATTGTCCGCGGCCGAAGCGAGATCTTCGAACCGTCCGGCACAGACTGCAGCAGCCATTGCCGCGCCCATTGCCCCCGGCTCCGAGCCGGACATTGCCTCAACTTTTATTCCGGTGACGTCGGCGAGCATCTGCATCCATACCGCAGACACCGCTCCGCCGCCTCCCGCGCGAATAAGTTCCGGCTTCGAAGGCCTGTTTTTAAGCAGTCGGTTTATGTGATAATTATGAGAGAAAATTACTCCTTCAAAAACAGAGCGAAGAACTGCACCGCGGCCTGCGCCTGAGCGGAGATTCAGCCAGGCGGCGTTCCTGAGGGAGGCAGAGTTAGTGCCGTACATGAACGGATAGAAGAGAATATCGTGGTCCTCAGGAGCGGTCTTCTCCACCGCGGCGTCGATCGCCCGGTAATCCGGATGTTCGTCCCCCATTATCTCCGAAAGCACGGCGTCAAGGTTCCCGGCGGACGTAGCGCTGCTCTCTTCGATCAGGTAAAATTCCGGAAGGCAGAAAAGCGAATGATTGACCGAAGCGGCTTCCGGGAGCGGCTCCGGGGACAAGTATTCGTTGATGCTCCACGTTCCGGTGATGACGCATAGCGGTTCCGGTCCTACGACACCCATTGCGAGCGCGCAGGCGTCAATATCGAACATTCCGCCGCTGACAACGTTCCCTTCTTTCAGCCCCGTCTGTTCCGCCGCTTCTTTGGTCACCGCCCCGCACGCGTCTGTGGATCTGCGAAGCGGAGGCATGCAGTCAAACATTTCTTCGATCCCGTAAAGCGCGAAAAGCTCCCTGTCGTATTCCTTCGTATGCAGGTTCATGAGCGCTGTTCCGGAGGCGTCGGTGTATTCGGTGTAAAGTGCTCCGGTAAGTATGTAGCGCAAGTAATCTTTCGCTTCGAGCACGTATTTTATGCGGCTGTACGACGCCGGATCGTTCTTTTTCAGCCAGTAAAGCAGCGAGGGTGGCTGGCATGCCAGTGTCGTCTGCATATTTAGCTTAGCCGCTTTCTGACCGATGCCGCACTCATACCAGCCGTTAACTATGTCAGCGGCGCGCGAGTCTGTCGAAGCGATCGCAGGAAGAGCTTCCCCGCCGTCACCGTGGATCAGATAAAGGCCCTTGCCGTGACCGGTGGTACCTACCGCAATAATTGACTCCGCAGTGCCTTCAGGCGCCTTGCCGATCGCCTCGCGTATGACCTCAAACGTGAGCTTTCGTATATCCTCCGGGCGGCGCTCATAGAAGCCGGCAGCGGGAGAAAACACGGGAGTCGAACAGGAAGCGCGCGAGATCATTGACCCTTTCGCGTCGAAGATGCACGCCTTTATGTTCGTGCCGCCTATATCTATTCCAAGAAACAGTTTTTCAGCGTTCATTTTGCCGTCCTCCGGTTTATTGCGCCTCCGGAGCCGGATAATGCTTCAGCATAACGAGCGGCTCGTACTTGCTGAGGTTTGTGATGACCACGCCCTTCGACGCGGCGCCGAAACCGACGAAGAATTCATCCTCGCTCTTCTGACCGAAACGCAGCATGGAAGGCGTAGAGCACTTGTGGCCGCCGATCGTGCCGTAGCCCTGGGTCAATATGCAGCCGTACGCCGTATCGTCGGTGATCACGCAGCTGCGCCCGGGTTTGACCGTAAGTTCTTTGGCGGCAATATACGCGTTCCCGTACGCGACCTGTTTTTCGGTATAATCATCATTATCCGTCAGAACCACCGGGGGCCTGAAATACGTTTTGCGGTAGTCCGGGTCAACGTTTGCTTCCCAGTCCATCATTCCGATCACGTAGTCCGGATCGCCTTTATGCTCTTCAGGTACGTTCTCGTAGAGGAAATCGTCTCCGTATATCTCGTTATCGGTGATGTTTTCAAATACTGCGTTCACGTCGGAGTTCCACTGAGGCTCGTACGTAAGATATGAGCCGGGCGCGTGAACTACTCCCGGCGGCGTGTACCATCCGGTGCCGAGTTCGATGCGGTACGCTCTGGACAGTTCGGTTATTTTCGTATCGCGGCCAGTAAAGTCCGCAAGCCTCTCCCGCACTTCCTCCTTCGTGGTATCCGGCGTGAATCCGAAATACGTGTGAGGGAACGTTCCGGGATAATTATTGTACTGCGGAGGGTAATAGTACGCTTCAGGCTTCCCCAGCTTTCCAACCTTCGCCGCGTCTTCAAATTTCAGATGCATATGATGGAAAAGCGGTCCTTCGTAATCAAAAAATTTGGAGTACATCGGCCACGTACCGTGCTTTTTAAAGCAGCCTTCGCCAATAAGTTCTGGTCCAAGCTCCGCGACAAAATCTTTCAGCGAAATTTTATTTTCGCTGCCCATGTCAACGTAGCTCATGCCCTCGTCAGGAGCGGCTTCCGGCCCGTTCATAGCGGCAATGACCGATGAAAACCATCTTTCTTTTATAGACCCTCTTCCGGTACCCAGCGCGTAATAATCATCCGGATGCAGCCTGAGCCTGTGGCCCGCGGCACCGAATCTTCTGGGCACGAATACGGGAATAAGCGGCAGGATCCCGCCGTTTTTTTCAAAATAGTTTCTGATAGTGCTGCTCTTTTTGAGAATATTCATTTAAAACACCGTCCGTAGCATAAAATATTGCCTGCCGCGGGCAATGCACTTCATTCGTCCGTTCACCGTTCTCCCGTCCGGCCGAAGCCTCCCGCGATCGTCGTATAAATTATATTGCAGCGGCGTGGTCAATTAAATAGCATAATTGCACATCATTATGGAGAAACTGAATAATCGTAATGTCCAATAATTTGTTAAATTCGGGGAATGATAATGTTCAAAAATTTGTTAAAATACAATTGACATCATGTTCGATTTTTTGTATGATTTGTTTGAAAAAGTATTTATTTTCTAAGGCCCGGAGGTATTGCTATGTAT
>JAGCTF010000001.1 GCA_017963755.1 Clostridia bacterium | reverse complement strand
GTATTAATATCTACCGGGAACGCGGTGCGAAGGATGCGGTGCAGGCTGTGCCAGTCAAGTTCGGTCTCGAAATCGATCCTCGCGTCTTTTCCGTAGAACCAGACGTTCTGTATGATCGTGCTGCCGCTGTGCTCGCGCTCGATCCTGACGCCTGCTTTTCCGCCCTTGAAAAGCGCCTTAACGCTTTTAACGTCTCTGACGGGATAATATTTATATCCGCTGAATTCCTGGATCTCCCACGCGTCGTAAACGTCCGGATAGTCTTCGTAAATGCGCAGCTGGTTACCCGTGCCTCCGGAGATCACCTGGCGGTCGTTTTGTTTGTCGTAAAGCGACGCGATCTCCCAGTTTTCGTCAAATTCGCAGCGGTAGTAAGGCGTGTCAATTACTTTAGCATCCGTATCGACGCTCACGAGCTGTCCTTCTCCACGTCCGAGGCGCAGGTCAACGGCTTTGTATCCCTTCGGCGGGATATTGTCCACGTAGACTGCCTTCCCGTCCGCTTCCACGTAGCCGCGGCCAACGAACGAGTGCGGGTTGAACACGACGTACTTTTTATCCGTATCTATCAGTGAAACGATAGCATCCTGCGCCTGCTTGCGTATCTCTCCGGTGGTCTTACGTAGTTCTGCATAATCGCGGTCGCACTGCTCGTACACTTCACGTATCGACGAGCCGGGGATGATGTCGTGGAACTGATTCACCAGCACCGTCTCCCAGCATTCGTGCAGCGTCTTTTTGGGGAACTCCATTCCCGCAGCCACGCCTGCCATCACGCTCAGCAGTTCGCTGTCAAGCATAAGGAATTCACAGTCGCGGTTGTTCTTTTTATTGCGCGCGTTGGAAGTGTACGTGCCGCGGTGGAATTCGAGATAAAGCTCACCGCGCCATTCCGGTAGCCTCGGGTTCCCGTCGATCGCTTTTTCGAGCCGTTTAAGCATATTTCCGGCGAACTCTATCTTTGCCTTCGGCAGGCCCGGTATCCCCTTCGTCTGGCGCCTGGCCATCCAGAGCATATCGTCGGTGGGGCCTCCTCCTCCGTCGCCGAAGCCGAACGTGACCATCGATTCGCGCGTAAGCTCCTTCTGCTGGAAGCGGTTATACGAACCTGCTACCATCTTAGGATTCGTGTTGGCAACGTACGTAGTCCCTTTATTAAAGGCATCGGTGCGGCCCTTGTCCTGAGCGGTCAGGAAGTACGAGTTAATCGGAGTGCCGTCAACGCCTTTCCAGCTGAATACGTCGTACGGCATCGTGTTTTTATCGTTCCAGCTTATCTTTGAAGTGAGGAACCAGTCTACGCCCGATTTTTTAAGTATCTGCGGGAGCGCCGCAGAGTAGCCGAACACGTCCGGCAGCCACAGGATCCTCGATTCCACGCCGAATTCATCGCGGAAGAAATTCTTACCGTACATGACCTGGCGCACGAGCGATTCGCCCGAAGTAAGGTTGCAGTCGGCTTCGACCCACATCGCGCCTTCGACCTCCCAGCGCCCGGCTTTGATCATTTTCTTGATCTCTTCGTACAGTTCAGGAGCCTCCTCCTTCACCGCCTTGTAAAGGTACGCCTGGGAAGACATAAATTTATATTCCGGGAAGCGCTTCATCAGCTCGATGACAGTCGCAAAAGAACGCTGTGCTTTCTCGCGCGTCTGCATGAGCGTCCAGAGCCAGGCAACGTCGATGTGCGTGTGCCCGATGCATATTACTGTGGTCTCGCTCTCCCTGGCTTTATCGTACAGGTTCTCTTTCAGGTAAGCGCGTGCGTCGGCAACGGATCTGTAAAACTCTTCTCCCCGCGGTTCGAGCATATTGAGCTTGCGCAGAGCCATGCTGAGCGTCGTCAATATTTCCATATATTCAGGCGTATTCATGCCCATCGCATCCAGTGCCTGGCGCGGCACCAGGATATCGTAATAAAGCTGTCTCACGTCGTCGTGCACGGTGCGCAGATACGGCATCACGCGCGTTTCGGGCACTCTCGGGCCGGTATAAGCGTAGATATATACGTCGTAATGCGTTTTCGGCTCCTCACCCGGGCTCACGAGCGCAAGGTCGCGGTGGTTGGTGTCAAAAGCCTGGCGCATCACGCCGTCAACAAAGCATAAAAACTGGGGATTATCCGCGTCCCACCCGCCTCTGTCGGTGTGGAGGCACAGTTCGAGCGTCCTGTCTCCCTGCATATCTTCGGGGACGTCAATGCCAATGTAAAACCATGCGTGTGAGTCGTTTCTGTCACCCCAGGGGCTTCCCCACCCGTACGGTTTAAATTTATTTTTTTCAGGAAACGTGTTATCGGTCTTGTATCCGCACGGACAAATGCCAATCTGCTCGAGTTTTATGACTTTTCCGGGTATCGAATCACCCAGCTGACGAAGGTACGAATTAACGTGTCTCAACATGCTTTCCATAAATATCCTCCTGTCCGTACCCGGCGTTATTATAATCCGGTCCGGTCAACGTTTTTTAACGGCTTAATTCTACAAAAAACAGGGCGGTTATGCAAGAGCGAATTATTTCGATGAGCGAATTATTTATTTAAAATTTTCAGCATAACTCCCGCCCTTTGCAGCACGGGCAACTCGCGGTTTGCCACCAGCCTTCCGAGGCGCGAACTTGAATTAGCCCCGTACTCCCGTACAGCCTCATCAAACGTCAATCTAAGCGTTGACAGATGGTAGCATTCGACCTCCTCCTGCGTCAGATGCCTGTCGCCGAAACCGGTCACTTTGCAAAGAAAATAATTATTGATATTGTGCCTGTGGATCAGATTGTAATAATCGCTGACAACGCCGAGCTTTGCCAGCACGCGGACCGACACGCCCAGTTCCTCGGCAAGCTCGCGCTTGATCGCCTGCACCTGATCTTCTCCGGGCTCGACACCGCCGCCGGAAGTCTCGATAAGCGTTGCCTCTCCGAAAATGTCGTTGCGGACAGCACGCACAAAATAAAACAGGCCGTCATCGTCGAAAACGATTGCCCGCACTATATCTCGGTCATGGTCGGTAAACTCAAAAGGCCATTCGTTGTCCTCAAGCTCCAGCCTGAACTCCGGCCCCAAAAATGCCTCAGTGAACAGCTGACCGAGCCTGATGACGCTGTCTGAATCGTAATGATAAATGTCAGGCGCTCCGAACGGTTCCTTCTCCGTAGTAAGACCGGCAGCGATCGTGTCTATGAACACGCAGTTTTCGCGCTCCGAGGCAAACCTGCGCTTAATATCATTGACCCATACGTGATGCGGCCAGACCGTACTTATGCCTGCGTCTGCAAACACGCAGTTCTCGTCAATATATCCGCGAAAATCGTCGCAAAAGTCGCCGATCAGCCCGGCATACCTCTCCTCATACTTCTCCGCGTGTTCCGGCACGTCAGCGTCACCTTCGCCCTGCATCCAGCAGAACGCTTTCACAGATGGAGCCATACCTTTCGCCTCGAGCGCCGCGATGCTTTCGCGCAGAAGCTTCACGAGTTCCCAGTAGCACCAGCCCGCGTTAGCCGGATCGCCCATACCGTCGTTAAGTTTCACGG
>JAGCTF010000186.1 GCA_017963755.1 Clostridia bacterium | reverse complement strand
TACAATCTTCCTCTATTTCCTTGATAGAAACGGAATTCTTTATGATCAGAACGGCGACAAAACGATAGATGATCACACTCTCGTTGCTTTGACAATTATGATAGCCGAGTCGCGCCCGGAAGAAAAGGAATTGATGATCAGCGTGATAATGAACTGCATTGAATAATCATGAAATGAGGTGAAACTAAATGGCCAATGGAAAAAACAAACAGACAACGCAGCCGAATGCGCAAACGCAGCCGGTGTACGCAGGCAACGGAGAGGTGCGCAGCGGGATCCCGGCGCCCGGCTTCTCCGACAGAGTGAAGCACCGGGAAGTCATTGCCGCACTCAAAAAGAACAAAAGAGCCGCCGGCATTTTCGGGTTCATCCTGGTGCCATTGCCGCTGATCGGGTTCATTATTTACAGCCTGGTGACCGATAAAATGGAACTGGGGAAGGCGGCAATGATCGGCGGTATCGTTTCGGTTGTCCTACTGATATTCGCGATCTTCAGCGCCGCCAAAAACCGCGCGAAGAACACGTACGAGGCTACCGTTGTCAACAAGCAGTCGCATCTTACGTACCGCCACCGGAATAATTCCGAAAGCAGCGAAATGATCACCGAGTACACTACGACCGTCCGGACGACCGGCGGCAAAACGAAGAAAATCGTCGAGCAGGAGGGTTCGCAGATCTGGGCTTACAACTACCTTCAGATCGGCGACAAGTTCCGTTTCCACCCGCAGTTTGCGTTTCCGTATGAACTCTACGACAAGTCGAAGGCTCCGTACCTAGCGTGTGTCAGCTGCGGCACTCACAACCCGGTCGAAGCCGACAGGTGTAAAAAGTGCGGAGTTCCGCTATTGAAGTGACGCTCAAATGCGCCTGAATGCGCTTAAACGGCCCTTGGAGACGTTTTTGAGGTTGGGGCGGCATGTTTTTACCTATCGGAAAGAAAACGCCTTAAAAGGCCTTCTGGCGGGCGTGGGGGCATACGGCTTTTTATCTCCGGGCTCCAGAACGCTGGCATCCTGGACAAATACGTCTCGGCCGCCATCGAGACCGCCACCTCCGCAGGCGTGCGCGTCTGTGACTGCTACTCCAAAAATAAATACCGTCAAATCAGATTCGAAGGGACGATCAGCGTGTTTTCGCTTATCGGGATCACTGCGTCCGACATACAGATCACAGCGCCGTTGCCGACACTCCGCTCGGCGCTTTTCAACAGAGAAAAAGCCTTCGCATCGCTCCGGTCAGGGGCGCTGGATTTCTTGATCTCCACCGGGTGCAGAACGCCTTCCTCCTCGATGATCAGGTCGATCTCGTTCATTTTATTGTCACGGTAGAAATTCAAATTCACTTTATTCTTACCGTATGCGTAATTGCGCAGTAGCTCGGCGATCACGTAATTCTCGTAATAATGGCCGCTCGCAGCACCGTTCATCAGCACGTCACGGGTCGTCCAGGAAGACAGGAACGCGCAAAAACCGGTATCGCAGAAGTATAATTTCGGCTTTTTGGTCAGGCGCTTCAGTTCGTTGGAAGCGTACGGCTCAAGCAGGAAGATGATCCCCATCGATTGGAGCACACTGACCCATTCTTTAGCGGTCACGCCGGATACGCCCGCGGACGCACCGAGATCGTTATAGTTAATGAGCTGCCCGGTGAAGGCGGCGCAGGCACGCAGAAACTTGCGAAAACCCTCTGTATCGGTGATGCCGTAATCATCCACCGCATCACGCATCAGATAGGTCTCAATATACGAATTGAAATACTCGCTAAGCTGCTCTTCATCTTTCTCCTGAACGTCGGGGAGACCGCCGCGCCAAATGTTTTCGAAGGTGGCAAGGATATTGTTCTGCCCGAACAATTTTTCGCGGTCAATCAACGCTTTCAGCGAAAAGGTGAATGCGTTTTCCGGGTCAATACCGAGCTTTTCTCTGTTGGACAAACTGTACATCTTCAAGATGCAAAGCCGCCCGGCCAATGAGTCACCGGCCTTCTTAACCAGCTTCTTACTCTGCGAACCCGTAAGCCAGAATTGGCCGCGCGCATCGCTTTCATCGCAAATGATCTTGATCTCTTCAAAAAGCTCCGGCGCCTTCTGTACTTCATCAATCAGTATCGGAGGCTGATACGTCTGTAAAAACAACTTAGGCTCGGTCTGCGCGAAGTGACGGAGCTGCGTATTATCCATCGTAACATACGTCCTGTCAGTGTCTTGGGCAAGGTGCTTTAGCATCGTCGACTTTCCGACCTGCCTCGCGCCAATGACCATGACTGCCTTGAATGAGTCGCTCATATGCATAAATTTTCGCTCCAGATCCCGCTTAATATATTCCATAGAAACCTCCAAATTGGTGCATTTTTAAAGTGCACTTTATTTTAACACCAAAAACTGCCTTCGTCAAGGGCTAAACACGAATGATCTGTAACTGTTTTAAATCTAACTTTGGGCGATAAATGTCATCCTTAAAGAATGCAAAAAGTCTATTTCGTCTTGTTTCATAAATTTTATACACTTTATATATTCTTATTGCGTTTGCTTAAGTATAGAAGTGTTTTTTGTGTGTTCAGATTCGATTTCACACCTCATAAATAAGTTGGGTGATTGCAATCGGGCTTAATGCATAATATAATAACCTTGGAAGTTTATCATTGCCACAGACAGGTAAGGCTGTCTGTGAAAGCTGAAATGAGATTGTCGTTGACGGCATGAGCGCTTAGTTAAAATATAGAATTGGATGAGAGAAATGGACAGAAATACATGATTTTGATTCATTAATGGAGGTAAGTGCTATGATTAAAACTTCTATACGTTTTTTTGAAGATATACCTGTACGCGCTGTTTGGGATGAGGATAGTTCCAAATGGTGGTTTTGCGCTGCGGATATTGCCGAAGCCTTGACCGGGAGCAAGAATCCGCGCGTGTATTGGGCGACTGTAAAAAGAAGAAACGGCAAGTTGTTTGCAAATTGCAAACAACTGAAATTAAAAGCGCGGGACGGGAAGTTTTACAACACCGACGTTGTTGACGAGTCCGGCCTGAATACGGTCATCGCCTTGATACCGAGCAAGAAGTCCGAAGTCTTTGCCCGCTGGATGAAGAACATGGAGACCTCTCTTGACGAAAAGAGCAAGCAAAAGGCGTATGAACTTTTCGAGAGCGGGTTCATTGACAACATCGAAGTGGGCACGGCGAAGGGTTTGCAGCAGATCCACGGGTATATTTTCGGCGGACTCTATGATTTCGCCGGGCAGATACGGACGGTCAATATCGCAAAGGGCGGTTTTGTGTTTTCGCCGTCGCGATATCTCGACGGGGCGCTCGCGCATATCGAAAAAATGCCCGAAAGTACGCTCGAAGAGATCGTCAAAAAATACGTTGAAATGAACGTCGCGCATTCGTTTATGGAAGGCAACGGCAGAAGCACCCGTATCTGGCTCGATCTGATTTTGAAGAAGAATCTGAAAAAATGCGTTGAGTGGAGCCTGATCGACAAAAAGGATTATCTCGCCGCCATGCGCGAAAGTGTATCCGATCCGACGAAAATATTAGAACTGATAGAAAACGCCTTGACCGATGATATCTATAACCGCGAGATCATCATGAAGGGCATTGATTATTCCTATTACTACGAGACCGAGGAATAAATAAAAAAGTGGGAATTAGCAAGATATCTTATAGATGCAAAAAAGTGCGTACCTTCTTTCAAAGAACGATGCCACACACGATCCGAATTCATTCGCGAGCTGAATTGTCCTTTAAACGCGCCT
>JAGCTF010000185.1 GCA_017963755.1 Clostridia bacterium | reverse complement strand
TACAAGCGACATCAACGCTGATTTTGACAAGACCGGCCGCGGCCTTGTCACGGTTGAGCAGTTTATTGACGGCGACACTGTGCATTTCTGGAACAACTCCCACACGGAGATCATAAAAGTGCGTTTTCAGGGGATCGATACGCCGGAATCCACCGGTAAGGTCGAGCCCTGGGGCCATCCCGCTTCGATCTACACGAAAACGAAACTGAAAGACGCCGAAAAGATCGTCCTCGAGAGCAACGAAGAAGGGCATGCCACTATGGATTCGACGGGCGACCGTTATCTCGCGTGGGTATGGTATCTGCCGAAGGGCAGTGATACGTGGCGTAACCTGAATATCGAGATCCTTTCGGACGGGCTTGCGATGGGCAAGAGCACTTCGGCTACGCGTTACGGGCAGATCGCTATGGACGCTCTCACCAGCGCGCGTACTGAGAGGATAAATCTGTATTCTGGCAAACGCGATCCGCTCTTCTACTACGGCGAAACGGTTGAGCTCACGATCAAAGCGCTCGTCATGAACCGCAGCGCGTATAATTCACTGAAAGTGCGGTTCGAAGGCGTTGTCACCAAAGAAAGCGGCGGCGGCATCTATATGGAGCAGTTCGACGAAGACACGCAGCAGTACTATGGCGTGTACGTATACGGCGGGTACGCTCCGCTGGCGCCCAAATTCCTTGTCCCGGGCTACAGACTGTCCGTGACCGGTACTGCCGATGACAACGAAAACTTCGGCTTCCAGGTTTCCGGCCTTTCGTTCTCGCTGATCAATCCTACAGACGACGACACGAAAATACTCGAGAAGGACGTCAAGTTCGCTCCGACTCTGATCACGGCGGAAGATCTTCTGACAAACGGGTCGCTCGAAAACACTTTCGTCCGTATGGAAAACCTTAAGGTCACGTCTATATATACTACGAAGAACAACGGCTCCGACAGTGACGGGGCAATGACGCTCACCTGTACTTCTCAGGACGGAAAGACCGTGACTGTACGCACCGTTAAACTGACACAGGACGGAGAGACCGTAACGGAAGAATATTTTGCCGGGAAAACGATCAACGTCCAGGGAATATTCACATATTATAAAGACGCGCCTCAGCTGAAGCTCTTCACGCTGGCGGATGCGGAGATACTGCAGTAAAAAACCTTATTCAGATAAATCAAGACGAGGAGAAATCTGTATGAAAAGAAAAATTCTTATAATTATTACCGTGCTTGCCCTTGTGCTCTCGCTCGCGGCATGTACGGGAAACAAAGGCCAGGGAACCGACGACCCCAAAACGGGCCCGATCACGCAGGAGACCGTTGACGGCGCCGCCCAGATGTTGTACGAGTACAACAAACCCGGACAGGATAATTCCGTTTCGGCGACGTTCTCGGTACCGACGAAGATCATTGACTACGAGGGATACGATCTGGACGTCGAGTGGTCAGTCTCGGGTGCGGAGGGGCTGGTAAGCCTTGTCCCCGACGGCGATTCAGTAAAGGTAGTCGTTGATCCCAACGCTGATCAGGACACTCCTTTCACGCTGAAGGGGCTTGTTAAAGGCGGAGAATTCTCTAAAGAGATCAGTATGGATTACGTCATCAAAGCGTTCGAGGTCGCGACCTGGGATTACTGGGCTGAAAATACCAAAGACGTGACGATGAATATACGCGGCATCGTTGTCGCCAAATATCCGTACAACGAAGCCAATAAAAACGTCAGCGTATTCCTGCAGGATCTTGACGGCGAGCATGGCTATTTTGCCTACCGTATGAAGTGCGATTCTAAGGAACTCTGCGACACCGAACTCGCGATCGGCAACGTCATCATCGTTAACGGTACGACTTCGATCTACAACGGCTTCCGCGAGATGGGCGCAGGCTGCACGTACACGCTGCTCACCGACGCTTCCGGAAACCCGCGCACCGGAGAGATCAAGAAGTTCGCTATGGACGACCTGTTTGACGGCTCCGACTTTACCGCGAAACTCGACCCGAAGCAGGGCCTTATCGCCACGATCACCGGAGCGCAGGTGAAGAGCATCGACTGGAACAGCAACACCGCCGATACGTTCGTTGAAAAAGGCGCAGGTTCCGTTTACGTTACTATCACCAAGAATAACGTTGAATTCAAACTCTATCTCTCAACTTCCAACACCCTGACGGTAGAAGAAATGAAGGCTGAGTACGATAAGCTCGGCGTAGGATACACGATCGACGTAGAAGGACCGATAAGCTGGTACAATGCTCCGCAGATCTACCCCTGCGCCGGCGGAATTACAGTGGCCTCCACAGACATTGCCGATGCGGATAAAATCAGCAACGAGCTTGCCGCTATTTCCATTCCCGATTTCGTATCTGAAAACACTTCCGTAACGCTGCCTGTGACCGGCGCGACGTATGAAAACGTGAACTTCGCCTGGGAAGTTAAAGAAGGAACTTCCGCTGCGATCGAAGGAGATAAACTCAACATCACTATCGGAAACACTGTGGAAACAGTCAAACTCGCCGTCACCGCCACATGCGGCAGCGAGACCCAGACTCAGGAATTCGCGATCACAGTAATGCCCGCGAATATGACGGATGAGGATATCGTCAACGCGCTCTACAACGTACCCGCTGGTAATTCTCTGCCCGGCACGTTCACTCTTACCGGCGTGATCACGAAGGTCAATACAGAGTACAGCGCCGAATTCAGCAACGTTACCGTTACGATCCAGGTCGGAGACCTTTCGGACAAGCAGGTCCAGTGCTTCAGACTTAAAGGCACCGGCGCCGATCAGATAGGCGTAGGCGACACGATCACCGTCACCGGAGTGCTCAAAAACTACAACGGCACGCGCGAATTTGACGCGAACTGCAATCTGGATTCATTCGTAAAGGCCGGAGAGCCTCAGCCCACCGACAAACCTGCGGATCCCACGCCGGCTCCTACCGATAAGCCCGCAGATCCGACCGAACCTCCCGCGCAGACTGCTGCCGAGATCCTTACAAAACTCTATGCGCTCGAATCCGGCGAAAAACTTGAAGGCGAGTACACGCTCACCGGCGTTATCACCGCTATCAATACTCCT
Source organism: Clostridia bacterium (assembly GCA_017963755.1). Lineage (GTDB taxonomy): Bacteria > Bacillota > Clostridia > UBA1212 > UBA1255 > UBA1255. The sequence goes on along the minus strand of JAGCTF010000185.1, from coordinate 5,653 downwards.
TTCAGCACGCAGTATAACAACGTTACCGTTACGATCGTCGTAGACGGAGACGAGGCGAGACCGGTACAGTGCTTCAGACTGGAGGGCGAAGGCTCGGATAAGATAAAGAAGGGCGATACCATTACTGTAAAGGGCGTGCTTAAAAATTACAACGGCACGCGCGAATTTGACGCCGCATGTGAACTCGTAAGCATTGATAAAGAAGGCGAACAGCAGGAAAATCCTTACAAGACCACCGAGGAGATCATGAACGCGCTGTACGCTCTTAAGGACAATGAAACGCTTGTCGGCCCGTTCACTCTTACAGGTAAGATCACCACGATCGACACCGCCTGGAGCGATTCGTACAACAACATCACCGTCACGATCCAGGTGGACGGCTATCCCGACAAACCGGTCATGTGCTACAGACTTGAAGGAGAAGGCGCTAAAGACCTTAAGGTCGGAGACGTGATCACCGTCACCGGCGATTTCAAGAATTACAAAGGAACTTATGAGTTCACTCAGGGCTGCAAGCTCGACAGCGTACAGGCGGGCTGATCAATGAATTAAAAGGCGGGGCAGGGGATGGAAAAACTTAAGACGTCCAGCCCCGCTTCCGCACCCGCCGCGGTCCGGCCTGCTTGCTATCACTTAAAAGTGTATGTTATAATCACAAAAGTGCGGCGATGCGCCGCATACTATGGAGGTGTTTGTTAAATATGACCAGAAAAATCGTGCCGCTGATGCTTGTTATAGCTCTGTTAACGGCAGCATTTGTTTCTTTCGGCCGCATCAGCGTATCTGCTGAATCTACAGTTACGGTTACCGCCGCCGAATTCGGAAAAGAAAACGCACAGGAAGTTACTACCGCCACTGTCAAAGGAATATCTTTCGAGTTTGCTCAATCTACCGGGAGCAATCCTCCGAAATATTACAGCAATCCATCGGCCGTCAGAACGTATAAAAACAACAGTGTTGCTACAGAGGGCAATACTTTAACTATTTCAGCTGATTCGGCCATCACTAAGATCGTATTTGAATTCGATACGTCGAAGAGCGGTGTTCCGGTTCCGGATAGCGGAAGCTACGACGCTGACGCAAAGACGTGGACCGGCAGCGCGAATGCCGTCACGTTTACCACTACAGCAGATCAGGTAAGATACGCATCATTCACGATCACTGTTGACGGAACTCTCGAAGGCGGAACTGATCCTTCTCCTTCGGACCCTTCAGAAGAACCCGCTCCCGTGCTCGACACGCCCGAGAAAATATTGACCGCCGCGTACGCACTCGAGACCGGAAAAGCGCTCGACGGCACGTTTACGCTTACAGGCGTGATCAAGAGCGTTGACACCGCGTACAACAGCGAATACAAGAACGTGACCGTAACGATGGTCGTGGGCGAGCTCACCGATAAGCCGATCCAGTGCTTCCGCCTGGTCAACGGCGAGGGAGTTGAGAACGGCGTCGAGACGATCGGCGAGAACGATACGATAACTGTTACCGGAAAGATCAAGAACTTCAAGGGCACAGTTGAATTCGACGCGAACTGCACGCTTGATGCGTTCACGAAAGCCGAACAGCCCGCTACTGAAGAGCCGGTCGAAGTGCTCGACACGCCTGAAAAAATATTGACCGCCGCGTACGCACTCGAGACCGGAAAAGCGCTCGACGGCGAATACACACTGACCGGCGTTGTCACTAAGATCAATACTCCTTACAACTCCGAGTTCAAGAACATCACTGTTACTATCGAGGTGGCAGGCCTTGAAGACAAACCGATCCAGTGCTACCGTCTTGAAGGGGAGGGCTGCGACGCGATTGCCAAAGGCGATACGATCACGGTTAAGGGTAAGATCAAGAATTATAACGGAACAGTCGAATTCGACTCGAAATGTGCACTGCTCGAGCGCGTTCCCGGAGAAAATCAGGAAGAAGCGCCCGTGCTCGATACTCCCGAAAAGATCCTTGAAGCACTTTATGCCCTGGAAGACGGAGATTTCCTGACCGGAGAGCACACCCTTACCGGCGTCATTAAGAGCGTTGATACCGCGTACAACAGCGACTACAAGAACGTGACTGTTACGATAATAGTGAACGGCGACAGCGATCGTCCGGTCATGTGCTACCGCCTTGCAGGCGACGGCGCTGACGTTATCGGCGAGGGAGATACCGTAACCGTTAAAGGGCCGATGAAGAATCACGGCGGCACGTACGAATTTGCACAGGGCTGCGTGATAGTGTCGTATGAAAAAGCTCAGGTAACACCGCCTCAGACCGGTGACGCCGAAGTTATTTTCAGCGCCGTGGTCATAGTGCTTGCGCTCAGCTGCGGAGCGGTGCTGCTCAGAAGGAAAAAGGAAGACTGAGTTTTTGTTTTAAATGCAAGGGAATCGCGGGATCACAGAGATGTGGTCCCGTTTTTTTATCGGCCGGGGGCAATATTATCACGGTGAAAGTCCGGCGGCGGCAGGCTATCGATCGCCGTTGGCGCCTTCGCGCAGAAGTTCAAGTGCGGCGTAATCGGTCCGTTTCGTGGTGAGCGGAGTCACGTTGATGTAACCGAGAAGCATCGCGTCGATATCGATGCGCTTATTCCTTGCCCCTTCGACCTTACGCGTGACGTAATACTGGGCGCGGAACATATTGCCGCCTTTCTCCACGAAATGATCGCGGTAGAAAGTATTGCCCTGCTCGGTAAAAAGGATCCCGGCCGGGTTCTCCGGAACGTTGACGTTGAACAGGGTGCAGCGCTCCAGCGCACGGTTCTTTGTGAGAAAATCCCAGATCTTGTCGAGCTCCTTCGCGGCATTTCCGACGTTGCCGAAGACTGTCGATACGGAGATGGCCTTTATGCCCGCGTAATTGGCCTCAAAAGCCGCTCCGACTGTTCCGGAGTATCCAATGTCGTGCCCGAGGTTAATGCCGTTATTCAGGCCGGAAAAGGCCATGTCGTACGTCTCGTTAAAACGGTCCATGGCGAAACGGATGCAGTCGGCGGGGGAGGCGTCAATCGATACGGCTCTTATGCCCAGGTCGCTGAAAACGTCGCTTTCGACAACCTCGAACGGGCGGTCGATCACGATGCCCTGCGACCTGCCGCTCTGCTCGTATTTTGGGGCAACGACTGTCACTTCTCCCAGCTTTCTGCACCATAAAACCATTTCCCGGAGCCCCGGACTGTTAATACCGTCGTCATTTGTAACAATTATTTTCATATTGACCGCTTAAAATCCAATCTGCTTTTGCTATTGCCCCCGCGCCGGCGGCCGCATTTATATCTGATCCGGATGTTCTGCCTTGTATCTTCCGAGCAGTTCGTCCGCGTCACGAAGCAGCGCCGCCTCTTCCGCAGAACTGTATACCGTTGCCCCGCTTGCGCAGGCGTGGCCTCCGCCGTGGTATTTTGAAGCTATCTCACGCACTTCTACGAAGCGGGATCTGAGCCTCACGCGGATGCTTTTATCGTCGTTTTCGATGAACGCGATCCAGATAAGGCTGCCTTTAATATGTTCCATGAGCGATACTGTATCTGACGCTTCCTCGAGAGAGATCCCGCGGCGTTTTCGGAGCGCTTTCGTAACGTGCAGGTAAGCAACTCCGTTTTCAGTGAGGCGTATTTTTTGCGTAAGATATGCGTCGAACTTGAGCGTTTCGACCGTTTCTGCGCGGAGAATTGAATAAATACGTTCGAAATCCACTCCGGCGTCCAGGAGCAGTCCCGCGAGTCTGAGCGTGTTCCCGTCGGTCCCGCGGAATCTGAAGCGCCCGGAATCCGTCACCATTCCGGTGTAAAGACATTCCGCAGCCTCTTTAGTGATCTTCAGTTCGTCGCGGAACGTGCGGTAAAAATCGGTTATCATTTCGCAGACGGAGGAGCGTTCCTCTTCGATCCAGCATATATCGCCGTACGGCAGCTCGCACACGTGGTGGTCGATTTTGATAAGTTCGCGCCCTTTTCCGGCCAGCGGGTTAGCGATGCGGTCGGACGTACCGGTGTCAAGTACGATGACAAGTGCGTTTTCATATTCGCTTTCTTCCGGCCGCGGCCCTTCGTCGCCAAGGAACGCGAGGTATTCGGCGCGGTCAATATTGTCGAGGTATATTTTTTTGTCCGGGTACGTTTCTTTGAGTATAAGGGAGAGGCCGAGAGTGGAACCCACCGCGTCTCCGTCCGGGCGCTTGTGTCTGCTGATTATTATCGTGTCGTATTCGCGTATCTTGGCAAGGATCAGACGCTTTACGTCTGCTCCGGACGGTGTTGAGAGCGCCGTTTCACTGCCCCCGGCGGCCTTCTCCGTTTTCTCCGCTTTCTCTGCTTCCTGCGCCGCTTTTTCCGCTGCGGTAAGCGCTTTCAGATCGCTAAGCATCTGCATTGCCTCTTCGAAGCTGTGAACGTCTGCCCCTGACGCCTTTTTATGACCGCCTCCGCCGTACTTGACCGCCACCGGGTTAATGTTGTAGCAGCTCGAACGGAGCTCGCAAAGCACCTTCCCGTTGTCCTCCGTAAAATTGACCCATATATCTATGCCCTTGATGTCCGACATGACGTTGACCATGCCGCGCGAGACCGACGCCGCGTCTGGAAAACCCATCGCTTTGACTTCGTCCGCGGTCGTATAAATGTATGCGACGGGGCTGTCCTCGAATATTTTGATCTTATTGATGAACTGCGACTGGCGCAGGATCGAAGAAAAGTCGCGGGAATACAGATCCGTATAGATCTTATCGGCATTAGCCCCGGCAGAGAGCAGCATTGCGGCAAGTTCCAGCGTTCGTGCGTTCGTCGAATCGTAGCGGAAGCGCCCGGAATCCGTAACCATACCCGTGTAGATCGCGTCGGCCGCGTCAACGCTTACGGTGAGCGACTGTTCTCTGGCGAAAAGTGCGATCATTCCGGCCGCGCTTTCGAAGGAGGTGTCAATTATTTCGAAGTCGGTGAAGGTTTCGCAGTAGATGTGGTGGTCGATCCTTATCTTTTCAGCGGCAAGGGCAAACCTTTTATCCGATACGAGTTCCTGCGTGGGGCAGTCAAGTATTACTGCGAGTGCTTTTTCGTACGTGCTGTCGTCAATTTCGTCCATTGTTGAGTTTTTCATGAACGAGTATCGCCCCGCCGCGTCCCCGACTGTATAGACCGCTTTAGCCGGGAAGTTTTCTTTTATTAATGCTCTAAGCCCGAGCTGGCTGCCCAGGGCGTCTCCGTCGGGATGCGAGTGCCGGTGGATTATAATTGTGTCATATTTATTTATAAGTTCGATGAGTTTTTCAAACATTTTTATTTGCGTCTCCGTTTTGATAATGCCGCCCCGCCGCTATCGCCTTGATTTCCAGGCACTGCGCAGCTTGACGATGGTACGAGATACTTTATCATAAAACCTGTGCCTAATTCAAGCCGCGGTGAGGTTTTCTTCCGGCCTTTTCGGCGCCCGCTCACTTGAAACACCGCCTGAAAATTAAAAACTGGAATCCAGGCGGTGTTTTGCGCCCATCTCCCGCCGGGAAGCGGCGCCCTCACTCAAAATACTACCTCATTAACACTGCACGAAGCCGGATATATGACTAAGAATTTTGTTTGACCGAAATGCGAATTAAAGCAGGAAACGCATGAGACCCAAAATTCGTGTCATCATCCGGTTCGTGCCCCATTTCCGCCGAGAAGCGGCGCCAT
>JAGCTF010000184.1 GCA_017963755.1 Clostridia bacterium | reverse complement strand
TATTTTTACGCCGAATGCGCATCCGATATCGTCACAGCCCCCGGAACGTCAAACTGGATGAATCTGTTCATTGACAGCGATCAATATTACTACAGCGGCTGGTCCGGATACGACTTTGTGATCGGCCGTGAGACGGACGGCGGAAAAATGTCTGTCGAAGAATTTGCAGAACCGGCCTGGAAGGGTTATAATAAGGGATGGGCCGAATATTCCGTAGCGGGGAACAAGCTTGTCGTCCGCGTGGAGAATTCGCTCATAGATCTCGAAGAGCGGGATAATTTCGACTTCAAATGGGCCGATAATTCCACGGTTACAGGCGAAGTAATGGAATTTATGGATCTCGGAGACGCCGCTCCGAACTCGCGCTTTAATTACAGATACGTAAAAGAAGGCGGGAAAATATCAAGCCGTGTCAGAGATACGGCTGTAAAGGCACCTTTAAAAGGCGGAAACGCAGGTATTCCTGTTCCGGCAATAATCGCAGTTTCGGGCGCGGCATTATTAGTCGCGGTCGCGGCGGCGGTCCTGATAATCAACAAAAAGAAAGGGAGAAATTACAATGAAAAAATTTAAGATCATTACAGTTCTGCTTCTGGCCCTCGCGCTCGTGCTTCCTTTAGCCGTGGTCTCAACGGCGACCGAAAGCGAGCCTGAATACGAGGAGAAGAAAATCGAATTTACTTTTACCGGTGAGGAGGGGCTTACTCTTGAAGAATCCGAGATCGCCGATACTTTCATCATGCAGGTCGTCAGAGCCGCAGGCGGAGAAGCACAGGTGGAAGATGACGGAACGGTAACGCTTAAAAGCTATTCCGGATTCTATACGGATATCGACATGGCGTACGACTATTTTGCCGGTGCATACACGTTCTCGATCGATTATCAGTTCGTTACGACGAATCCGGCTCTCGGCGGCATTTTTGTAAGAATGACCGATCCTTCCGCTTATACTATAACGAATCCTAAAAACGCAGGTACGCAGCAGCATTTTGATATGTATGAATGGGACTGGTACGGTGAAAACGGCGGCAAGGAAAAAGGCGTTTCGAGCATCGGCGGTTCCGGCATTCGCGTATATGAAAACAAATCCGCGAAAAAGATCGGCGTAAGTGTAAAGACACGCGTTGAAGACGGACTTTACGTGCACGCACAGGGCGTGGAATTCGATTATCCGGAAGGCTTCGACGCAACCGGCCGCAACAATTATAAATTCGTTGACGACGGAAAGAGCAGCGTCCAGATCTTTGTGAACGGCGGACTGCTTGCCACCGTCGAATACAGCGGAGAGAAGGGTACTTACCCCGACGGCGACGAAGGCGACAGCGACCTTGTCTTTTACAAAAAAGCAGTTATTAAAGATGCTTCCGGCACGCAGCTTTTAGAGCTTGACAACGCGCGTATCAGCGCCGATTACGGTGCGGTAGGCCTCGGTAACAGAGGCGATGCGTCAACGTCTTTTGACAACATAGTTCTCACTTATCTCCAGGAGAAGAAGCCCGCTACGCCGGTTCCCACCGAAGCTCCCGCGACTGAGGCTCCTACGCAGAAACCCACGGATGAAGCGACGGCCAAACCTGCAGACACCACTAAGGAACCTGCTGCCGCTACTCCGGAATCCGGCGAGAAGCAGACGAAGAGCGGAAATAATCTGACCTGGCTTTACGTCGTATGCGGCGTTGTGGCGGTCGCGGCCGTAGGCATCATCATCGCTTTTTCTGTGAAAGGCAAAAAGAAGAATAAGTAATCAAAAGCAGTAATAATCGTTTTGACGGAAATCAATGAGCCCAAGATTAAAAGATTATAAAACAATAGGGATAATAGGCGGAATGGGACCGCTCGCCACGTGTGATTTTTTTGAAAAGATCGTACGTATGACGGACGCTTCGTGCGACAGCGATCACATTCCGATCCTTATTGACTGCAATTCGCGCATTCCGGACCGGGCAGATGCGATCCTTCGCGGCGGCGAAGATCCGGTGCCCGAGATGCTTAAAAGCGGAAAACGGCTCGTGCGTGAAGGAGCATCCGTGCTGGTCATGGGCTGCAATACGGCTTATTACTTTTATGACCGTGTCGCTGAGGAACTGCCTGTTCCGCTGATCAATATGCCGGAAGAAACGGCAAAAGGGGCGCTCCGCCTCGGATATAAGAAGGTCGGATTGATGGCGACAGACGGCACGGTCTGGTCCGGTCTTTATGAACGGGAATTTGAGAAGTTCGGGATCGAACTGCTGATACCGTCCGAAGAAGGCCAGAAAACAGTTATGGAAATGGTTTATGACGGTATAAAGGCGGGAAATCCCGGATTCGATCCGGGGCCGTTTATCGACGTTGCAAACGATTTTATGAAACGCGGTGCGGAGGCAGTCATACTCGGGTGTACCGAACTGCCGATCGCGTTCAATATGTACAACATCGACATACCGTATCTTGACCCCGCCGTATTTGCGGCGGAGGCGGCAATATCGATGGCGGGCGGAAAAGTCAGGCGGCTCTAATATGGCTGCCTCGCCTGTCACGCAGGAGGCAAATTCGGATGGCATATTCAGGCGGACAACCGGACTTTACAAGAAGAAGTTCGGCTCCGGGATCTAAACAGAAAAAAACAAACTATAAACCGGTCATTATCGTATTGACGCTGATCATCATTGCGCTGATCGTCGTTCTGATCGTCACAGGCGCAAAAAAGAGAAAAGGCCCGGATGATACGGTAATTATTGACCGTACGAACGTCCCTTCGGATCAGTCTTCGCCTGATCACGGCAGCAACGTTTCTTCGGCAGATCCTGTACTTTTTCCTACGCATGAACCGTCCGCTCCTGTTACGGAACTGGTCTACGTGGAGGCCGGGCAGGAGCTTCCGTCCGCTTCGGCTTTCCTGAAAGAAGGCTACGAGCACAGTTTCGCTTATTATCTGAGTAATACTTCAAACATTGACACACGCGTGTGCGGAACTTATCCAGTCGAACTTCAGTGCGGAGATAAAACGTACGGGGCGGTAATAATTGTCCGCGACACCGTAGCGCCCTCTGCGGAGACGCGCTCGCTCTTCGTTCAGAAGGGAAGCGCAGTGAAGCCCGAAGACTTCATTGTAAGCATAAACGACGGCACGGACGTCACCGCCGAATTCACACAAAGCGTTGACACAGAAACGAAGGGCACGAGGCAGGTGGAGATCCTGCTCAAGGACGCGGCCGGAAACAGTACCGTGGTCACAGCCGAAATTACCGTAGACGTTGACGACGTCCCGCCCGTAATAGAAGCGATCGCATACCGCGAAATTTTTGTGGGAGATACCATTTCCTACAGGCAGGGGCTATCGGCGACCGACGACCGCGGCGGCGAGGTCAAAATTTCCATCGATTCCAGCGCAGTTAATCTTAAGGAACCCGGGACTTACAAAGTGATCTATACCGCGAGCGACGAGGCGGGCAATACTTCCACGTTCGAAGCGACGGTCGTTGTCAGGGATCT
>JAGCTF010000183.1 GCA_017963755.1 Clostridia bacterium | reverse complement strand
GACGTTCGAAGTGGGAGTGCACGGACTCAATCCGGAGCTCGTCAAGCTGCTCGGACGTCTGCGCTACAGAACGAGCTACGGTCAGAACGTGCTCCGGCATTCGGTCGAGGTCGCTTTCCTGTCCGGTATCATGGCCGAAGAACTCGGCGTGGATGCCGCGACGGCAAGGAGAGCCGGACTTCTGCACGATATAGGCAAGGCCTTCCCTCACGACGTCGAAGGTACGCACGTCGAGATCGGAGTGAACGCGGCCAAGAAGTACAAGGAGAGCCGCGAGGTCATCCACGCCATCGAAGCTCACCACAACGACGTAGAACCTAAAACCGCGATCGCCGTCATCGTCCAGGCAGCCGACGCGATATCGGCGGCAAGACCCGGCGCGAGACGCGAGGACCTCGAGAACTACATCAAGCGGCTCGAGAAGCTCGAAGAGATCGCGACCGGTTTCAGGGGCGTCGAAAAAGCCTACGCCATCCAGGCGGGACGCGAGCTCCGCGTCATGATAAAACCCGAGGATGTGAGCGATCAGGGAATGGTCGTCATCGCAAGGGATATAGCTCAAAAGATCAAGGAAGAGGTCAAATACCCCGGCCAGATCAAGGTAAATCTGATCCGCGAATCAAGAGCGGTCGATTATGCCAAATAAATTTATATAGACACACTGAATCGTTGATTTTAACGTATATATGAATCCGCTAAATTCGTCTTCAAATTGTGTAACGGCCACTATATGTGGCTGTGATCATCTTGATTTGAGTGTTTTTCTCTATATTTTGAGTGTTTTTTTTTAAAAACCTCTTGATTTAGCGACCGTTTTGATGTATACTTATTACGTTATTAACGTATATATGAGGTGCATCAAAATGAGCATTCCGGAAAGTATCAAAAAGCAGAAGCCAACGCTGTTCGGAGCCGTCGAGATCCGCTGTTTCGGTGAAGGTAAGTACTATGTTTACCTCATCTCTTCCAAATGGAATCCGGATAAAAACCGTCCTCAAAAAGTAACCGGCAAAAGCATCGGTAAAATAACAGAATCGGATGGCTTTATCCCGAACGCGAACGGATTGCGGCTTATGAAGGAGATGCGTGTTACTCCGGACACCGCACCGGTCGTAAAGAACTACGGTGCATATGAACTGTTGCAGCAGCTGACACCGAATCTGAACTCGCGTCTAAGGGAGTGTTTCCCGGATATTTTTCGCGAGATACGCACAATCTCTCTTATCCGTCTTGTAGACAGTGTTTCATCTGCCAAGATGATACAGCCGATGTTTCTTGATTCTTATTTGAGTGATGTCTGCAGCGATATATCGGTATCCGAAGGGTCGGTCAGGCGATTTGTATCATATCTTGGAAGCATACAGGAACAATTGGACTATTTTATGCGTTCTGAGATCCTGCCGGGAACAACGCTGCTGTTTGACGGGACATCGATCTTTTCAAGATCCGCAGATTCACTTTCGGCAAAGGGATACAATCCGGAGCACAGTCAGAATCCACAGGCAAGAATACTGTATGTATTCGAAAAAGACTCCCACAAGCCGGTATTTTACCGTGTGGTGCAGGGATCAGTTGTTGACAAAACCGCTTTTATGGATACTGTTAATGCCGCCGGCTGCAGTGACTGTATTATAATCGCGGACAAAGGTTTTTACTCCAAAAAGAACGTTTCAGCACTGATCAACGGTGGAATGAAATTCATTCTGCCTCTGCAGGATAACACTGTAAATGTTGAAGACTCATTCTACGAGAACAACGACGACAGTAAATGGGACGGAATATTCTCCTTTAACAAGAGGCCGGTGTGGTTCCGTAAAAGATCAAGCGGCAATAAAGGCAACTACATCTACACTTTCCGTGACGATTCCCGAAAAGCGGAGCTTGCAGGTCATTTTGTGGAATGTGCGGAAAAGGATTACGGAGAAGAAGAACACGCACCGATGGACGTTCTTAAAGAAATCAGGATGGGCTATTTCTCATTCTGCAGCAATCTCGATGTTTCTCCGAAAGAGATTTATCTTGACTACAAACAGAGATGGGCTATAGAGCAGTGCTTTGACTACCTGAAAAACAGTGTTTCTTCATCGGCATCCCATGCTCATTCGGACGACTATTTCCGGGGCTGGGCGTTTTTGAATCACATCAGTCTGCTATACTATTACGGCCTGATCAACGCCCTCAGAAACAACAAACTTGATGACAAATACTCGGCGGAGGATGTCTTGAAACTTACCAAAAACATCTACCGCGTAGATACAGGTGACGGTCAGGGAATCCGTGTTTCCGCAGTTCAGAAGAAAACTCAGGAATTACTCAATGCCCTTAATGTGAACCTATTACGTGTTTTTTAATGGTTCAGTGTTGAAACTGTAACACTAACCGTGCTGTTGCCGCATGAGGCGTTAATCTGAACCGAAGAATTGCAGGGACAACTGTCGTTAACAGTTATTATCCCGATTGGAGAGACGGCTACTTTCGAACTGTCCATTGAATGAAAAACCGCTCGCTGATCTGCAGCATTGCTGTTTACCGATGTTATAAACGGAAGCCAGTTCAGTTTGCCGGATTGAAATGAAGATAATGAATTTACGGATGAAGAAAATGACGTATAAGAAATTGAGCTTTGTAAAGATATATTCCACAGATCAACCGGATCCTCCTCATCAATTAAATTCTCCTCGTATTCAAGTTCAACACCGTTTTCGCTACTGTTTCTGACGAGAATATCATAATCATCGGCCGCATACGAAACGATTCTGAATCCCGATGCAGCGTTCCCGCTTATGAACCATTCTCCGTAGGAAAACGATGTGATCCCGTTGGATATGCTGTCTATGTAAACT
>JAGCTF010000182.1 GCA_017963755.1 Clostridia bacterium | reverse complement strand
AATCGTTACCAGTTCCTCGTTCATCATTCCCACTCCACCGTTGCCGGCGGTTTGGACGTGATGTCGTAAACGACGCGGCTCACGCCCTTGACCTCGTTAGTGATGCGGGCGGAAACTTTTGCCAGCAGCTCCATCGGAAGCCTCGACCAGTCCGCAGTCATAAAATCATCCGTTGACACCGCACGAAGAGCGACAGTGCAGCCGTACGTCCTCGCGTCACCCATCACTCCCACCGTTCGCGTATCAGTGAGCACCGCAAAATACTGGTTCGTATCGCGTTCAAGCCCGGCGTTCATGATTTCTTCCCTGAAAATAGCATCAGCCTCGCGCAGCACGGAAAGTTTCTCTTCCGTAACCTCGCCTATAACACGGATCGCAAGGCCGGGTCCAGGGAAAGGCTGGCGCCAGACGAGTTCGTACGGTATCCCGAGTTCGATCCCGACGCGCCGCACTTCGTCTTTAAACAGGGTCCTGAGAGGCTCGGCGATCTCGTCAAATTCAATTACGGAAGGCAGGCCTCCGACGTTGTGATGGCTCTTTATCGTGTCCGCGTCTCCTGCGCCGCTCTCAATCACGTCCGGATAGATCGTGCCCTGTGCCAGCACGCCAACTTTCCCGAGCTTTTTCGCCTCGTCCTCAAACACGCGTATAAATTCTTCTCCGATGATCTTGCGCTTACGCTCCGGCTCGGTAACTCCTTTAAGCCTCGCCAGAAACCTGTCAGCCGCATTGACCCTTATAAGATTCAGCCCGAAGCGCCCCTTGAACGTCTTCTCCACTATATCCCCTTCATCCTTGCGAAGAAGGCCGTGGTCAACAAAAACGCACGTCAGATCGTCCCCCACCGCTTTGTGGAGCAGCACCGCCGCCACGGAGGAGTCAACGCCTCCGGAGAGCGCCATAAGCACCTTTTTCCCCGCGAGCGACTCACGAAAATGCGAAACGGCAGACTCGGCGAAATTGCCGGCCGTCCAGTCCCCGGAAAGCCCGCAGATATCGTACAGGAAGTTTCGCAAAAGCCTTTGACCGAAACGCGTGTGAGTGACCTCCGGATGGAACTGAACGCCGTAGACACGCTTAGCCGCGTTATACATTGCCGCACACGGACAATTATCAGTGACTCCGCATACGCTGTACCCTTTCGGCACGCGGCTCACGTAATCGGTGTGGCTCATCCAGCACACGTCCTTCTCCGGCACGCCCTTGAACAGCGGGCAATCGCGGTCGGTCACGCGGTGTTCCACCATACCGTACTCGCTCGTCTCCCCCGCGGACTCTATCGTGCCGCCGTCAATATAAGCGATCAGCTGGCAGCCGTAGCAGATGCCGAGCACCGGTATGCCCAGCTCCAGCACCTCCCGCGGATAATGCGGAGACGCCGGGTCGTAAACGCTGTTCGGACCGCCCGTAAAAATTATGCCGCGGTAGCCTCCGGCAAGTATCTTTTCAGGCGTGATACGGTTATACGGAACGATCTCCGCAAAAACGTGCTGATCACGGACCCTGCGCGCGATAAGCTGATTGTATTGACCGCCGAAATCCAGAACGAGGATCTTTTCCATTGTGAGCCTCCGAAAAAAATGGCTTAAAAAATATATTAACGATAAAATTTGTGCGTCAGATCGTGATACCGCCGGAATTATCCTTCAAATCCGCCTGAGCGAGCAGCGGTTCCAGTTCTTTCAGATACCGCTCCACCTGCTCTGCGCACCTGCCGGTGTACAGCGAAGGATCAAGCAGCGCCTCGATCTCCTGCGCTGTCATGCCGAATTCGGGCCGCATCGCTAAAAGCTCCGTAAGCCCCGGGTCCTTCCCCTCTTTCATACGAGCCGTTGCCTCCATAGAACAGACGCGCACGATCTCGTGAAGCTGCTGCCTGTCGCCGCCGCGCCTGACGCCTTCCATCATAAGATTTTCGGTGGCAATAAACGGCATATACTCGCGGATGGCGCGGTCGATCATTTTTTCATTGACCCTTAGCCCCGCCGTGACGTTCGCTGCGAGCCTGAGTATAGCATCCGCGCACAGGAAGCCTTCGGGCATAGATATGCGCCTGTTAGCCGAATCGTCGAGCGTGCGCTCCAGCCACTGTGTAGAGGCCGTAGAGGCGGCGTTCGCCGAGAGAGACATAAGATACCGGGCAAGGGAGCAAATGCGCTCACAGCGCATAGGATTGCGCTTGTAGGCCATTGCAGACGAGCCTATCTGATCTGCTTCGAACGGTTCTTCTATCTGCCTGTCGTGCTGGAGCAGCCGGATATCTTCCGCCATGCGGTAAAGGCTCTGCGCGACGGAGCTCAGGCAGTTTATGATCCTGCTGTCCGTCTTCCGCGGATAAGTCTGTCCGCACACCGGGAAGCACTCTTCAAACCCGAATTCCGCACTGATCATCCTGTTCATCTCGTCTATCTTCGCGCCGTCGCCGTCAAACAGTTCCATAAAGCTGGCTTCCGTGCCGGTCGTTCCGCGCGAGCCCAGAAATTTCAGTGAGCCGATAACGAAATCGAGCTCGTGCAGATCCGATTCAAGATCCTGGAGCCAGAGCGAGGCGCGTTTACCGACCGTAACGGGCTGCGCAGGCTGGTAATGCGTATATCCGAGCGCAGGAAGCGACTTATATTTTTCCGCGAACTTCGAAAGATTGACCATGACCCCGAGCAGTTCCGAGCGGATATACCGAAGCGCGTCCCTGTAAATAATAAGATCCGCGTTGTCCGTAACGTAGCAGCTCGTCGCACCGAGATGGATGATCCCTGCGCTTCCGGGTGCTGCAAGTCCGTACGCGTAAACGTGTGCCATCACGTCGTGCCTCACCTGTTTTTCGCGCGCGGTGGCGGCGTCAAAATCGATGTCTTCTATATGAGCTTCGAGTTCTCTCACCTGCTCTTCGCTCACCGGGAGCCCGAGTT
>JAGCTF010000181.1 GCA_017963755.1 Clostridia bacterium | reverse complement strand
TGGCAAGTGATAAGTGATAAGTGGCAATTGGCAAGTGATAAGTGGCAAGTGGCAAGTGGCAAGTGAACCGAGTGATGGCACGAATTTTGGGTCTCATGCGAACCCCGGAATCGGTTCGCATTTCGGTCAAACAAAATTCTTAGCCATTCACTCGGCTTCGCAGAAGTTCAAATGAAGTTTAGGGAGTTAAGAGTTTAGAGTTGTTCGTTGCCTGTTAATAGTTCACAGAGTGGTGTTTATGTTAAATAAGAAGTACGTCGGAGATTACCGGCTTGAAAACGAAAAGAATAAAAAAGGGAAGCAGGTAACGAAGGCGGTCTATAAGAGCGCCTACTTCGTCTTCGAAAAACCGGAAGACGAAGTCAGAACTGCCGTACGCGCGGTAACTGTATTGACCGCCGCAGCCGTAGCGGCATTCGCCGTTGCCCTTGCGTTTTACAGCAATAAAGGCTTCTCCGCGCAATATTATACGTTGATCCCGTTCGCACTCTGCGTATTTCCGCTGCTGTACCTCTGTTTCGCAGTATATGCGCTGAACAGATTCATGCGCGGCAGCGAACGGCGTGCGACAAGGGAGCAGAAGGATAAAATGTACGAGCGGCTCGCTAAAAGTACGTTCGTAATTATGCTGCTTTCAGGGTGGAATATTTGCGGAATAATACTTGCATTTATTCTCAGAACCGCCGGTAAGGAAGCGAGACCGGTGACGGCCAATGATATAATTTTTGCAATTATGTCAATTATTTTCTTTACTTCTGCCGTTTTATCTTTCTCTTTTAGGAAAAAGGTGTCAATGCGGCAGGAATAATATTTTTTCTGATTTTCTAATTTTTTTGTTGACAAGTCCTCTTGTATGCTGTAAAATTCCAAAATGTATTCGATGAATGCACCCGAAATTAACGAGTGCGTTTAAATCGGTTACAGAATTATGGTATGGAGGAATTTTAAGTGAAAAAACTATCAAGACTTTTAGCTGTTGTTCTTGCACTCGTTCTTGTAGCTGTCACGTTTGCAGCCTGCAAACCCGCGACTCCCGACGAACCCGGCAAGGATGATCCCACAGCTGCCCCTTACGTAGGGCCTGACACGCTGGTTGTCGGTTACTCGAGATTTTCCGGAAAATTCAGTCCTTTCTTTGCTACCACTGCTTACGACCAGGACGTTGCAGGTATGACCGCTGTCGGTCTTATCTCCACCGACCGTGAAGGTAACGTAGTATACAAAGGTATCGAAGGCGAAAAGAGAACGTACAACGGAACTGAATACACCTACACCGGACTCTCCGACGTTACTGAGACCATTAACTCTGACGGAACTGTTGACTACAACATCAAACTCAGACAGGGCGTTAAATTCAGCGACGGAAAAGAACTCACAGTTGACGACGTACTCTTCTCGATCTACGTTTACTGCGATCCCGCTTACACCGGATCTACGACGTTCTCCACTCTGCCGATCGTAGGTATGGAAGAATACCGCGCTAACATGGCTGCTCTGTCCGGCATTATTGCTAAAGCAGGACGTGAAGGCACTTCCGATCTCTACACTGCTGAACAGCGCGATGCTTACTGGGCTGCTTTCGACAAGGCTCTTGTTGATCTCGGTCAGGACATTACGGACTACGTTATGGCGAACTACACCTCTTACGCTGAATCCCGTTTCGGAATCACTGAAGATGAGCTCAAGAATAACGAGAAACTTCACGTTGCATTCGGTATGAGAATGTGGGGCTTCGGCGCTAAAGGCGAAGACGGCACATTTACGACCAGCGACGGAAAGAACTTTGACCTTGTTAACAGCTTCCCGACCACCCAGGATTACGCTAATGCGATCCACGACGCTTACGGCGACGATCCCGCAGGAATCGAAGTAGAAGCTGCTAACGCGCCTTTTGCTTCCTTCATCGACAAAGAGCTCGGCAACAAAGCTGACGAATTTACAAAAGCAGTTCAGGTCGGTGAATCCGCTGCTAACATTTCCGGTATCGTTAAGGTTAACGATTACGAGCTTAACATCAAGATGAGCGAATTCGACGCCGTTGCTATTTACCAGCTTGGCGTTACGGTTTCTCCTCTTCACTACTATGGCGATGCTTCCAAACTTGACATAGCAAATAACTCCTTCGGTTTCACGAAAGGCGACCTTGCTTCTGTTAAAGCTAAGACCTCCGCTCCTATGGGCGCAGGCGCTTACACCTTCAAGTCCTATGAAAACGGCGTTGTTCTCTTCGAAAGAAGCGAGAACTACTACTTAGGCACTCCGAAGATCAGATACATCAAGTTCCAGGAAACTGACGATGCCGATAAGGTTCCGGGCGTTACTTCCGGCCTGTTCGACGTTACCGATCCTTCCTTCAACGACACTGCTGTAAAAGCTATTAAGCAGGCTAACAGCAACGGCGAGATCACCGGTAATATCATTACCACCAACACCGTTGATAACCTTGGTTACGGCTACATCGGCGCTAACGCTACGACAGTCTCCGTTGGAGGCCAGCCTGACAGTGCTGCTTCCAAGAACCTTCGTAAAGCATTCGCTACCCTCTTCGCTGTTAACAGAGATAAGAGCATCCAGTCTTACTACGGCGAGAGAGCTGCAGTCATCCAGTATCCTATTTCCAATACTTCCTGGGCTGCTCCGAAGCCGAACGACGACGGATATGAGCTTGCTTACTCCAAAGACGTTGAAGGAAAGCAGATCTACACTGCTACCATGTCCCTCGACGAAAAGATCGCTGCCGCTAAGACCGCCGCTATCGGCTATCTGAAGGCTGCAGGCTACACCTTTGACGAAGCTTCCGGTAAATTCACCGCTGCTCCCGAAGGCGCTAAACTCACTTACGAAGTAATCGTTCCCGGCGACGGCAAGGGCGATCACCCCGCTTACGGTATCCTTTCCGATACGAAAGAACAGCTTAAGACCATCGGTCTTGATCTTGAGATCAATGACCCGAGCGACTCCAATATTCTTTGGGATGCACTTGATGCAGGTACTCAGGAATTCTGGACCGCTGCATGGGGCGCTGCTGTTGACCCTGATATGTATCAGGTTTACCACAGCTCCAACGTTGTAGGCCTTGAGAACTCTTCTGAATCCAACCACTACAGGATCCAGGATGCTCAGCTTGACGATCTCATTATGAAGGCAAGAAAGAGCGCTGACCACGCTTATAGAAAAGGCGTGTACAAACAGTGCCTTGACATCATCATGGATTGGGGCGTTGAGATCCCGACCTACCAGAGACAGAATGCTGTTATCTTCAGCACTGAGAGAATCAATCTTGATACTCTTACTCCGGATATCACTACTTTCTGGGGCTGGATGAATGACATCGAAAATCTTGAAATGAAATCTGCTAACTAATAAATAGGTTTTGTTTCAACGTTTCGGCAAGCGCCTTAGCGGGCGCTTGCCGAAACTGTCGTATCTAAGGAGCAATTTATGGGTAAGTTTATTGTAAAAAGGTTACTGCTCTGTGTCGTAATTTTTTTCTTTGCAATGTTTCTGATATATACGCTTATTTACAACCTGCCTTCGAGTTATGTGGAGACAACGGCAAGAGAACTGGCGGCTGCAACTTCCAAAATGGGCGGAAAAACATATCAGGAATGGTTGGAACAGCTTAATGCTGACTATGGAATGAATAAAGGCCTGGTCGGAGGTTATTTTACCTGGCTGGGGAACGCTCTGCAGGGTAAATTCGGCGACAGCTGGAAGTGGAATATGCCCTGTACCGAAAAATTTTCAAAAGTTATCTGGAACAGCTTTATACTTGGTTTAATTTCTTTTATTTTTGAGATTATTATCGCAATTCCGCTTGGAGTTATTGCCGCAAGAAAGCAGTACAGCATAACTGACTATACTGTAACTGTTATTTCGCTTGTAGGTATATCATTGCCAACTTTCTTTATAGCGACAGTATTCAAATTGATATTTGCCATTCGTCTGAAATGGTTCGATATAGGCGGTATGCACAGTAGAAATTTCATTGCTGGTACCGCAACCGGCTGGGAGAATTTTCTTGATCTTGCGAAACATTTTTTCCTGCCCGCACTGACTTTGATTTTTTTAAGCATCGGCGGTCTGATGCGTTATACCCGTACGAATATGCTTGAAGTTCTGAATGCTGATTATATCAGAACAGCAAGAGCAAAAGGTCTTTCCGAGGGTAAAGTAATCGGTCTCCATGCTTTTAGAAATACATTGATCCCGGTCGTTACGCTTCTCGGCGGAACTCTTCCGGGTCTGTTCTCAGGAGCAATGATCACGGAAACTCTGTTCTCTATCGAAGGCATCGGATACGTGAGTTATCAGTCGATGGTAGGAGGAGATATTCCGTTTACAATGTTTTATCTGGCGCTTATGTCCGTGCTTACTCTTCTCGGAAACCTGATCGCGGACGTATTATATGCGGTCGTTGACCCGCGCGTACGAGTGAATTGAGGTGATAAGCGTGGCAGATAATAACAAGGACAATATTAATTTGTTGAATGAGAAACTTAAGGCGAAAGAAGCTGCGGAAAGAGCGCAGAGTCAGGTCGGAACAGATGAGCCGATGAAGCTTGACGATGCCGCACGTGTTAAAGTTCTGAGTCCGGCGCGCCTTGTTGCAAAGCGCTTTTTCAGAAACAAACTCGCTATGGTCGGGCTTGTGATACTGATCATTCTGTTCGCATTTTCTTTCCTGGGTTCGATCATATATCCGTACAGCCAGTTCCAGAAATTCACCGGAACGAATAAACAGGACAGAGAATACGCGGTAAGCGGCGAGCCGTCATCGGTTTACAAGTATGTGCTTGAAGGAAGCGACATTTCGGAAGGGAAAGATTTCGTTGACTCGTTTATAATCGAAATGGAAAAGAACGGCGAGGAAACATCCTCCCAGGGATTCGTTCTTGGCAACGATAAATTCAGACTGACACGGCTTTATGAGAATCTTTACTCCCTTTCTAAAACGGCCGGTTATGCAGGTAAAATTGACCATCTTACCGGAACTATTGCAGAAGGAACTTTTGACGACGAAACTGCCGCTGAAATTCTGAACGTATGGAATTCCAGAGGTAAGGGCGATAAAAACGCCGTTGTCACGATCGGTGATATCGAGTATTTGCTCATTTACGGCTCAAAGTCCTCCGGAACAATGATCTACAGCGATTATCCTGAAGATCAGATAAAAGAAGGATTGCTGGCTACGAGCCTCGTATTTGACAAAGCTTCTCCCGATGCTCCCGACATTTCCGACGAATTCCGTATTTCTGCATTAAAAGCTTTAGCCGGTGAAAGAAAATTTAATTTTGACGGGAAAGATTATACGATCGTCAATGAATCCGGCGAAGAACTTATCGAAGATGCTGCCGGCAACGTCCAGTTCGGTATTTCCAAATATGCGACGAGAGATGAATTGGGTCAGGATACTTTCGATATCGATTTCAAAAAGACGATGGTCGGTATTATAGACAAGATGGAAGCGGAAGGGTTAAGAGAGTATAACTTCACGTATGGCGTTCCCCAGCTTAATCCTGAGACCAGAAAATATGAGTACGATGAGAGCGGAAACATCATTCTGCAGGAAGAAGACCTTACCGTAAAGAGGAAAGAGGTCGCAGGCGAGATCAGATATCACGTACAGTACCTTAAGAATACCGAGGTTTACTCCCTTTACGAGCAGCCCTCCTGGACTCACTGGCTCGGAACTGACGGCGACGGTTACGACGTTCTTGCCAGGATCATGTACGGCGGACGTATTTCACTTATCGTCGGTTTCGTCGTAGTTATCCTTGAAACTATCCTCGGTGTAATTATGGGCGGCATCGCCGGTTTCTTCGGAGGCTGGGTCGATACGCTGATAATGAGACTTGTCGATATATTCTACTGTATCCCGACGATGCCTATCATGATCATTATCGCTTCGGTATTTGATAAACTGAAGATGGCGCCTTATCAGAGACTTCTGTGGATGATGGGAGTCCTGGGCGTTTTAGGATGGTCCGGAATAGCAAGACTTGTCAGAGGCCAGATCCTTTCTCTGCGTGAGCAGGAATTCATGACCGCGGCCGAAGCGACCGGATTAAAGACCGGAAGACGGATATTCAAACACCTTGTACCGAACGTTATGCCTCAGCTGATCGTTTCGATGACAATGGGACTCGGCAGCGTCATTCTTATGGAATCCACACTTTCCTACCTGGGCCTCGGTGTAAAACATCCGTATGCAACATGGGGCAACATTATTAACTCTGTATCAGATATAGAAGCCATGAAGAGTTACGTATACATCTGGCTGCCTGTCGGACTGCTCATCAGTCTTGCTGTTATTGCGTTCAACTTCGTGGGTGACGGTCTCCGCGACGCGTTTGACCCCAAGATGAAGCGCTGATATGACGGGAGGTTTATCATGGCACTGAAAAAAAGAAAAAGTGTAAATTATATATCCGGTAAAGAATCGCGCAACATTTCCCACCAGAACCGCAAGATCACAAAAAAACTTGAGAAGGAAAGAAACGATTCCAAAAAAGATCCGTCAGCTTATATGACGCAGATGAAAGACGAGAATAACGTTGTAGAACTTGACAACGTCTGCACCTATTTCTTTACCGATATCGGTATCGTAAGAGCTGTTGACGGCGTTACGTTCAACATTCCCAAATGTTCTACCGTCGGAGTCGTAGGCGAGTCCGGCTGTGGAAAAAGCGTTACGTCTCTGTCGCTCATGCAGCTGCTGCAGCGTCCTACCGGCCAGGTGGTCGGCGGCGAGATCCGCCTTAACAATGACGACGGAACTGCGTACAATATCGTTAATACTCCGACTTCCATTATGCAGGAGATCCGCGGAAATAAGATGTCGATGATCTTCCAGGAGCCTATGACGAGCCTTAACCCGGTCTTTAAGATCGGTGCTCAGATCAATGAAGTGCTCGAACTGCATAATAAAGAGATGACGAAAGAGCAGATCAAGGAAAGAACGATGGAGATGCTCCAGATGGTCGGAATTGCCAACGCCGAGGGCGTGTATAATATGTACCCTCACGAGCTTTCCGGCGGCATGCGTCAACGTGTGATGATCGCCATCGCACTTGCCTGCAACCCGAAACTGATCATTGCCGACGAACCTACGACGGCGCTGGACGTTACGATACAGGCTCAGATCCTTGACCTTCTTCGAAACCTCAAGGACAAGATCAACAGCTCGATCATGCTGATCACGCACGACCTGGGCGTTATCGCCGAAATGGCTGATTACGTCGTAGTTATGTACGCCGGCCGCGTAGTTGAAAAGGGAACTGCTGACGATATTTTCCACCATCCCTGTCATCCGTACACCATCGGATTGATGAAATCGAAGCCTGTTGTAGGAAAGAAAGTCGACGCGCTGTACAATATCGATGGCAGCGTTCCGAACCCCGTCAACATGCCGAACTACTGCTATTTCAGAGACCGCTGTGAATTCTGCGACATGGAAAAATGCGACAACATCTATCCCCCTGAGATAAAGATCAGCGATACACACGTTGTTTCATGCTACCGCTTTATTGATCAGGGCGAAATATTAGGATATCCCCAGATCATTACGCCTGAGCAGATTCTTGGTATTAAGGAAAGCGATGAGGCGGAGGGAGAGCAAAATGGGCAATAATAACGAGCATCAGAATACAATTGACAACAACGATTACGTTCTTGAGGTCAATAATTTAAAAAAATACTTTCCGATCAAGTCTAGCTTCCTGCGCATCGTTGTAGGAAACGTTAAGGCTGTAGACGGCATTTCTTTTAAGATCAAGCGCGGTACGACGATGGGTCTCGTAGGCGAATCCGGCTGCGGAAAATCCACGGCAGGCCGTACGCTTTTAAGACTTCAGGAAAAGACTGAAGGCGAAGTGCTGTTCAACGGCGAAGATATTTTCAAACTGTCGCGTGAGGAGCTCCGCAGACTCAGACCGAAGATCCAGATAATATTCCAGGACCCGTACTCGAGCCTTTCTCCGAGAATGCCTATCGGCGAGATCATCGGCGAAGCGGTGCGCGAGCACAACATCGTTCCGAAGGAAGAATTTGACGATTATATCACGCGCATAATGAAGGCGTGCGGCCTTCAGGAATACCATAAGGACAGATACCCTCACGAATTCTCAGGCGGTCAGAGACAGAGAATATGCATTGCACGAGCTCTCGCCCTGAACCCGGATTTCATCGTGTGCGACGAGCCTGTATCCGCCCTTGACGTGTCGATCCAGGCGCAGATCATCAACCTGCTCAAACAGCTCCAGCGTGAATTCAACCTGACGTACCTGTTCATATCGCACGACCTTTCCGTAGTAGAGCATATCTCCGATACGGTAGGCGTTATGTACCTCGGAAATCTCGTCGAATATTCCGATACGGACCACGTTTTCAGCAACCCGCTGCATCCGTACACGAAAGCGCTGTTTTCGGCAATTCCCGTTCCGGATCCCGATTACAAAATGGAGCGCATAGTGCTCGAAGGCAGTATCCCGTCTCCTGCGAATCCGCCCAAAGGCTGCAAATTCCACACGCGCTGCAGTCAATGCATGAAGATTTGTGAAAAAGTCGATCCTCTTTACAAAGAGGTAGAGCCGAACCACTTCTGTGCATGCCATCTTTACAATACCGCCGAGGAACAGGCTCAGGCGGAAAAAGAGTATGAGCAGGCTGTCCTTGAGGAAGAGGCTGAACAGAATTCAAAGCGTAAAAAAGCGAAGAAAGCTAAAAAAGCCTGATTCCCGGGACAAGGATCTGAAGCAGTTCGCCACAGCATTTATGTAAAGCAAAATGTCGAAGCGTAAAGAGAAATTTGAAGACGACGGCAGAGTGATCGCCAACATGAACGTTGACGGTATGCCGTGGCACGGCGGATTCACGCGGCGCGATACCGGAGAGGAAAAACCTTCGGACGAGCAGGTAGAACATAACCGCGCCGAGATGTCAAAGCTTTCTAAAAAGCAGACGTTGTATATGGTTTTAGGCGTACTTGGCGCCGCACTGGCGGTGGCGGCAATATTTGCGATAGTCTATTTGCTGTTTATATTGTTCGCCCAGTACGTGTGGTTCAAGTGATCCCGCCCCGCATATCGGTATGCGCGGCGAATGCATCAGAAAGGAGTTTTTGAGATGAAACGCAGAATTATGTTAAAAGCAATAAGCCTCATTATGGTCATTTCGCTGGTATGCGTCATGGTGCTCAGCGGATGCGCCACGAAAAAGAAGGCGCCGGAAGATATAATTTCTTCCGCTATGACTGCATCGGTAAAAAATTTCGAGGACAAATCCTCTTTGGACGAAGTCGGAAATATGCTCAGGAAAGGCCTGTTCTCAGCCAGAATGGATATTACAAGTGCAGGCGAGACACAGACCGTAAGCGGATATTATATGGACAAGCAGATCGTCCTTGATATCGGATTGAGCAGCAAGCTTGGCATCGATCTCGGAAAATTCAGAGAAAAATTTCCAAAATCGATATTCGGGACCGAGGGCGATAACGTCGCGTCAATTACGAAAGAGGATGAGCAGAAACTGATCGATACGTTCGGGCAAATAATTGACGCCGACGAGCTCGCGGATTTTTCGGACAATATTGCCGACATAATTAAAGAAAATTCGACGCTGAAAGCAGAGTACGGAAAGAAAGTTGACCTCGGCGGCGGAAACGTCAAGGTCAATGTCGTTGACCTTTCGATGACCGGCAGCCAGCTGCAGACCGTTGTGGATAAGATCGCAGGCTTATTCAAAGATCTGCTCAATAACATGGGCGATGACGGTATGTTCGATCTTGATCTTAACGAAGAGGATAAAAACAAAGTCATGTTTGACGGCAGCATATACACTGACGTAAAGACCGACGCGTTCCTCGGCGGAAAGTTTGTGGCCGATCCTGACGGTGATGAAGACAGTAAGGCTGAGTTCGATATTGACGTGACCAGAACGGATTCGACCGTTGAATACACTATTAAGGGGACGGTCTACGGGGAGCAGCATAACGTCAAATTGCTGATCTCCGATCTCAATAGCGTTGAGACGATCAGCGTGACGAGCGACGGAGAATCTGTTTTTGAGTTTGAGATCAACCGCGGCACTAAAACGGTCGTTTTGAGAGCTTTCGGAGAGCAGGCCCTGCAGTTCAATTATGATATCGAGCGCGCTGCTGACGATTCGATCAAGTCTTTCTCTGTGACGTTCAATTTCACTAATGAAGGAATGAACGGCGGTATGTTCGGATCGATCTTCGCTCTTCCTTTCCTCGGAGCGTCTCCGATCGGGATGTACGGCGATGACGAGCCGAACGTTGACTACTATTTCGACGATGAAGCTGACTATGATGATTACGATGACGGCTGGTACGAAGATTACGAACCTGTTCAGTTTAAGCTCACGCTGAGCTACGCTGCGGACGGCACGCTTCCTGAGTATAAGGATATTCTTGATTTCACGATGCAGGATATGAATGAACTGTTGAGCGAAATACTGCCTTTCGTCGCATAACGTAATTGCGATCGATCCTTTCTATTTTTTGATACTGATAAAGCGGAGCTTTGAACGGCCCCGCTTTTTTTGTGCCTTTTTACGCTTTCTGCATAACGAAGCCGCTTTTGGATGGCGGATAACGGTTTTTGAAGGGCGGCGGATTTTCCGGTAATATTTTCTCCCCGTGCAATTGAACAAAAAATTGACGCACCGCCAGAATCAAAAATAACGGTGCTGTTTTTCTTTTAAATCGATTTTGCCCTCCGGCAGACGACCCGCCGAAAACACTTTCGGAAATATTGAAAAAAATGAGCGTGCATTGACCGCGACGTGATAGAATCCGGCTCCCGAGGGGGAAAAGCTGAAGCGGGAAAATGACCGACCCTCCTGGCGAAAAGCACCTCCTAAGGGCGCTGGCGGGCAGCCTGAAAAAATAAAAAGATGACGTTGACCGAAACGATCCGGCGCGTCCCCCTGATTCAAACAGGCTGCCCCGTTAACGAAAAAGCAACTGCACAGGGACAGTAAATTTGATAACGTCGGAGGAAGACATGGAAGGGTTTACAGGCGGAAAATACAATATCGTGGAAACGTTGTCATACAACAGAGCGTTCAGAGTTATCGATATGAATAAACATCAATACTTCATGAAGCGCTTCGAACCGGGCGACGGGTCGTTCGATGATGAAAAACGCAATCTGAGCAGTGTTGCCTGTCCGTACGTTCCGGAGCTGATAGAATCGTTTGAAGATGAAAGCGGGAGATATATAGTAACGGAATGGGTAAGCGGCGTAAGCATTGCAGATCACGTTTATAACAGCGGACCATTCGACGTAAAAGAAACCGCGGAGATAATAATCAAGCTCTGTGAAGCGCTGTCATTCCTTCACTGGCGCAAGGATGGTGCGATGGTCTACCTCGACCTGAAGCCTTCAAACGTAATACTCAGGGACAACGGTTCTGGTACGCGTCCTTTTGACGTGTGCCTGGTCGATCTTGAATCTGCGAGACCTGTCGCGGCGAATGCTGACCGGAGCGGATCAAAAGGTGATGGCGACGGAAGCGGGAATAACGATGAGAGAAAGGCGAGAAAAACGCTCAGACTCGGAAGTCCTTACTATACTGCCCCGGAAGTGCTGTTCGGAAAAGCGTGCGTACAGAGCGATATTTATTCCATCGGGGTACTTGCCGGATACATGCTTACGGGCCGCGAAGACTATCCGTCCGCATACGCTTTAAAAGGATTCGCGGGAGAATTTGTTGCCGGCTGTACCGGACCGGATCCGGGACTCAGATTTGTCAACGTTTCGGCCGTCATCGAAGCGGTCAGAGCGTTTCTCAATGCGGAAACAGGGAAGGATCAAAAGAAGAGAGGCGCTTCGGCGGTCTTGTCTCTGCTAAAACGCGGTGAAAATGCTGAAAGGAAGGCGGATGAAAGCAGAGAAAAACCTGCGGAGAACAGTTCCGGAGCGCATAGAATAATCAGCGACGCGATGAATTTCAGGAGATCGTGCGTAATGGTCGAAAGCAATCCGTGTTTCGTAAGCGAGATCGGGTTTGCATCGGCGGAAATGGGGCTGAAGACTGGCGTGTTTGCGCTTTGCGAGCGCGGACGGAGGAACCTGGATTATTATCTGACCGGGCAATACTTTGACGTAGATAAAGTGGCTGAGAAACAGATATATCCTTACGTTTTTGACCATAAATCGATGTATCTGCACGGCGTAAACGATTGGATGGAGAAAGGACTGCTTACGGCTTCTGGCGAAGGACAGAGACTTTATGCGGGCACTTTTAAAAAAAGCCTGGAGTTGCCTCTTCGCAGGGCAGAAGACGTCCGGATGTTTGTCGACTGGAGCCTGACTAATTTTGACCTTACACTTGTAAGCGTAGAACGGGGAGACGATGAAACGTTGATCAACACGCTTATGGAATTCTGCAGCTACGTTGTTGCCACACCCGACTCAAACGTAGAAGATATGGAATCGCTCAGAAATTATTATCTTGCCCTCGCCCAGAGCGGAAAGATCATCTATTCGAAAGTCCGCTTCGTGGCCTGGGATTATACGAATTCGGACGCGGACAGGGAAAAATTGTTCAAGATCGTCGGAAAGGACAAGTACCTCGGAGAAGTGTTCAGAAGTGAAGAGCGAATTCGCCGCAAGAACAGGATGGAGGACGTAAAGCCTGTCCCCGAGGAGGCTCCCAGCGAGCAATACGAAGAGATCCTGCAGAGGCTAATCAGCTGATCAGACCGGAGGAAATAATGAACAGAAGGCAGCGCGGATTTATACGTGAACTTGGCCGCACGGCCTCGATATTAGCAGAATATCTAGCAGAAAACAGCGAAGACGACGTGCAGCCGCAGCTCGGGACCGCGATATGGAAAAGTATGTTTTTCCTTTCCGGCGACGTCCGTGCGGAGCTTCGGGGGCTATTGAAAGGCAGCAGCTCCGGTGACTGTTTTGAAATGTCGGAATGGTTTGAATATATGCGCAGCACGTATGGAAAATACAGCGAAGTGCTGACTTTCTGCCAGATAATCTGCTGTGCGTTCAGAACCGGCAGGGTCCGTGAGGCGTCCGAAGCGCTCCGTATGCTCTCAAGGACGGTAATTGCAGGCAATTTAAATGACAGCGAGCCGGACATGATACCGGTCTGGCAATTTATGATAAAGCGTAAAGAATCGTTTTTCGGAGAATTGAACGGCGTTGAAAGCGGCAATGTGTTCGGGCGGATGATCCTGCAGCTTTGCTGCTGCGCCGGGGAAGATAAAAAATACAGAGATGAGCTGAAAATGCTTTTCGGCTTTATAAAAGCACTCTCGGAAGAGCCGGACGCGAGAGAACGGATATTGACCGTGCTCCGGTACGAGGCGTCCGCCGGGGACGCGAGGTTATATTGTGCGCTGGAAACGGCACGTTAGCGGAGCGTATAACCGGGCACCTAATATTGTGATATTTGCCGGACGACCGGTAAAAATAAAAAGGACAGGGGAACTAAAAATGAGAAAGAGAACAGAAGGATTGTCCGGAAAAGTAAGGACAATTAAGGTTTTATGCGCTGCCGCGGCATTAATTATGCTGATAATGGCCGTCAATATTCCGTCCGTTGCTCAGGCTTCGGCGTGGGTAAGCAGGCTTGCGCAGTTCACCGGATTCGGAGGTACCGAGTATTATAAAAAGAGCGGGTACTACGTAAATATTTACGGGCCAGGCGGTGTTGTTACCGAGGTCAGGTATAAAGCCGGAGGAAGCCGCCAGAAATTGTATTATCTTGCGGATCTGCGCACCGGAGAAGAACAGACGGCATACTGCCTCGCATCCGGGCTGTCATTCAGTTCCGGCGCTGAATACGAGGCGGATCCTAATAACGAAGGGAGTTTTTCGTCATATTACGATAACCTGCCGGAAAGTGCCAGAAAGGGGATCGCATACGCGTCAATTTACGGATTCAGTGAAAAAACGATGCGTCTTGGAGGCCCCGGTCCTGTTGAAGGAACGTACGGTGCGGATTTCTGGATGGCAACGCAATGTATAATCTGGGAATATCAGCAGGGAATACGGACAGATGCAGGCATTCGCAGCACATCGGGGCTGGTTGAAGCGGACAATTATTACAGTATCATTAAAGGCAAGCCCGCCGAAAAATGTTACGACTATCTGCTTAACGTTATAAAAAACGCAACTGCCGTGCCCTCGTTTGCAAAGGACAGCGAGTCCGGCTGGAGCACAGTTCTTACTCTGAAAGAGACATCGAACGGCTCGGGAGTGTATAAAACGAGCGTATACAGCAGGACGACTCTGCCTCCGGGCAATTATTACGTCACAGATGAAAACGGGGCGAGGCTTCCGGACGTATCCCTCAGTTTCAGCGGCAATACGTTTACCTTAACGTCTGTTGCCAGATATAACGACGGGAAAAGGATAGTGATCCGCAAAGAGGAAGATCAGAACGGCGAAGGCGCGGCGGTGTTTTTTGCACCTGATGATTCTTCAAAGCAGACAATGCTGAGCACGGGTGGAAGACTCAGGAATCCGTACGCGTTGTATCTGAGCATAAAGACGCAGGATGACGAGGGCGAGAAGGTCGATTTCAGGGTCAATAAATCTTCAGCCGACGGGCGCAAAGAGGGGATCCCGTTCATTTTTTCATGGGAGAGCAGCGACGGGCTTACAAATAACCGGACGGTATATACTGACGCGTCAGGTATTGCAGAGACTCAGTTTATAATCGGTTCGGGGGCAGGAAATATCAGAACTGATCTGAGATACGTGGGAGTGCTCGAGCAGGCATACGATACGTATAGTGCTTCTTTAACAGCGTATTCCGGAAACGTTTCGGCGGTTACGGAGGTCTTTTTCTACCGTACGTACCGCAGCGGTAGCCTTATCTGGAAATTTGACGCTTCAAAGGCTGATGCGGAAGCGGCGTCGTTTGACGGAAAAAGCTATTCAGGCCATATGATAGCGCTAGGAAACGCTGGCGGAAGCAGTGACGGAAACACTGGAGGAAACGGTAGCGAAAACAGCGGTGCAGAAAGCACTGTCGCGCTCGATTACTACAATGAGCCGCGAAAAGGCTCGGTGAGAGTGGTAAAGACTTCAGATACGGGAGACGGCGAAGGCTTCGTATTTGAGCTGAAGGGAAGCGACCCCGAAAACGAACATATTGCCGTCCGGAAAACCACTGATTCTTCAGGGAGCGCGGTCTGGGAAGATCTGTTGCCCGGAAAATACATGCTCAGAGAGATATTGCCCGCGGACAGTATCTGGGAGCAGCCCGATCCATTGACAATTACCGTGAAGCCGGAAGAAACGGTACGGTTTTCCGTCCATAACATTCGAAAAAAAGGCACGATCAAAATAATAAAGACGTCCGATGACGACCGCTTCGACGGGATAAAGTTTATCGTCGAAGGATACGGCGGTGTGAAATATACGATCGAACCGGACGAGGACAGCATTCAGATCATTGACGGAAAACAGACTTTTGTGGCGCTGCTGAGCGGACTTGCACCGGGCAATTATATCATTACTGAAGTTGTCCCTGCGAGATATAAGGGGCAGCCTCCGAAGGGAGTGACCGTTGAGTCTGAAAGAACAGCAGAAGTCCGTTTCCATAACGAAATGAATCTCGTTTCCTTTACAGTAACAAAATCGATCCATGCCGAAGAATTTATACCGGCTCACGGCGATGCGACGTTCATATTTATGATCAAGGACATTGTTCACGATAATACGTATTACAAACTGCTGAGCTTTTCTGAAGAAGACAAACATCCGGGACAGACGGGACTCATATCCAAGAGCTTTTCTATGAGCGGGCTCGAACCGGGAATGTACGAAGTCAGTGAACTTAAGACGCAGCGTTATGAGCTGGAAACGTTAACGGCAAGCCCGGGCAACTTTGTTATGGGCGAAAAAGCGTACGTGACTTTGAGGAACACGTTGAACCCTTCGCCTGTATGGGTCGAATTTGTTAATCGCGTGGTCAATCAGGAAAAGACGACGGATACTGCTTTCTGCATCAACGTGTTCTGAGATTATAGGCGTTATCGCGAACGGCGGAAGATTACTGAATGTGAATGGCTTTAAGATGAGATATTACGGAAAAAAGCATGTGAAAACTATAAAAATAATTGCCCGCGCGATGCTGAGAGTTTTAGCGTTTATTATCCCGCTCGCCCTTTTGCTGGTCATTGGAACGCAGGCGGCGGGTGTCAGATACATGTGCGTACTGTCATCATCGATGGTACCGGAATTGCCCGTTGGCAGCCTGATCGCTGTGGTTCCGAAGAGACCCGAAGCGGTTTTGGAGGGGGAGAATATAACTTATCTTGCGGGAGGCAGCCTCGTCACACATAAAGTAATAAAAAATGATGCCGGCGGAAAATATCTGATAACTAAAGGGATAGCCGGGAAGCTCGAGGACGCGCCCGTTCCTTACAGCGCAGTCAGAGGAGTGCAGAAGATCTGCATTCCGGGGCTCGGAAAGCTTGCGGCGAAATTAGGTACCGCGAGGGGAAAAATAGCAGTGATCTCTTGCGCGGCGGCATTATTTATCATAGTGATACTGGCCGATATTATAACGGGCAGGCGCCGCAAAAACGCGGCAAATCAATCAGATCTGACTGCAATAGCAGCGGAAAATAATATTTAAGGAGGCTCATTATGAAAAGGAGCGAAAAAATCATCATTGGAATTCTGACGTTAGGCCTTATTGCCGCGCTGTGTATCGGCGGGACAATGGCTTACATGACAGACTGGGAGGACAAGGAAAATACGTTCACTGTCGGAACGCTTGACGTTGCCCTCGAAGAAAAGAACTGGGACGCCGGAGAAGGCGGGGAAAACGTTGTCCCCGGGGACACGTTTGAAAAAGATCCCGTGATCAAAGGTGTTAAGAACGACAGCTACGTTCGAACGCGCATATTGTTTAAAGATTCCGGCGGTAACGTGATCACCGATTCCGAACGGCTTTCGCTTATCAGAAGTATGATCAGATTCGATTCCACGTACGATGCGGATGCGCAGAAAAACGGTACGGTCGTAGTGGCCGGAGAATCGTATTCTCTGTCGGATATCGCAGCTCTTCCTATGGTCAATCCGGCTTTTACAGAAGTCGCGACAGGGAAAGCGGGAGAGTACTGCTACACCTATAATAGCGTGCTCGGAGAAGGAGAAAACGTTGCACTGTTCACTAACGTCGTTGTCCCCACGGACTGGTCGCAGATACAGCTTGACGCGGTAGGCGCGTTCAAGATCGACGTGATCGTAGAAGCGATACAGGCCAAAAACTTCGAAAATGCTGCGGCGGCATTCAGCGCACTTGACAGCGAAATAAGCGCTGGCACGATCGTTCACAACTACGATTCTACCCATTGAGTAATGGCAATGTGATAAAGACCGGTGCGGCGGTTTCGGATGCCGCGCCGGTACTGCCGGATCACGCGCCGCGCACGTTCCTTTGGCCGGGCGGAAACGGTGAGGCGCAGTGAAAATTGAGTTTATCCAGGAGGAAAATAGATCATGAGAAAAGTATATATTATCATTTTGATAATGTTGACGTGTTCTTTCGCTGTGTGCGGTCTGCTGGCGGCAGCCGACTGGTACAGGGAAGACAGAACTACAAACACCGTTTCTGTCGGTAATCTCAGCGCGGAGATAGTTGATATATATGAACAGGATACGGTGACAATGCCCGGTGATACCGTAAGTAAGGTCGTATCTGTTAAGAATACGGGCGGATCAGACGCGATCGTAAGAGTCAGGCTTACAGGGACGTGGACTGACAGCGGTGAAGAAACTGTGCCGGAACAGTTAAGTTACGAGGTCAATGAAGATGACTGGCTTTATGACAATGAAAGCGGTTATTACTACTGTACTTCCGTGCTTGCTCCGGGAGATACATCGGCCCCGCTGATCAGGTCGTTTTCATTAAACGGGCCTAAAATCAACAACGTTTTTTCCGGAAGGCCGGGCTGCATTACTGTGGCAATGGAGGCGGTCCAGGCTGCTGCAGGGGGAGTGTCTATCTGGGGCAGGACAAATGAAGAACTTAATATTGAGTACGGCGAGCGCCCTTCTTCCGCTGAGGGAAACGAATCAGACGTGACGTTTAACGGCTCCGACGGCGGATTTGATTTCGGTGACAACAGCGATCTGTTTTCTACGTTTAAAAATCTGCTTCCGGGTCAGACGGTAATTCAGAATATCAGCGTGGGCAATTCTCACGATGAAAGTACGGAGATATTCTTGAAAGCGGAATGTTCGGCGGGAGGCAATGACGGGCTTTTGTTTAAGCTTCTTACCGAGTTTACGGATGTCGAGATATCCGTAGGCGGGAAAACGGTGTATGACGGTCCTCTGTGGCAGAAAGAAGGAGTCCCGGAGATCAGAAGTGCTTCTGACGGTACGGAAGAGGGACGAATATCAGGCCTTGAAGAACTGTACGGACGCGGGATCAGCCTCGGAGTCGTTGACACCGGGAGCGGAAAAGACATCACCGTTGAACTGAAATTGTCGCCGGACGCGGGCAATGAATTTCAGGATCTTGCCGGCGACGTTGACTGGATCTTTTATGCAAAAGGCAGCGAACGCGAACCGGTTCCTCAGACGGGCGACAATGATACCGGCATATACGTATGGTGTATGAGTGCCGCCGCAGCGTTATGTATTATCCTGATCATCGTTCACCGGGTAGTTTCGCGCAAGAAGCGTGAAAACAACACTGCAAAGGTTAAAAACAAGGCGCGCGGATACAGAAGGATCCAGGTATGTATTGCCATGTTTGCGGCTGCGGTTGCCGCGGTATCGTTGTCCGTCGCAGGGACTGTCGCTTTTATGACTGACGCAGAAACGGCGGAAAATTCGATCGTCCCGGGGACACTTTCGATCGAACTTGACGAACCGGGATTCAGCCCGGGAACAGTGCTGGAGCCCAAAGCGAAAGTGCCCAAAGATCCGAAAGTGAAGAATACCGGCAGCGTACCGATGATCGCATATATGAGAGTCGGAATACCGGTAAAACGGGTGGCAACGGTTGACGGAGATTCAAAAATGATCATTCCCGCCGCGGAACAGGAGCTGTTTTCTTTCATACCGGACAGCAGCTGGAGCCTTATAGAGAAATATTCCACTGACGGACCGGGCGGAATAAAGCACGTTTATTATGTGTTTGGATACGTCGAAAAAATACTTGAGCCGGGAGAATCGTCAAAACCGCTGTTTCCGGATATCGAGTTTGTCAATCTGCTTGAGGGAGAGCTTGAATATGCATCTGAACTTGAAGTTCCGGTAAGCGCGTACGGACTGCAGGAAAAGCATATAGGCGAAGATCAATTAATGCCGGAAAGAGTGATCAGCGGCTATGAAAACTATATTAAAGGGGCGTGGGGAGAATGAAAAAGAAACATGAATTATTCGGACCGTTTATTATGATGATAATTTGCGCCGTACTGACCGTGGTAATTGTCAGTACCGGAATCACTCTTGCATATCTTAAGGACCGGGACGACGTGAACAACGTTATGACAGTGGGCGAAACCGAAATAAAAATAGAAGAAACATTTCCCCCGCGGACATCGCCGCCTTACCCCGGGGAACCGGTCATTAAAGTAGTTAAGATAGAGAATACAGGGAATCTTACGTGTACGGTAAGGGCCAGGCTCGTATTCTCCGAATCTAAGCTTGAAAAAATGACAGAGCCGCTTGAGATCGGAGAGGACTGGATCCTGAGACCGGACGGATTCTATTATTACATGATACCGTTAAAACCCGGAGAAGTGACAAAGCCGCTTATAGAGAAGGTGGTGTTCCGCAGATCTTATTCAAACGGAGGAGCCATTTCTCAGGAGGATATCGCGGGGCTCGATCCGGAACTGATAGTTTATTCGGAAGCGCTTGAATTCGTAAAAGAAGATGCGTCGCTGCCGGAAGCCGAAGAAATATTAAATAACTGGAATCAATATTGACGTAAAAGCCGTAATAAGCGGGCTGTTTCGAATAATATTGACAGAATCGCGTGCAATGCATAAAATACGTCCGTTGCGGCATCTGGGAAAACTGTCTTTTGACGTTTTGCCTTGAAGCCGCACAGGAGGTAACCGGTATGCTTGAATTATACGGAATAAAAAAAGATTATCCGACCGGCGGCGGAAAAGTTGAGGCTTTAAAAGGCATCGATCTCAGGTTCAGAGAGAAAGAATTTGTGGCGATCCTCGGCCCTTCCGGGTGCGGGAAAACGACGCTTCTCAATATTATAGGAGGGCTGGATCATTATACGGAAGGCGACCTTATTATTGACGGCAGGAGCACTAAACAATATTCCGCAAGAGACTGGGATACGTACCGGAACCATACTATCGGATTCGTCTTTCAGAACTATTATCTTATTCCTCATCAGAACGTGCTGAGAAACGTTGAACTTGCACTGACTCTTTCGGGCGTGCCAGGTGCTGCGCGTAAAAAAGCGGCGGTAAAAGCGCTTGAAGACGTCGGACTTGGAGACCAGATCAAAAAGAAACCGGCGCAGTTGTCCGGAGGCCAGGCACAGAGGGTCGCTATAGCCAGAGCACTGATAAACGACCCGGATATTGTCCTTGCCGATGAACCTACCGGAGCGCTTGACACCGAAACGAGCGTACAGATCATGGAGATGCTTAAGAAGGCATCCGAAGATCATCTGGTCATTATGGTAACGCATAACCCTGAGCTCGCGGAAAAATATGCCACGAGAATAATCAGGATGATCGACGGCAGGATCGTAAACGATTCTTCGCCCGTGGCAGATGCGGAACTGAACGGTTTGAAAGAACAATATGCTGCAGAAGAAGCAGCCTCTTCAGAGGAGACCGGATCCGTAAAAGCGCATAAAGGCAGGAGCACAAAGCACAAAAAGAAGCCGTCAATGTCGCTGCTGACGTCTATGATGCTCTCTGTTAAAAATCTGCTTTCAAAGAAAGGCAGGACGATCCTTACGTCGTTCGCAGGCAGCATCGGAATTATAGGGATCGCGCTTATTTATTCTGTTTCCGCAGGCACGAACAGATTCATCGAACAGGTCCAGGAGGAAACGCTTGCCTCTTATCCGATAACGATCGAAAGCACGCATATGGATCTGAACGAACTGCTGATAAATCTGGCGGGCAACAGGGATTCCGGACATGAGCATGCAAAAGACGGAATATACCAGCGCATATCGATGTACAATATGGTCAATTCAATAAACAGCACTTCTCTTATTGAAAACGACCTTAAATCGTTTAAAAAATACCTGAATGAGCAGATAACCAGCAAGGACAGCAAATTCGGAAGCAGCATTACCGGACTGAGTTATACGTACGCCATGGATATTCTTATGTATACGAAGAACGTTGACGGAAACATCGTATTATCAGACACTTCAGAAATTACTTCGAGGCTCGTTTCCAAAATATTCGGAACGGACGTTACGGCATATTCCAGGACTTCAGGCACTTCGAATTCGACGCTTATGTCTCTTATGTCCTCGTCATCGTCTAACTCTTCGAGAAATACGTGGCAGGAGATGCTGCCGGGCATCAACGGGGAAACTGTAAGCAACATAGTTAAAACTCAGTACGATGTTGTGTACGGTGAATGGCCTACGGCGTACAACCAGGCTGTTCTGGTCGTGGATAAGAACAACGAGGTGTCGGATATTGCGCTTTATGCAATAGGACTTAAGACCGCCGGAGATATTGACGCGATTATCGACGCGGCAATGTCAGGCCAGGAGCTTGACGTACCTGACGAGAGATGGTCATACGAAGAAATCTGCGGCAGAGAATTCAGACTTGTCCTTAATTCCGACTGCTTCACAAAAGACGAGGCAACAGGTACGTACAGCGATCTTCGCAATACAGATGCCGGAATGAAATATCTTTACAACAACGGTGTGGCCGTGGAGATATCAGGTATAATCAGAGCAAAAGACGATGCTATCTCACCGATGTTAAGAGGCGGAACGCTGGGGTACACATACAAACTTACAGAATACGTTTTAGAAAAGATCTCGACGTCCGCGGCTGCGCTGGAGCAAAGGGAGAAGACGGATACGGATATATTCACCGGGCTGCCTTTTAAGAGCAATATAAGCACACTCGATGATTCGGTTAAAGCACAGATATTCAAGAACTATATTGACGGCCTGAATACCGCCGGTAAAGCAGCTGCATTTCTGAGAATAGTTACGTCGCCGTCGGATGAACTTATTGCCCAATCCGTAAATATGATGCTGAACGGGATCTCGCGTGACGATATGATCGAAATGCTTGTCAGCGGTGCGGTGGCGCAGGGATACATCTCTGAAGCCGATATCCGGGAGTATATTAAAGATATGTCGGACGAGGACCTGAGAGAACTTGTTACGACGCTCGTTAAGGAACAGTTCAAAAACCAGTATGCCCAGGAAGTCAGGACACAGTATGCGGGTAAGAGCGACGCGGAACTGGCGGCAATGTTTGACGTACAGATGGCGGCGATCACGGATGAACAGTGCGCGGTACTGTACGACACGGCGCTCGAATTTTCGGACAGCACGTACAAGGACAATCTCCGCCTGCTCGGCAGTGTGGATATTGACGATCCCGAAACTATAAACATTTACACTGCGACTTTTGCAGACAAGGACAATATCAAGAAGATGATCGATGCGTACAATGCGGATAAAGACGAATTTACGTCGATCGCATATACGGACTACGTCGGCATTCTGATGAGCTCTGTTACGACGATCGTAAACAGCATATCTTACGTCCTTATTTCCTTCGTCGCCATCTCGCTCATCGTGTCCTCGATCATGATAGGCGTTATTACTTTGATATCAGTGCAGGAACGCACAAAAGAGATCGGTATACTGAGAGCTTTAGGCGCGTCAAAATGGAACGTTTCTGGTATGTTTATAGCTGAGACGGTAATCATCGGCTTTGTTTCCGGCGTGCTGGGCGTAGCGCTGAGCTGGCTGCTTATACTGCCTATCAACGCGATAGTTCACGCGCTTTCCGGACTTACGAGTCTGAGCGCATTCCTTCCCTGGAATACGGCGCTCATATTGATCGGTGTAAGTATGCTGCTCACGCTGGTCGCGGGCCTTATTCCTTCCGGCAGCGCTGCAAGAAAAGATCCTGTCGTTGCCCTGAGAACAGAATAAAATCTTCTAAGAACAGAATAAAATCTTCTGAGAGCAGAATATGATCTCCTGAGAGCAGGCGAATAAAATCTCCTCAGTTGCTTTATATGCGCAAAAAGTGTAGAATAACCGCAGAAAAACAGTCCGCAGTTATTATAGAAAAACACATGCTTTTTGCGGCGCCGGAAACATACACGGAGGTAACTGAGATGAAAAGAAAAGCAGGAATGATCGCGATAATGCTTATCCTAGCACTGAGCTGTGCTCTGGTGCTGAACGGGTGCAGGCTGAATATCGATCTCGTTAGAGCGACTCCCGAAAGCAGCGGGAATGCCGGAGATAATAAAACTCCGGGAAGCGATGCCACACCGGATCCGGAAGCAACAGAAGGACCCGGGGACGTGACTCCGGAGCCAACTGATCCGGGAGACGCATTCGCGCTTGCGCTGGCTTTTGCAAACATGTTTAAGGGAACCTGGACGGCTGACGATAATACGTTCCTCGATTTCGACGTCGAAGATGATAAACCGTTCGTGCTTGCCGGCGTATGGGCATCAGACGGCGCATTTCCTGTCTATGATATCATTGAAGCAAAGCAGGATCCAGGAGCAGAGAAAAAATATCAGGTAAAACTTCGTGAACGCGGCAGCGGCAAAGAATCAGAACTGATCATCGTATCGGACAATAATTCGATAATTGTTTCTGAGCCCGGAAGCATCATAGGGGAAAAGAGATATACGTATGACGGAACGAAACAGTTTCCGCCCGAAGTGACATCTTTGTCTTCTGAACAGATCGTCGCGCAGCTCGGAGGGCACTGGACAGGGTACAAGGATCCTGATGAATTTATCGTTATCGAGGCAGGCCCTGACGGCGCTGCATTGCTGAGGCACGGGTACAGAAGCGCACCGGGCGAAGCGGTAGAATATATTTTCAAGAGCGCCGTCGTCAGCGACGGACTTGGATATGACTTCGACGTTGTCCTCGTAAACCGCCAGAACGGGCAGGAACTCAGCACTCAGGCCGGGGTGCGTCAGGCGGGCAACATACTGCAGTTCAATTTCGTTGACGGCAGAGGAACGGTTTCGTTTGAAGCTTACTCGGAGGCAAAACTGACTGATATTGACCCTGTCGTTTTTGCAACACAGTACAAAGGCGCATGGACGAACAGCGACAATGAGTTTATACAGTATTCTGTTTCCGACGGGAAAGCGCATATGATGTTCGCGATCTGGAATTCCGGCGGCGATTTCCCGGCAGGGCAGATCACCAGAGTGACGCAGATCGGCAGCGAAAAGAAATATGAGATCGCGCTGAAAATGCACGGCGACGGATCTGTACACGTCTTCTTTATGGAGATGGAAGATTCGACAGGCAAGATGACGGTATGGGAGGACGGCCATGCGAGCAGCGACTATTATTATATCGCTTCCCAGCAGCCTGCAGAGCCTCTTTCGGACAATGAAATACTCAGTAATTTCGGCGGTCTCTGGATCTCAAACGAAAATTTGTATGAATTCATATACGTTGAGAAGCTCAACAGTGATTCGATCAACGTAACTTACGGTATAAGAAACAGCGACAGCCCGTTTACTTATGAAACGATCGAAAATGCGATCGGCGACGAGCTCGGTCACGATTTCCAGGTGACGTTCAAAAAAGCCGGAAGCAGCGAAATAATCGTCAGATACGTAGGACTCATTCAGGCCGGGAAGACGATGATGATCGACCTTAATGACGGCAAGGGCGAGCGGGCGTTTTTACTTTCCGCACATGATGCGATCCTCGAAGTGGGCGAGGCATATTTGGGCGGAGTGCTTGAAGGGTGCTGGACGGCAAGTAATATGAGCGACTTCATATCGTTCTCCAAGTCGGCAACAATTATGTTCGCGGTATGGAATTCGGGCGGAGAGTTTCCCGTAGGTAACATCAAGAGGGTGACAACGTTTCTCGGCGGTTCCGAAGACGGCATATATATGCTGGTGCTTCGTATGAAAGGCACGAATGAGCTTAAAGTCTATAATCTTAAGATCATATCCCAGACAAAGATCGAATTCTGGGAAGAGGGGAGTGCGCACGACACGTACACCTATTATACGGATAAGCAGCTTGGAATGGGATGAGGAGAGTTTAGAGTTCAGAGTTTAGAGTTAAGAGTTAAGAGTTAAGAGTTCAGAGTTCAGAGTATGATTCGGATGATGGCACAGATCTCGCGGGAGCGAAATTTGTGCCATCAT
Organism: Clostridia bacterium; assembly: GCA_017963755.1. GTDB lineage: Bacteria > Bacillota > Clostridia > UBA1212 > UBA1255 > UBA1255. Next base: position 2,953 of record JAGCTF010000181.1, on the reverse strand, counting down.
TCATTTTGGACCGGACGGGATCGGAAACGGCGCCCTTTTTAATCCTCATTTTGCCCTCGCTTTGCGCTTTTTTAAGTTGCGAAAGAATTTGCATAGTGGTACAATAACCTGAAGGCGTCCGGCATGGCGTTTTGCGCAAATTCTCCGCCTGCAGCCCGGACAGCCGTCCTAATTCTTTTTTGAAAGGTGAAAATCAAATGGGCAGAAAAATCACGGTCATCGGAGCAGGAAGCGTAGGTTCCACGATTACTTATACGCTGGCGGTAGATAAGATCGCATCTGAAATAGTAATGATCGACGTAAACGAAGAAAAAGCCCGCGGCGAAGCGATGGATATCCTTCAGGGTATGCCTTTCAGCTCACCGACGAATATTTATGCGGGAGATTACAGCGACGCAGCCGGATCTGATATTGTCATCATAACGTGCGGCATAGCGAGAAAAGCAGGACAGTCGAGGATCGACCTTGCCCAGACGAACGTGAACATAATAAAACAGATAGCGCCGGAGATCGCGAAATACGCCCCGGACGCCATTTATATCATTGTCAGCAACCCCGTTGACATACTGACGTACGTTTTCATGCGCGTATCCGGAATACCCGAAAAACACATCATCGGATCCGGCACCATACTTGACACCTCGCGCCTGCGCTCGAGAATAGCCGAATACGTGGGTATCAGCGAGCAGAACATACACGCGTACGTGCTGGGAGAACACGGCGACAGTTCATTCGTGCCCTGGTCGATCGCACAGGTCGGATGCGTGAATCTGTTCGACTACCGCAAAGACTTCCACTTCTACGACTCGCTCCGCCCAGAGCTTGACACCGACGAAATAGAGGATTACATCCGCACTTCCGGAGGCCAGATCATCAAGCGCAAAGGGGCAACGTTCTACGCCGTTTCGATCTCCGTCTGCCACATCGTAAAATGCCTCCTTGGCAGCGCTAACAACGCCCTCACGGTGTCGTCAATGATGCACGGCGAGTACGATATCGAAGACGTGTGCCTCAGCATTCCGTTCATTATCGGACCTCACGGCGTTTCCGGCCACCTGCTCCCGAACCTTACCGGCTCCGAGATCGGCAAACTCCAGAACAGCGCAAACGTCCTGAAAAACGTTATCCGCCAGGTCAATATCTGACGCCTGCGGCATAGCTGAACGCTGAACGCTGAACATCCAGATCACAACAAAAATAAATCCCTCATAAGGAGATAAAAAAATGACATACACATACTATCCGGGCTGCACGCTTAAAACCAAAGCTCAGGACCTGGATTATTACGGCCGCGAAAGCCTGAAAGCACTTGGCATCACGCTCGAAGAACCGGACGAGTGGCAGTGCTGCGGCGCGGTATATCCGATCGCCCGCGACGAGATCGCCACGAAATTGTCCGCCGTCCGCGCACTTGCCGCCGCCAGGGACAATGCATCTCCGCTCATCACGCTCTGCTCCGCATGCCACCACGTGCTTACCAGGGTCAACGACGATATGCGCCGCGACGAGAACGTACGCACGAAGGCGAACAACTATCTCAAACTTGACGTACCGTACGAGGGCGAGACGGAAGTCATCCACTACCTGCAGCTCCTGCGCGATAAGATCGGTTTCGAAAATATAGCAAAAGCCGTTAAAAACCCGCTTAAAGGCCGCAAAATAGGTGCATATTACGGCTGCCTTCTGCTCAGGCCATCGAAAGTGATGCGGTTCGACGATCCCGAAAATCCGCACATCATCGAAGACTTCATAAAAGCACTGGGCGCCACGCCGGTAATCTACGGCATGCGCAACGAATGCTGCGGCGGTTACGTCACACTGAAAGACGAGGCGCAGGCTGCGGAAAACACGAACCGCATAATCAGAAACGCCGCATCAAAAGGCGCGGAAGAACTCATAACCGCCTGCCCGCTCTGCATGTATAACCTCAGGAAACACTCGGACGGCACCATAAAAATAAGCTACATCACGGAACTGTTATATGACGCTCTCGGCCTTCGCGAAGAACTCGGAGACGCGCCGGAAGCGTGCGAAACGGCGGACGGCAGCGCCGCGGGATGCGCCTGCGGACGCACGGAAAAAGCTGAATAAAGGGGGGCCATGATATGCATCAGACAGAAAAAGAAACGGCCGAACTTATAAAACAAATCAGCGGCTCCGACGTAAAAAAATGCATGAAATGCGGCAAATGTTCAGCCACCTGCCCCGCGTACGGCGAAATGAAATTTCACCCGCACCAGTTCGTAACGATGGTTGCCCACGGGAAAGTGGACGAACTTCTGCGCGACGAAACAGTGACGAGATGCTTAAGCTGCTTTGCGTGCGTTGAGCGCTGCCCGAGAGGCGTAGAACCGGAAAACGTTGTCGCGGCTATAAGAGTACTGGCGGAGCGCGAGCAGGGTGGCTCGAACTTTGTCCCCGACGAAGTACCTGCATTGATCGCCGCGGACAAGGAAATTCCCCAGCAGGCGCTCGTCAGCGCGTTTCGCAGGTACAGAAAGTAAAGGCGGTGACAAGATTTGCATAAAATTGGAGTATTTGTCTGCTGGTGCGGCAGCAATATCGCGGCAACTGTCGATATCGACAGAGTAGTGGCCGAGGCGAAAGTACAGCCCGGCGTGGTATTTGCCAAAGACTACCAGTATATGTGCTCGGAAGCGGGCCAGAATATAATAAAAGACGCCATAAAAGAATACGGACTTACGGGTATCGTCGTATGCTCCTGCTCGCCCAGGATGCACGAAGCGACTTTCAGAAAAGCCGCGTCACAGGCGGGCTTGAACCCGTTCATGGTCGAGATCGCCAACATCCGCGAACATTGCTCGTGGATCCACAAAGATAAAGAAGAAGGCACGGAGAAAGCGTGCGTGCTTATGCGCGCGGCCGTGGCGAAAGTAACGCTCAATACGCCTCTTAAAGCGTGTGCGAGCAAGGTCGTAAAGCGCGCGCTCGT
>JAGCTF010000180.1 GCA_017963755.1 Clostridia bacterium | reverse complement strand
CAGGCGCGGGGAAGAGCACGCTTGCAAATCTGCTTATGCGCCTCTACGACGTTTCGGAAGGCGAGATATTGATCGACGGGGTCAATATCCGCGACCTTTCTTTCGATGAACTTCGCCGGAACGTGGGTATCGTTTCTCAGGAGACATATCTGTTCGTAGGTACGATCGCGGACAATATCCGTTACGCCCGCCCTGACGCGACTTTTGAGGAAGTGCTCACAGCTGCGAAGATATCCGGCGCGCACGATTTTATCGTTAAACTTCCGGACGGATACGATACGAAGATCGGCTTCGGTTATAAAGACCTTTCAGGCGGCGAGCGGCAGCGCCTTTCGATAGCGCGGGCGGTGCTGCTCAACCCGAAAATACTTATCCTAGACGAAGCGACCGCGGCAATGGATACTCAGACGGAGCGCAGGATACAGGAGGCATTGACCGAACTGTCTAAGGGACGGACAACGATAATGATCGCGCACCGGCTTTCGACTCTCCGCGACGCAAATTCGCTGGTCGTCATCGAAAACGGAAAAGTCCAGGAGACCGGCACTCACGCAGAGCTGCTGAAGCAGAAGGGCACGTACAGCAAACTGTACACGCTCCAGCTCGAAGCTCTTAAGAATATAGGGGTGGAAGAATAACTATGGATGAAACAAAAACTGAAACTAACAGCGAAAATAAGGCAATGCTGACCGACGTTGTGAAAATAGAATATATTGACCCGGAACGCGCGGAATTTGCCGAAAAGCACGGTTTTATTTCGCTTAAATACAAGCGGCCCGGCGACGGCGCGAACGACGCGAACGACGTGAACGGCGCGGAAAACGCCGGGGAGTACGACCGCGTATTCCTGCACCGCTGTTTCCCCAACGAAATGTCGGAAGAGTACGTATCCGTACTTGACCGCGAGAACAACGAAATAGGGATCATAAGGAGCATTGACGCCTTCCCGGAAGAGACGCAGACGATCCTCAGAAACGAGCTTAAGCGCAAGTACCACATCTACACGATCAGATCGATCCGTTCGGTCAATGAAAAGTTCGGCTATTCCTACTGGAAGGTTAAGGACGCCGAAGGAGACCGCGAATTTACGGTGCGCGACGCGTACAGGAGCATAACGAGGATAAACGCGGACAGGATAACCGTCACGGACGTTGACGGCAACAGATTCGAGATACCGTCGCTTTCGGCGCTTGACCGGAAGAGTTATAAGAAGATAGAACTGTATCTGTGATCAGGGGCAATATGGGTATCATAAGGAGCGTATACAGACGTATATTTAAAAAAGAAAAGCGCAGGACGCCGGAGCAGATCAAGAACGCGCTGCTGAACGTTCTCCCGCACGAAGACGTGGAAGGGGAGATAATAACAGCATTCGCGTTCGATATTGACAACGACGGTAATAATACTGCGGGCGCGGTGATCGTGACCGATAAATGCATTGTCACTTACGAAGATAAAAAAGAGACTGCGCGGTACGTGATCGGCGCATGCGATAAGTTCGAGTACAGGCCGCTGGTGGGTATGTGCGAGCTTACCGTGACGGATAAGGACGGCGAGCATATAATCTGCCGCGTTAATAACTCACAGTCCGAGGCTCTGGCTAAAAATGCGCGGAGGCTTGAGCGCCTGCGTGAAACCGGTTCGTACTCGAGCGATGAAGCGCTGGAAGTTTACAGGATCTGTCCGAAATGCGGCAGGAAACTTGCGAAAGGCATGGTGAGCTGCACGCATTGTGCGGATAAAAAGTCGATGCTCAGGCGGCTCGCAGCGATGGTGAAACCGTACCGCTGGTATATACTGGGGTCAATGCTGCTGTTCTTTGCCGGGTTTGCGCTGCAGCTTGCGGGGCCGTACGTGAACAAACTGCTGGTAGACGGGTACGTCGATAATCAAGGTGCGAAAGCTGCCGTACAGCTCGGCGGAGATGGTTCGGCGGTGATACTGAGGGGCTTCCTGCTGACGGTGCTGCTGATGCTCGGGCTGAGGGTGGTCATGTACGTGGTCAATTCTCTCCGGAACCTTGCGGTGATGCAGGCGGGTACGAGGTTTATCGTTGATCTTAGGAAAAAAGTGTTCGAGAAGATACAGGAGCTGTCTGTGAAGGCTGTGTCAAGGCGTACGTCAGGCGAGCTTATGCGCAGGGTGACCGGCGATTCGGCTCAGATCGAGAATTTCATCGTCGGGCAGCTTCCCAATATCCTTCAGCAGTCGATGCTGCTTATTATAATCACCGTTATCCTTTTCATCTATGATCCTTTTTTAGCGCTGCTCATCCTGTCGCCTATGCCGATCTGTCTGCTGGGCTGGACGTCGATATCCCGTTTCTTTCACCGCATCTATTCGCGCCAGTGGGAGGCCGAGTCGCGCTCCGGTTCGGTCCTGTACGATATTTTTTCAGGCATACGCGTAGTTAAAGCGTACAGGACGGAGAAAAAAGAATTTGACCGCTACGATCGCGCGGCGTACGAAGAAAAAACGATCGCGGTGAAAAACGAGACGATGTTCAATATTGTTGACCCCGTGTTCGGGCTGATAATGAACCTGGGGGCAATGTTTTTGCTGTATTACACGGCTTCGCACATTCTCAGCGGTGTTATGACGCTGGGCGATGCGGCAATGCTTTCCGCGTACGTTACGGTGCTGTACGGTCATATCGGGTGGGTGGCAAATCTGCCGAGGATCCTTACGCGCTCGTTTACTTCGATGGTGAAGATCTTTGACGTTATCGACGAGAAGACAGACGTCGCGGACGCGGACGAGGCGCTGGATCTGAAGATAAAGGGCAATATTGATATTGAAAATCTGACTTTCGGGTACGATGAGGGCACCGACGTGCTTAAGAAGGTGAATCTGCACATTGACAGCGGGAAGATGGTCGGGATCGTCGGAAAGTCCGGTGCGGGCAAGTCTACGCTTATTAATCTTATTATGCGTATGTACGATACAGACGGCGGGAGGATACTTATTGACGGCGTCGATATTCGCAATATTTCGCAGAATTCGCTGCGCTCGCAGATCGGGGCAGTGCTGCAGGAAACGTTCCTGTTTAAGGGGACGATCTATGACAATATCGCGTACGCGCTGCCGGGCTGCCCGAAGGAAAAAGTGTTGTCCGCCGCGAAGGCCGCCGGGGCGCATGATTTTATTATTAAGCTGCCCGACGGGTACAATACCGTGATAGGGGAGAACGGTCACACGCTTTCCGGCGGGGAGAGGCAGCGGGTGTCGATAGCGCGTGCGCTCCTTAGGGATCCGCGGATCCTTATTCTTGATGAAGCTACCGCATCGCTCGATACGGAGACCGAGAAGAATATTCAGGATACGCTGCAGAAGCTTATTAAGGACCGGACAACGATCGCTATTGCGCACCGGCTTTCTACGCTTAGGAATGCGGATTTTCTGGTGGTGCTGGACAAGGGTACCGTCGCCGAGGTGGGGACGCATGAGGAGCTTATGCGCGCGAAGGGGATCTATTACGGGCTCGTTATGGCGCAGAGGCAGATGGCGAGCAGGACACGTAATTAGTTAAGAGTTAAGGGTTAAGAGTTCAGAGGCGAAGCGAGGCGCGGCGCACGGCCGCAGCTCTGTCTTTTTTCAATTGCGGCCGTATCGGTGCGATGGGTGGTACGGCCGCATTCCTCCTTTTCCCTTTTTGCGGCCGTCTAAATGAGCAATTCGCACGGCCGCAGCTCTGCCTTTTTTCAATTGCGGCCGTATCAGTGAGGAAGGTAGTACGGCCGCATTCCTCCTTTTCCCTTTTTGCGGCCGAATAAATGAGCAACGAGGCCGCTTTTCAACCTTTTGATCTTTGGCGAAGCCGAATGACTAGCTAAGAATTTTGTTTATTTGTTGTAGTCGAAGCATTCATTACCTCGTTCGGTCACGCACGAAGCCGGATAGATGGCTAAGAATTT
>JAGCTF010000179.1 GCA_017963755.1 Clostridia bacterium | reverse complement strand
GTCCGCAACACCGTGACCGCAGATGAGATCGCAGGTATCGTGGCGCGCTGGACGGGTATACCGGTGGCGAAGCTGATGGAAGGCGAGCGCGAGAAAGTGCTCCATCTGGACGAAATACTGCATAAGCGTGTGATCGGTCAGGACGAGGCGGTGCAGAAGGTCAGCGAGGCGATACTGCGGTCAAGAGCCGGTATTTCGGATCCCAACAGACCTATCGGTTCCTTCATGTTCTTAGGACCTACTGGCGTCGGTAAAACGGAGCTCGCAAAAGCGCTCGCGGAGGCGCTGTTCGACGACGAGCACAATATCGTCAGGATCGATATGAGCGAATATATGGAGAAGTTCAGCGTGTCAAGGCTCGTAGGTGCGCCTCCGGGATACGTCGGTTACGACGAGGGCGGCCAGCTTACGGAGGCCGTAAGGCGTAAACCTTACTCGTTGGTACTGTTCGACGAGATCGAAAAGGCACATCCGGACGTCTTCAACATACTGCTGCAGGTGCTTGACGACGGACGGATCACCGATTCGCAGGGCAGAACGGTAGATTTCAAAAACACGATCATAATCATGACGAGTAACCTCGGCTCAGATTATCTGCTGGAAGGCATCGGCCCGGACGGCGAGATCTCCGAGGAAGCCAGAAACAGCGTGAGCGCACTGCTCTCGAGAACGTTCCGGCCGGAGTTCCTTAACAGGCTTGACGAGATCGTATATTACAAGCCGCTTACCAAGGACGATATAGGCAGGATCATTCAGCTGCTGATAGCGTCGCTTAGAAGCAGGCTGAAAGAGAAATCGCTCGATCTTGAGATCACTCCTGCGGCTGTTGAAAAGATTATCGAAGAGGGGTATGATCCGCTTTACGGCGCACGGCCGCTCAAAAGGTATCTGCAGGCAAAAGTCGAGACGGTCATCGCGAGGGCAATGCTGTCAGGCGATTTCGGTATGGGAGACACGATCGTCGTTGATACCGGCGCAGACGGCGGGTTTACGACGAGGCGAAAATAATATATAATTTAAATAGATCCAAGTACAGTTTTAAGGGGAGTTGGGCATGAACATGGCTAAAAACACTAATCGATCCGAACGGGCCGGAATCATTGTCCGGACAATTACGTGCGCGGCGCTTGTTGCGATAATGCTGCTGTCGCTCACGACAGGGTGCAGGAACAGGACGAACGGCAATGAAACTGTCATTGACCGCTCTGCGGAAGTATTGACGACGTCAACTCAGGCGGCGGAAAAGACTCCGGACGCGACTCCGACACCTGCACCGACCGAACTCCCCGAAGAACTGTTCATTGACAACGTTTATCCGCTTTCGGAGCACATTAACAGCTTCAAGGTGTACGGCAGGCACGAAGTGAAAGAAAAAGGCGTGACGTGCGACTGGTCGGGCAGCGGCTTTGCCTTCCGGGCCGCGTTTGAAGGAGACGTGTATCTCGAAACGACCGTTCCGGGAGAATGCTACCTGACCGTGTTCCTCGACGGCGAGCGCCAGGCGGACGTAATAAAAGCAAGCAAAAACACGCAGATACTGAAAGACGTTCCCAGAGGCAGCCACCTCGTCGAAGTGTTCCGCCAGTCGGAGATCCGGCAATGCCTGCTGATGCTTAAAACCGTGAAAATGCACGGGACGCTCCTCGAACGCCCCGCTGATAATCAACTTTATTTTGAATTTGTAGGCGACAGTATCACGTCCGGGTACGGGACAAATGCTAAAGCGGATGCGGGCACGAACACCGACGCTACGATGGGCTATCCATTCCTGCTGTCGAGGTCAATGAACGCGGATCACAGCATCGTTTCCGTTACCGGTATCGGCATGGTCAAGGGTTACGTCAACGAAACCATGCCTGACGTATACAAAATGCTTGACCGCTACAGGTCTGCAAAAACGGCGTTCGAGCCTGTGCGCGTGCCAGATGCGGTGTTCGTTAATCTGGGCACGAACGATGCCACTATGAACTCGGATCCTGCTAAATATATCGAGGCGGTGAAGACGCTGATCGGTGAGATCAGAGCGTTCTACGGCAACGACGTGCCTGTGGTCTGGGTGTACAATTCCATGCGCGTAGATCACAGCAGCCATACGCTTCAGGCGCTTTCGGAGCTGGGAGGCGAGGCGGCAAAGCTCTATTCGTTTAAGATGGAGATGGATTCGTCTTCGTTCGGTCATCCTTCGGCCAATGCGCATAAGAGGGACGCCGAGGCGCTGAGGGCGTTTATCCAGACGCTGCCGGGTATCGTTCCTTGACACCTGGCCAAGATTATTATATAATCCGCCTAGCCGTTGGGGTGTAGCCAAGCGGTAAGGCACCAGACTTTGACTCTGGCATTCGCAAGTCCGAATCTTGCCATCCCAGTCACATAGCCATCGTTACAAAAGCGGTGGCTATATTTTTTAAGAAGCAGTCCGGGCGCAAGGCCGGTCTGTATCATTGCAAAAGCAGCGGGGCGTGGATGATGAGCGAAATGAATTTCGATTTCAAAAAAGAGCCGGATTTTACAGGAATACTGATCTGCACCGATTTTGACGGAACACTGTACAGCCACGGGATCGCCCCCGCGAACGTACCCGCGATCGACTACTTTATGAAGCACGGCGGTAAATTCACACTGTGTTCAGGACGCGACGGAAGGCTGCTGAACGGCGGAAATCTGCCATTTACGCCGAATGCTCCCGCAGCGTGTATGAACGGCGGTCTCATATATGATTTCCAAAAAGACGCGATCTTAACGCGCAATCCCATGGCGGATAACTACTATGAGATCCTGCAGGATCTGATCGACGGAATGGAACTCAGATGCGCTGATATTGTCTCCGAAAAACTGCGGATAGGATTTAACACGGCCGATCCGGACGATTTCGCACACGCGCGGGCGCAGATAATATCGCCGGTGTACAAACTTGTCGCCTATAAAGCGGAACCCTCTGACGACTGGGTCCCGGAAGCCGCAAAAAGAATATGTTCGGGCCGCGCTAACGTACTTTCCAATTCCCGCAACTGCTTCGAGCTCAACGCTCCGGGAATCGACAAGGCGTACGGCGCGCGCACCGTAAAAGAATATACGGGTTCAACAATACTCATAACCGTCGGAGACTGTGACGGTGACATGTCAATGTTCCGGATCGCCGATGACAGTTTCGCGGTGGGCAACGCGATTCCGGAGCTTAAAGCAATTTCCGGCCACGTCGCCGAAGCGACCGTTTCGGAAGGCGCATTTCCGGAGATCATCCGCGCGATCGCTTATCTTTACGGAGGAGCAGAATGAAGACCGCACGCCTCGATAAAGCGGAAAAACCGTTAAGAGCGCTGCTGCTGATTGCCGCATTCATAATACCGGCGCTCACGGCATTGTCCGTATTCGCAGCGTACGGAATGTATCCGTTCGGGGAAAAATCCGTTCTGATCATGGATATGTCCGGACAATACGTAGAGTTTCTTGCCGGGCTTAAGCATCTGCGTTCTCCGGCGGATATGTATTTCAACTGGGGGAAAGTGCTTGGCGGTAATTATTCCGGCGTTTTTGCGTATTACGCCTCGAGTCCGCTGTCGTTATTGACCGTTTTCTGCCCGGATAAGTATATGGACGCCGGGCTGCTGTTCCTTACGGTGCTCAAAATTGGCCTCTGCGGGCTCACGATGGCGCTCTTCCTTACTAAGTTTCTTATGCGTACGTTTAGCCGTTCCTTGCGCTTCGCAGGGGGAGAGGCTTTTCCTCGCAACACGTTAAGAGCGGGGATCGTGCTGCTGTTCTCAACGCTTTACGCGCTCTGCTCCTATAACTGCGTGTACTCGATGTGCGTGATGTGGCTCGACGGCGTGATAATGCTGCCGCTCATACTGTACTTTACGGAAGTACTGATCGACCGCGGAAAAATAGCGGGACTCGTTGCCTCCTTCACGTATATTTTTATCGCAAACTATTACGTCGCGTTCATGTGCGGCGTATTCACGGTGATATATTACGTGTTTTACTGCATTGACCGCAGAAAAACGGACGCGGAACTGGCGCTGGACAAGAGCACGGCCGTACGCTTTCACGCAAACCGCTTCCTGAAATTTGCGCTCTCGGCAATACTTGCCGCATGTCTTGCCGCGTTCATCCTGCTTCCCGCCTTCTTCTCACTGTTCGAGGGAAAGATCGGCGGCGCAAACAGCTCGTACCCTTCCGACTGGAATTATTCTTTTACGCAATTTATACGCAAACTGTTCATAGGCGAGTACGACGCCATTACCAACAGCGGTGCGCCTTTCTTTTACGGAGGCGCTGCGGTGCTGCTTGCGGTCCCGCTTTTCTTCATGAACCGGCGTATAAAGGTCAGAACACGTATTTCTGCAGCAGCGATTCTCGCGTTCCTGCTCTTTTCTACAGCGTTCTCTCCGCTTGACCAGATGTGGCACATTTTCCAGCACCCCAACTGGTTCCCGTACCGCTGGTCGTTCATCCTCACGTTTTTCGCAGTATTCATCGCTTTCCGCGCCGTGCTGGCGTTCCGCTTCGAGAACCCGGGGGCAATACTCTTTCCGGTTTGTGCGCTCGGTGCGCTCTGTCACGCGGCGGTCAATATGTCTGAGAATAAGCCGGGCGCGGCTCACGTTTCCAGACAGTTTGCGCTGGCAATGATATTCGCGGCGCTGATCATCGCATTGTCACTGCTGATGAAGCTGTTTTACCGGAAAAAGCGCAGCGCTCACGCACTTAAGACCGCGGCAGGAATATTCTGCGCACTTGCATTGTCCGTGACCGTGATCGTTGCGGCAGTCAGAGAAGAAACGTACCACTGGAAGCCGCTGCTCGAAGGACTTGACCGCGCGCACCATTACGAGACCGCCGAATCATATATAACGTACAGAAAAGAAATGACAGAGGCGCTTTCTATCGTTGAAAAAGACAGAAAAGCGCTCGGGCTTGCGCAATATTCCGGCATAAGTCAGAATTTCTCGCGCAGCTACAACGAAGCGATCGGATTCGGGTACAGGTCGGTCGCGCACTACAGCTCCGCTTTTAACAGGAGCGTCAATGATTTTCTCGGAAAATTAGGCTATTCCTGCGCTTATCTCTGGAACCTCGATTTCGGGGCAACAGCTGTGACAGACAGCATTTTCGGCCTGAAATATTATCTGAGCGGTAACAATATCCTCGCTTGGGACGCGGAAGAACTTGTTGAAAGAGGCACACCGGCGTTTCCGTACGAATACGAAAAGATCGGAAGCGTTGACGGCGCGTTCGGGATAGATATCTACAGAAATCCGTTCGCCGTTGACGGACCGTTCCTGCTCGGTGCCGATCCTTCCGGTTTCAGCCTTACGAACAATTATTTTGAAAACCAGAACGCGCTTATAAAGCTTTGCTCGGGCCTCGAAGGAGACGTCTTCAAGCCGCTCGACAGGGGATATATTACGCTCACGCTTCCGGCTTTTCTCACCGGAAAGAACGGCGAGGACGGTAACTACAGAGGCAGCGGCGCCGAACTTGAATACACCGTGATATTGCCCGAAGGCGGAGTGCTTTACGCGTTTTTCAAAGATTACGGGCACGAGGGAAATCCCAGCCTGAAGCTGCATTCGGACGAGGCGGATATAGATCCGGTCAGGCTTTTCCGCGGAGAGACCAGCTGCATCCAGCGCCTCGGAAGTGCGCGTCCTGGAGGCGGCGTGACGTTTACGGTCGAGATAGCAAGGTCGCTTAATACCAACGGCTTTATGTTCTACGTGCTCGATGAAGATATGCTCAGACATCATATGGACGCGATCAGGGCAGGATCTCTTAACATCACAAAGTTCGGGACGGGATTTATTAAAGGTTCGTTCACGGACGTGAGCGCGGCTGCAAACGGCGGCAATCTGCTGCTTCCTGTAGCGTACGATCAGGGCTGGACGGTGAAGGCAGACGGGAAAAAAGTTCCGACAAGTGCGCTCGATGGCGGTTTGCTGATCGCACAGGTCCCGGCAGGGACAAAGACGGTGGAACTCAGGTACAGGGCCAAGGGGCAGGTCGCGGGTACGGTGCTGTCAATATCCGCATGGGTTTTCTGCGCGTCTGTTATTGCCGCAGCGCTGATCAAAAAGCGTCTGTGGCGCCTGACCGCCGGAGCTTTAAACGATCCCGAACCGGTTGATTTTAAGTGAATAATGTGCGAAAATAAGGGCGGAGATAATTGACCCCGGGAGCGCGTCCGGGAACGCATAAATTTATGCGGGAGGGTTTTATCATATGGACAGATTTGCGGAGCAGCTTAACTTCCTGAAAGAGATCGACCGTATGAAAACGGTATACAGGCGGAACGTCGTCATTGACAAATCCCGGCAGGAGGACGATGCTTCGCATTCATGGCATATGGCGATGTTCGCGTGCGTGCTGAAAGAGTACGCCCCGGAGGGGACCGATCTGCTCACTGTAATAAAAATGTGCCTTGTGCACGATCTGGTGGAGGTCTACGCAGGCGACACGTTCTGCTATGACGCGGAAGGTAATAAGGACAAGGCGGAGCGCGAGAGGATCGCCGCTGACAAGCTTTTTGCGCTGCTTCCCGGCGATGACGGGAAAGAATTCAGGGCGCTGTGGGAGGAGTTTGACGATCCGTCAACGAACGAGGGCTGGTTTGCAGCGGCGCTTGACCGGCTGCAGCCTTTTTTGCTTAATTACCATACCGGCGGGCATACGTGGCACCTTGCGAAGGTGACGCGCGACGATCTGCTGAAACGCCTTGCGCCGATCAAAAACGGGATGCCTGATAAATGGGACAAGGTCGTGGAAATGGTTGACGACGCGATCGGGAAGGGCATGGTGCCGTGGGCAAAGGGATAATGGCAAATTGCTAATTGCAAATGGCAAATTATTGAGTTCGGAGTTTGGTGAATGGTTATGAAAGAAGACAGGAAGTTTACAGTTGTTTTATGTGCGGTTTTAGCGTTTGTGCTTGCGGCGGGAATGCTCGCGGGCTGCAGCGTTAGTGAAAAAACGGATAAAGGCGGCGACGTGACTGAGGTTCCGGCGACGGAGGCAGTAACCGAAGCTGTGACGGCTGCTCCGACAGCAGAACCGACACCGACGGCAGAACCCACACCCACGCCTGAACCTACCGAAAAGCCTGACTATTCAGGCGGTATCGTAAAAGACAATCCGAAGAGATACTCGTTCTTCGGCAGGAGAAATCAGGCAGCTTTTTGCGGAACAGGGCACAGGCTCGCAGTACAGTTTTATGCCACGACCGAATTTATCGAGCTGGGATTCCATTCTCCGACCTGGACTGCCAAAAGCGGTTACTCAGTGGATTATGAATTATACGAATGGGATAAGGACTATGACACGACCGTATATGACCACGAACCGGTCCTGACGGGCCATTTTGAAAACTGGCAGGACGGTGTACTCGTAGGTTTGAAAACAGAAGGTTTGCCCGCGGGCGAATACGTGCTGCTTGCCCTTTACGCCTCTACGGAGGAAATGCATAACGGCGGCGTATGGCACGACACCGACGTAGAAAGAGAAGACCAGATCTCGTACGTTGACGACGATATCTGGTACGATCACGCCATATGGTTCGAGATCAAATACGCCAAAACGCCGAAAAACCTGTACGGACCGCTTTCGGATCCGGGACTCTGATCTCAGTCGGGAGGGCATCGAAATTGTTGAACGTAATCAGGCATGACGCGTGCCGAAATAAAAGCGTAAGCTCAGTTTTATCAAAAAAAATTTGCAGAATTATATGCATGGCCCTCTGCGCGTTTCTCTGCTCCGGGCTCGTGCTGTTCGGGGGGACAATATCTATGGCAGCTTCTGATGAGACCGCTCTTTACGACAGCAGCGTTCAGGCTGATTCGTATCAGCAGCTTAAGCTGACGGACAATGACGTTGCGTTACAGTTCCGCGTTACCGGCGGCGTTAAATCGATAAGCATTTTTATTGCAAAGGCTACTGCGGTAACGCGCGGCTCCGTTAAGGTCAGGCTTTATCCGTGGGGAGGAAGCTACGGTGGGACGCTGAAAGGCACGCCTGTATACGAAACAGAATTCGACGAATTGCGCAGCGGCATCACTTTGAATTGTGAGCTGCCTTCGGGCGCGGCTGCGGGCGAGTATCTGCTCTTTATGACAGGCGTTAAGGGCAATACTCATATAGGCGTTACCGGCATGCCGGAAGCCTGCAAAGGAAAAGTAAGACTATACTACAACGGGTCGCAGGTCGTTGACCGCAGCGCCGTCGTCGGTATCGGATTCGAAGGAGAAGGCGGAGAGCTTGCCGCCGTTTCGGAAAACACGCCTAAATTTGTCACATCCTCATCTACGTGGGTCGTGACGGACGGACTGGGCAGGAAAGTTGAAAACAGCTACACCGATACGAGGCGCGAGAACAAGACCGTAGGCCTGTTTTTCCATACGTGGCATACGAGCAACGGCGCTACGGGCACGCGCAATATCACGCACATCCTGAAAGAGCACCCGGAGATACAGAACGATTACAGCAGTCCTCTATGGGGGAAAGCAGGAGCATATTTCTGGAACGAGCCGATCTGGGGCTACTACCGTTCGAACGACGAATGGGTGCTGAGGAAACAGGCGGAACTGCTTGCCGACGCAGGAGTGGATGCCGTATTCTTTGACAATACGAACGGTACGGCGACGTTTATTGACGACGCGCTTACTCTTTGCAAGGTATGGTCGAAAGCCCGCGCAGACGGCGTTAAGACCCCTCAGATCTCATTTATGCT
>JAGCTF010000178.1 GCA_017963755.1 Clostridia bacterium | reverse complement strand
TTATGAGCGATGGCATTGTAAATCGCTTCGCGGATGGCGTTCCGCGCAAAAGGATACGTCTCTACACGCCGATCGTGTTCATATGTGATTTTTGCCTTCAAATATTTGAGATAAATCAGATCCACAACCTTATCTGCCGTTAAACTATCTCCCTTCGTTCTTGATCCTATGATAGTCTTCCATTTCGACATCCAGCGTGATCGTTCTCTCCCGGGTGTTGCTCATTCGCTGTAAAAGCGTAACGCATTCCACATGCCCCGTGTCCGGGAACATATTGACCGGCTGCACGGCTTCGATGCGGTAAAATCCATCTGCGCAAATGGATCTCAGGTCGCGGGCAAGCGTCGCGGGATTGCACGAAACGTATATGATGCGCGAAGGTGAAAGCGCTCGAAGCGACGCGATAAGCACTTCGTCTGTGCCCTTCCGTGGCGGATCGATAATGACGATGCCGAGCTTACCGGGGTCAATACGTCCGATCACTTCGGGGACGTTGCCGCAGATAAAACCGGCCTCGCCGATACCGTTAAGCACGGCGTTGCGGCGGGCGTTGTCAACGGCGGAATCGACGATCTCGACACCTGTCAGTTTCGGAAGCGCGGCATCAGGATGATCCTTGCGGAAACGGTCGATCAGGTACAGGCCGATCGTTCCGGCGCCGCAATAAAGATCCAGCACCTGCTCTTCGGGCAGCAGGCCCGCAAACCGGTAAACAGTGTCGTAAAGCAGCTCGGCTCCGGCGGTACTGACCTGAAAAAACGAATCGGGAGAGATCAGAAAACGCGTTGTCCCAAGCACACACTCGAGCTCGGTCCGGCCGAAGAGGAGGCGCAGAGGACCGCCCAGAACGGCATTGCCCGCACCGGTCGAAGAACACAGCCATAGTGAGGCGAGTTTTGGGACAGCGGCGCTGAGCGTGGCCGTCAGTTCGGATTCGAAAGGCAGTTTGCGGGTGTTAGCCGTAATGACCGCCATGGCGAGCCCCATGCGGTCGCTGATGCGTACCGTCAGGTGCCTGAGGATCCCTCTCCCGGTCGTTTCGTCGTACGCCGTGATGCCGTGTTCGGAAGCGAAGGCTTCGAGCTTTTCCCGTATTAAAGCGGCAAGCGGATTTTCGTGGGGGCAATGTTTTCCCGGTTCAAAGGGTACGGGTCTGTGCGAGGCGCGGGCGTAAAAGCCGGTGCGTATGCGGCGGTCAATTTCAAAGAAGGGATAGGCGGTCTTGTTGCGAAAATGATTGTCCGCGGGAGAAATGCATGGGAGCACGCCGGGATAACGCGCCGCGTCCGCTCCGATGGCGTCGGAAGGATCGTTGCCAGCCCGGAGTCCGCCGGCGTCAGAAGACCCGTTGTCCGCCCGGAACCCGCCGATACGTTCGATACAGTCCGCCACACGCTGCGCGGCGAGCGATAATTGACCCTCTTCCGTCACGTGCAGGTAAGCGCAGCCTCCGCAGCCTTTCGAATAATACGGGCAGGTCACTTCGCGCCTCAGCCCGGAATCGTTCTCGCGGCTGATAACGCGCGCCACGGCATAGTTTGCACTGACTTTTATCACTTTTGCTTTCCCGCGCTCACCTGGCAGCAGATCTTTGCAGAAAACGACAAATCCGCCCTGTATCCGCGCCACGCCGTCACCGGCTTCATTCACGGAATCAGGGCAGATATCGATTATCTGATCCTTTTTTACGGGAGTCTCCATAATTATAAATGCTAATTAATACCTGTCAAACAGTCTTCCGGACCGGGCCTTTGCGGTTCAGCCTTCCGGACCAGGCCTTCGCGGTCTAGCCTTCTGAACTCAGCCCTCTGAGCTCAGCCTTCCGGAGTGATCAGCGGTCCGAATCCGCCGTCATCCGTAAGCTGAGGTTCAGTCGCGGGACCTTCAGTAGGAGCGGGTTCCGTGGGCTCCTCGGGCGTGGGCGTAGTATCGTCGGGCACTTCGGTAGGCGTAGGATCGTCGGGAACGTCTGTAGGAGTAGGCGTAGGCTCTTCCGTAGGCGTTTCAGTTGGAACTTCCGTTGGCGGCGGAGTGACCGCCTTCGTACCTTTTATGACGTATTCCTGACGCACGTCGTACGACTCAACACCGAGGAACTGCTTGTCCTCCTTGCCGCCGCTCGTGACGATCAGATACAGGTTCAGCGTATATCCGTTGATACCTGCCTGATTTATTATTGAAATACCTTCGTCGATCGTGGGATCGCTGAAAGAGACCGACGTGTAAGGCGTGCGGCGTGCGATCTGAGAGGACAATTCTTTGGCAGGTCTGTCCTTAACGATCACCATGCTCGACGGTATGAGCGCCGGATCGAGCGGTTTGCCTTCTTCGTCAAGGAAGTCGTCCTGGCCGAACAGCGTTCCGTTTATCTCGACTTTCGCAGTGCCGTTAACGAACGACGCCGTAATTCTCCACGGAAGCGAAGTGTTGTTCTTAATGCGCAGATCGACGTGCGCTTTTATGGAAGTGTACGCGTCGAAGCCCATAAGCCCGAACAGCGGCGCATATTGATATTTCGTTCGCGTAATGATCTCGGCATTTGCCAGATACGCCGCGTTGTAAAGCGCCGTACTGACGTAAGCGATACCGCCGCCCTCAGCCGGATCGTCAAGCCCCAGATAATTCTCGTACGCCATCGTGTACCCGGTCCTGCTGTCGTACGCTTTAATCGATTCCATAAAGCTGAATATCTCTCCCGGCATGATTATCAGCCCGTTGAGCTTCTGTACGGCAAGGTCAATGTTCTTCTCCCTGTTTTCGGCAAGCAGCGCCTTCGTCTGATCGTCGTCGGCAACGTTTTTAACGCTTCCGGTTCCGAGCACGTTCCGGAACAGCACTTTTTCATAGAATTCTTTCGTTATGAACGAATGTTCCCGCATGAGCGGAAGAACTTCAGTTTCCTGCGAGGAAGGCTCGCCCGAATTCACCCGCTCGATTATCTGATCGAGCAGATCGGCGTCATACTCCGCACCGTCGGTCCCCTCCGAGATCCATATCTCGGTAGGAGATCTGCGCTCGATCTTCGGCGCGACCGCCTTAAGCGGAAGCTCGTTAACAACGTTGATCTTAAGCAGTTTATTGAATTCAGTTACGTGCGGGACAAGGTTCACCGTACCGCTTACGCTGCTCGTGGCTGTGCCTTCCGCAAGCGATTTAAGGAGCATGTCTGTATAATCCTTCAGGCTCTGTCGGATATCTTCCTCACCGAGTTCGAGCCCATTGCTGCCGTACGTAAATACGACCTGCTCCTCTTCGACGCGGTACGTAGGATCGACTTTCGTACGGTTCTTGGAATTCATGCGCGTAATAATGTCGTTGATCGTGGCATTATTTATGGAATTATTAAGCGTGTAGTTCCGCCCGGTCTCCCTTAACCTTATTACTGTAAACGCCCTGTTCACAAGATTCCCGCTTCGCGCGTAATTGTAAATATCATCTATGAGCTGATTCGTGTCGGGAAGGACAATTATTCCGTCCTTGAGCGGGTACACGAGCGAGTCCTCGCCTGATTTTACGGTCAGCGTAGAGTTTGAGACGGGGGCAATGTACGTTTTGTTTATGTATTCGCTCAGTTCTTCGCGCGTCATTCCGGCGACGCTTTTTCCGTTCAGCGTGATGCCGTTATACACTCTGTCGCCGTCAACAGTCCTGCGGCAGAAGTCTATAAACATTATGGCGACAAACACGACCGCCGCGACGATCAGCAGCGAAACTATGATCTTCGCCACCCTGCTCTTTACGCTGTAGCGCGTATCGTAATCATCATCGCTGTAGCTTTCAACGTAAACGACGCCTCTGGACGTTGTCATCGCGTGGCGTCCCTCGTGACGCGGCTCTCCGCTTTCGGACTCAGCGCCGTTGCCGTTGCCGCCGCCGCTCACGCCGCTCACGCGCCCTTTTTCGGCCTTTTTATTGCCTTTTCCGCCTTGTTTTCCGCCCTTGCCGCCTTTAACGCCCTTACCTTCACGTCTTCCGGCAGGCGCGGAATTGTATTTATCTTCAACGTCGTTTATCGCTTCAAGATCCACGTCTTCATCGTCAGCATCTGCAGCTCCGTCGTCGAAGTCGTCAACGCCGTCAAACAGTCCGTCGACCTCGTCTTCTATCAATCCGGCCTGTTCTGCGCGGGCATCGGAGGGCCTCACGGGGGCAATTATAACGTCGTCGTCCTCGTCCGGCTCTTCAACGTACCCGTCCTCTATTTCGTCAATTTCGTCAATTTCTTTTTTTACGTCATCCGCTTCGGGAAGCAGCTCTTCGGAGCCATCGTCGATTCGTTCGCTCAAACCCGTTTCCCCCTTTATCCTATGTATCTGTAGCTGAGTCTGCCCATAGGCATAGACTTTCCGGAAACATAATAATCCATAATATCCGACGGTTCGTCGATACCGTCCGCGAATTTGAAGTAGAACTGATTCGTGCCCTCTTCAATTCCCAGCGCTTCGCGCGGCACTTTCACCTGCATGACGTTACCGTTTACGACGAATTCCGCTTCTCCGGCCTGCGCAGCGCTGAAATCGGCGTTCAGCTTCTCGACACTGAGTTTTCCGGCGCCCGGTTCGCTGCGGCCGATGACGAATTCATAGCCTTCCCAGCCTTTTTTCTCGAGGCGGCCGGTCCCGATAAACAGGTTCATCCAGCCTGTATCGCCGGCTTCACGTTCTTTGATATTCTCTGTGGCCTTGAGGAAGAAATAGAAATTGTCCGCATCCGAAGCCACGCGGATCTCGGTTACATTATTGCGCGCTTCGGCCTGCTCGTAATGTACCGTCGGAGCCGCGCCGTTGCTGTTGCGGGCTTTATTGACCACGATCGTATCGCGGAAAACGGCCTGAACGTCGTTCCACACCGAAACGTCGTCCGTCATCGGCACGGTCACGTGCTCCGCCGCGAACTGGCTGCCTTCTTCGAGCGTAACGCTCTTATACGCGCGGATGTTTTTAGCCAGCTGGATGTAGAAAGCGTCGTTGTATCCGCCCTTCATCATCTCGGCATCGCGCGAAAATTCCATATCCGCAAGGTCAACCATATCATATTCGTCATCGTAGTAGCCTTTGCCCGCGACCCATTCGTTCCAGCCGGTCACGAAAACCGTTCCCGGATCTTCTTTAATGGCAACGTCCCACGTGGACTGGAAGAACTGGCCTTCGTACGCTTTTTCGGGCTCGTTCTGCTGGGTCTCGACGTTCCAGCCGCGTCCCCAGTTTTTAGCGCCTCGCGTCAATGAAAACGACATCGGCAGCGCGGGGTGGCTGGCAACGCATACGTTTATTACGTCGTTGTGGACCGGCGCCGGATACGTCCATTCGATCCACGGAAATCCGTTAGGCTTATACGCGTCGCTCGGCCACTGCGAATCGCGAAACGAGAAGAAGTTGAGTATCTCATCCGGCAGCTCAGTACTCTTGTAATCTTTTTCACGCGATCTGACTTCCGCCTGATCCGCCGCCTTGCTGATGTTCCCTATGATGAGCGGCTTTCCGTCAACGTAGTACCAGACTTCCGAATGCGATCCTTTTTTATAATAGCTGTTGTACAGATTCGTAATGACGCGGTGCGAATACGCGTTCGTATAGAAAACGAGTCCCGGTACTTTCCAGCCCTCGTCTATCATCTTTTTCGCTTCGTTGATGATCCTCATGACGACAGTATCGTACGTAACGGCGTTGGTGACGTCAAATGCGTAGAAATCGACACCGGCGAGCGTCAGGAGGGCAAGGTGACGGCGTATTACCCACGAATCGGCGGAGTTATAATAGCCGTACATAGGTTCGCCCCAGAAATAGCCCTTTCCGGCGGGGGCAATTTCATTGTCCGACTTGAACATGATATCGAGCCCGTTCTCCATCGCCAGGATCTTGCTTACGTCGTAGATCTTATCCCCGCCGTGCTGCCCGAGCGTCAGAAAGTAGAATATACCGACGTTGCGCTCTTTATCGCTTTTCTCCCCGGCCGTCGCTTCGAACGTGCGCTCGAACTGGTCAATACCTATAACAGGATTCACCGTGTAACCGTTGCGGTAATACTCCGCCGGTGTGATGCTGTCAATTATTTTCACAGTGAATTCCTCCTTTTTTTCGCCTTTATCCGTACCGCCGTTTTTATTTCCGCCGCATGAAGCACAGAAGCCGAGCATCAGCGCCGCGGTCAATACAGCGCAGAGCAGCCTCCTGCCGGTTTTGTTTTTGTTTCGCTTTTCGGTCATATACGCATCCTTCATATAGTAACTGCCTTCACATCAATGCTCCGCCGGGTCTTTCCGCGAAAAGAAGGCAGAAATCCCCAGTTTGGCTTAAGTATACATTTGAAAGCGGTAAAAAGTCAAGCAAAGGACGCTGCGCGCGTTTCCGCTCGTTAGCGGCAGCCCCTGAAATTTGCCATTTACGCCAAAAGGTGATATAATCTGGTCATCTTTCCAGGACGGAGGAGAATTTTAATGAACAAAGTTAAAACAATTGTAATTGCCGGCATAGTAATCGCGCTGCTCTTCGCAATTGCTATCTTTGCCGGATGCACAGGAGGCGGAGATACCGTGAACACACAGAAACCCGGAGGAACCGATAACGGAGAAGATCCTGCGGCTACTGAAGCCGTGACACCGGCACCCACGTCTGACCCGGCTAAGATCTTTACAGATACACTTGCGAAAGTTGAGCCCAATCCCGACCAGCACGTCACCATGGCTACGACGGACGACGGGTACGACATATTCGCACCGCTTGACGGAAAATGGGGATACCGTTACGGCCCGTCGATCATGTACTATCCCGACGGATCCGTTGACGCCTGGTTCGCCACACCCGGAACGTCCGGCGAGTGGGACTGGTTCACTTACAAACACTCGGATGACGGCGGAAAGACCTGGTCGAAGGAGATCGTGGCTATGCGTCCCACACCGGACTCTATGGACCACTATTCGGTCTGCGACCCCGGCGTTATCTATTTCAACGGCTATTATTACCTCGGATACACTTCGACGATCGTAAGCACGAACGGCGGTATTAACAATAACGTATTCGTTGGCCGCTCCACGAAGCCCGAAGGACCGTACGAAAAATGGAACGGCACCGGCTGGGGCGGAGATCCGTGGCCGATCGTTTATTTCGACGAATCCGACTCACAGTGGGGCGCGGGCGAAGTCAGCTTCGTTGTCCTCGACGACACGCTGTACATTTACTACACGTGGGCATGCGGCGAAGGCAGATACACTAAAGTTTCCACCGCTCCCGTATCTGACGACTGGCCCGCACATATGACGTACCGCGGATTTGCGTTCACGAACGCGAGTGATCAGGACTCGTGCGACGTCGTATATATCGAAGACATCGGCAAATTCGTTGCCTTCTCCACTTATAACCGCTTCTCCGCGAGCGCAGGCATCGCACTCTACGAATCCGACGACGGAATAAAATTCACTCAGGCGGACGTGATAAGGACAAATATTGCCCAGTACTGCCATAATATGGGTATCTCGAAACGCGCCGACGGCCACATCCAGCTGAAGGACAATATCTTCATCGGCTACGCGTACAGCGACGGACGTTCGGATAACTGGGGCAAATGGGCGACCCGCTTCCAGCACATCTCTATTTCTTACTACGAAGGAAAAGTCACTACGTCCGATCCCAAGGGCAAGGGCAAGGTGCTGAAAGACTACTTCTGGAAAGCTCCGGATGAATTCTGGCCCATCAACGTAGGCGTACTCCCGCAGATCGTCGAAGTACATTTACAAGACGGCACGTACGAAATACCTGCATACTGGTATGATACGAACCTCGGCAAGCACAGGATCGAGGATGCGTCTAAAGTCTCGTTCGACGGATACGATACGAACGTCATTTCCATCGAAGGCCTTACAGCCACGCTGAAGGGCGTCGGAAAAACGGAAGTTACGATACATTACGAAGGCCTCTCGCAGACGTTCAAATTCTACGTACGCGAAAACAGCTTCGAGATCAATAAGCAGCAGCCCGACGTCGTTTCCTTCACGCCTGTAAACGACAACATCACCGTTTATATGAAAGACGGCGGTAAGAAGCATAAAGTCCAGATCCGCGGCTACGTGGTATTCGAAGACGAGACCTGGGGCGAAGCGTACAACGATAAGACCAAGGCGCATCCCGATTATCCGGCAATGGTCGACGCGGGCGTTGAAAAATACCTGATGACGTTCGAAGTCGCCGACACAAGCATCTGTACGGTCAGCAAGTCCGGCGTGATCACGCCTAAAGCTGTCGGCAGCACCACGGTCAAGGTCGTTATGGGCGGAAACGAGAACCTGAGCTTCACCGTAAACGTCACAGTTGAAGAAAACAGAGATTGACCGCAACAATGATCTGATCCATTAGAAGAACAGGCAGCTTCAAACGGGGCTGCCTGTTTTTTTGTGCGCATTCTGCCGCAAAGGAAGCAGTAACGTCATCATTTTGCCATTTATTTTTCACAAATAATGAGTATAATATTATCGTACCTGATTGTGCCTTTTCGGAGGCAGTCACGAGGCCGCCCCTGCCCTGCGGATCAGTGAAGGCAAAGGAGACAAATTATTATGAAAAATAATCCGGAAAAGAAAAAATTACCCGTATTTGTATACTACCTTATAATGATCGTCGTGGTCGTAATAATCACCAGCATCGTTGTCCCGCGCCTCACGTCGCCGAACAGCAAGCAGATCACGTACAACGAATTTATCAAGATGCTCGAAGAAGGCAAGGTCGAGAAGGTAGAACTTGACAAATCCGCCAACAAAATAACTGTAAAACCGACTGATTTCGATAAAACCAACACATATTACTATACCGGTATCCTGGCCGTATCCGACGAAGAACTCGCGGCAAAACTTGCGGAATCGGGAGTAGACTATCTCTCCCCCGTTGCCCAGCAGGCAACGATCCTCGATTATCTGCTGTATTACGGCCTGCCGATCCTGCTCGTCGGTCTGCTGATGTTTATAACCATGCGCATCATTTCAAAACGCATGGGCAGCGGCGGAGTAATGTCGTTCGGTAAAAACACGAGCAAGATCTACGCCGAAAAATCCACCGGAAAAACGTTCGCGGACGTTGCAGGCCAGGAAGAAGCGAAAGAGTCGCTCGTGGAGATCGTTGACTTCCTCAACAACCCGCAGAAATATACCGAGATCGGCGCGCGGCTGCCAAAAGGCGCTCTGCTCGTTGGACCTCCCGGAACCGGTAAAACTCTGATGGCTAAAGCCGTCGCAGGCGAGGCCGGCGTGCCGTTCTTCTCGCTTTCAGGTTCTGAATTCGTTGAGATGTTCGTAGGCGTCGGTGCGTCAAGGGTGCGCGACCTTTTCCGCCAGGCGGTGGAAAACGCGCCGTGTATCGTGGTCATCGACGAGATCGACTCGATCGGTAAGAGCAGGGACAACGGCCTCGTTTCGAACGAGGAGCGCGAACAGACGCTGAACCAGCTGCTTTCAGAGATGGACGGATTCGACTCATCGAAAGGCGTTGTCATACTCGCGGCAACGAACAGGCCCGAAGTGCTGGATAAAGCGCTGCTGAGGCCGGGCCGTTTCGACCGCAGGATCATCGTTGACCTCCCCGACCAGGAAGAGCGCGTGGCAATACTTAAAGTTCACGCAAAAGACGTAAAAATGGAGAAAAACGTTGACCTCGACGTCATCGCAAGAGCAACGGCAGGTGCTTCCGGTGCGGATATGGAAAATATCATCAACGAGGCCGCCCTTCACGCCGTACGTGCGCGCAAGACTAAAGTGAGCCAGGCCGAACTTGAAGAAGCCGTAGAGATCATCCTCGCCGGCGAAGAGAAAAAGAACCGCGTCATGTCTGATGACGAGAAAAAGATCGTCGCCTACCACGAAACCGGTCATGCGCTCGTCACCGCGCTGCTCGCACACACCGAGCCGGTCCATAAGATCACTATAATCCCGCGAACTTCAGGCGCGCTCGGCTACGTGCTGCAGGTCGCGAAAAAGCAGAAAGTACTGTACTCGAAAGAAGATATCATCAACGAGATCATCACACTCTCCGCAGGCAGAGCGGCAGAAGAAACAAAATTCGGGTATATAACGACCGGCGCGTCAAACGACATAGAACGCGCGACCGAACTTGCCCGGTCAATGATCACTAAATACAGCATGCTGGACGGCTTCGGTTTTACGGCGTGGGAGAAGCAGAATTCCGTCTACCTCCCCGGCACGTCATCGGTCAACTGCTCCGATTCGACCGAGCTGCGCATCGACGAGGAAGTTATCCGCCTGACAAGCGAATGCTACGAGAAGGCGAAAGAACTGCTCGCAGAACATATAGAAACGCTTGACCGCCTGGCCGGAACGCTGTTCGAGAAAGAGACGATCAGCGGCGAAGAATTCATGAACTTTATGCGCGAATACGAGCCCGAGGCCGCGAAGATCATCGACGAGCAGATGCGCGCCGAAAAAGAAAAGGACGAGCTTGCGAAGAACAAGAAGAAGAAAAAAGATATAGTGAGAGAGCAGACAGC
>JAGCTF010000177.1 GCA_017963755.1 Clostridia bacterium | reverse complement strand
GATGGCACGAATTTTGGGTCTACTGCGAACCCCGGAATCGGTTCGCAGTTCGGTCAAACAAAATTCTTAGCCATTCACTCGGCTTCGCCGGAGAAAAATAAGGTAGTCAAAGAAGCCTTAAAATAGTGGCAAGTGGCAAGTGGCAAGTTGAAAGTGGCAAGTGGCAAGTGATAAGTTGCAAGGTGAAAGTTGAAAGTGGCAAGTTGAAAAGGAGCTAAACATGAGACACGTAATAGATATTCTTGACCTATCGACCGAAGAGATAGGCGGTCTGCTGGCAACGGCGCAGGATATTATCGACCGGCCGGAAGCTTATTCGGAACTGTGCAGGGGCAAAAAACTGGCCACGCTGTTTTTCGAGCCATCGACGCGCACGCGTCTGAGCTTTGAGGCGGCAATGTACGAGCTAGGTGGAAACGTATTGTCCGTCACCGGCGCGGCAACGTCTTCGGCTTCCAAGGGCGAGAGCGTCGCCGATACCGCGAAAGTTGTCAGCTGCTACGCTGACATCATCGCGATGCGCCACCCGAAAGAAGGCGCGGCGCTCGTTGCCGCGAACAACGCATTGATCCCCGTCATAAACGCGGGTGACGGCGGGCATTGCCACCCTACCCAGACGCTCGCAGATCTTTTAACGATCCTGCGCGAAAAAGGCAGGCTGGGCGATCTCACGGTCGGTCTATGTGGCGACCTTAAATTCGGCCGCACGGTCCATTCGCTCATCAACGCGCTCTCACGCTACGAAAACGTTAAATTCGTACTGATCTCCCCTGAAGAGCTGAAACTCCCCAGCTACGTAAAAGACAGCGTATTAAAGCCCCGCGGCATCGCATATACTCAGACGTCAGACCTTGAAGGCGCGCTTCCGGACCTCGATCTTTTATATATGACGCGCGTGCAGAGAGAACGTTTCTTCAACGAAGAGGATTATTTGAGGCTGAAGGACAGCTACATACTCACTCCCGAGAAAATGAAGCTGGCAAGGCCCGATATGTGCGTGCTGCATCCCCTTCCGAGGGTCAATGAGATCAGTGTGGCGATCGACAATGACCCGCGCGCCTGCTATTTCAAGCAGGTACTGAACGGAAAGTATATGCGTATGGCGCTGATACTTATGCTTCTGCGCGAGGCCGGAAAACTGCCGCCCGCCAAAAAGCCCGCAGTAAGGCCGCTTGAAACCGTCTGAAAGGAGACCGGATATGAACGTAGACTCGATACAAAACGGGATCGTAATTGACCACATCACCGCCGGACAAGGCATGAGACTGTACGAACTGCTCGGACTCGACGAGCTTGACGTCTCGGTAGCACTGATAAAAAACGTTGTCAGCAAAAAAATGGGCCGGAAAGATATAATTAAAATTGACGCCGACATACCCGTAAACGTGGACATCATCGGATTCGTCGATCCGGGCGCCACGGTAAATTTTATAAAAAACGGAGAACTCGTTGATAAAAAGACGATTGAAATGCCTGAGATCCTTACAAACGTGCTGAAGTGCAAAAACCCGCGCTGCATCAGTTCGTGCGAACAGGAGCTCAGCCAGATATTCCGTCTGACCGACCGCGAACATAAAGTGTACCGCTGCATTTACTGCGAAACGAAATGGGGCGGCTGATCCGGCCGCGGTAAAAAAAAAAACACTATCTTGAAAACCATATTCGAAGGTCAATACGATACGGAGGTCAATATGGACGAAAACGCTCGCAACCCGCTTTCCGCTGACAAACTTACCGCCCCGCAGGCCGCAGTTGTCGATTATATCAAGGCGAACTGGGTCAATACCCTTCGCTTTCCCGAGGATACGATCCACGGTATGGTGCGCCTTCCTAAGCCGTTCACCGTCCCGTGCGCAAAGGAACTTTTTACGGATTTCTATTACTGGGACACGTATTTCACCAATCTCGGCCTTATGCTTTCCGGCCGCGACTCACAGGCGGAAAACAATCTCGACAACATCTGCTGGTTTATCATGAACCTCGGATATATGCCAAACGCTAACCACCTGCTTGACCGCTCGCAGCCCCCGCTGTTCACGCGCGGAGTTTACGATCTGTGCCGTTTCCGGGGCGATATGACCCTCGCGGCAAAATATATTGACGCAATAAAACGCGAACTGTCGTTCTTTTACCTTGACCGAACAGTTTTCGAAGGGCTCTGCGCTTTCGGAAACAACTGCACGAAGCAGGCACTGCGCGAATCCGCGCCGTGGCTAAGTGCTCGCGTAGGTGAAAAATACGATACGCCGGAGGAAGGCGACCGTCTGGCGGATGAATTATACGCCATCGCCGAGAGCGGCTGGGACTTCAACCCGCGCTTCCCTTCCGGCGGAAAACGCTTCGCGCCCTCCGAATACGTGCATCTCGACGTTAACTGCCTCCTCTACGATGCTGAGGTCAAGCTTTCCGAACTGCTCCGGGCTTGCGGGCGCGACGGTGAGGCTGACGTTTACGCGGACAATGCTTTTAAGCGCAAGCTCGCGGTCAATAAGTATATGAAGGACCCCGCGACCGGCATTTATTACGATTATAATTACAAAAACGGAACGTTCTCGCCCGTGCTCAGCTGCATTTCGTTCTACCCGTACGCTGTGGGTATTGCGGATCCGGGAGAGGCTTCGGCGCGTTCGGCGCTTGAAGTGCTAAGGCGGCTGGAACTGCCGTACGGAATATCCACGTGCGAATACAGGGGGCCTCAGGCGGCGTACCTTCAGTGGGATTATCCCGCGATGTGGCCTTCAAACGTATATTTCGCGTATACTGCGCTGAAAAAACTGTCCCTCGACAGCGACGCTAAAAGGATCGCGGACAAATATCTCGGAACGGCTTCTTCGCTCTTTGCTTCGACCGGATCGCTGTGGGAAAAGTACGATGCTGCGAAGGGCGCGGTTTCGGTCACGTCCGAATATGAGACGCCGGCAATGTTAGGCTGGACCGCAGGCGTATTCCTGTGGCTGCTGAAAGAATCCGGGATCGAAATATAAGCGCTGGCCTTCCCCTGCAAAGCGGCTTTCCTTCTGTGGAAAACTCCCAAAAAGGCACAAAAACTGTGGAAAACCCTGTGGAAACGCGGTGTGGCAGTGTGGAAAACATATGCATAACTGTGAATAATCGGAGAACAATATGATCGTTACATTGATGACAAGCAACATATGGGCAGACGTGTTCGGAAACCCCGTAAAAGATCGCGATTCGGCGCTCGTAGCGCTGCTCAGGAGGTACGCCCCGGACGTGCTGATGCTCCAGGAAGTACATCCGAACTGGCACAAGTCCGAGGTACTCAAAGCGGGCTTTCGGGAGTGCGGTTACAAGGTCAGCGAGCCGGATCTGGGCGGCAATACTTTGAATTACACGCCTCTGGCATATAAGGCGTCGCGTTTTTGCGAAGAGCGCTCCGTGTTTATACTCTATGACGGGCTGAATGACTACACGTCGAAATCGGTAAGCGGCTCTTTACTGCGAGAGATATTGCCCGAAGGCGGTCAGGGCAAACGTTTCGCGGCGATGTCAACGCATTTCTATTTTGCGCAAAATGACGAGGGCAATTCAGCCCGCATAAGCAACGCGAAGGAATTGACCGCCTGCTTCGATGCATTGTGCCCTGACGGTATCCCCGGCTTCTGCGGCGGCGATTTTAATTGCGACATTTCGTCCGAACCGTTTGCGCTGCTGAACTCGAACGGAATCGTATGCACGTCAACAATCACCGAAACGCGCACGAATTTTATCCGCACTCACCACAAAAACCCCGAATACGACGCCGAAAAACACCAATATATACCTGCAAAACCGTCGAAAAAGGACAATAACCTTTCGATCGATCATATCGTTGTCCGCGGCTCCGGCGTACGGATCCTTAATTATACCGTGATCACCGACGAAGAAGCACTGATCCTGAGCGACCATTGCCCCGTGCTGATACGGGCTGAATTTTGATCCTGTGCGCAGGACCGTTATATTTATAGACCTGGGAGGGTTACAATTATGAAGATACTGAATTACGGCTCGCTTAATATTGACCACGTGTACCAGATGCCCGCGTTCGTGCGTGCGGGAGAAACGCTTTCCGCGACTGATTGTCAGCTGCACACCGGAGGAAAAGGGCTGAACCAGTCCGTTGCCCTCGCCAGAGCGGGTGCGTGCGTCTTCCACGGCGGAAAGATCGGCGCGGACGGGATCGAATTAAAAGATTTTCTGGAAAACGCCGGAGCGGATTGCAGCTTTTTGAGGATCGATCCGGACGTTCCCACAGGCCACGCTATCATTCAGGTCGTTCCGTCGGGCGAAAACTGCATAATTATCTACGGCGGCACGAATAAACAGATAACGGAGGCGGAGATCGACGAGACGCTCGCGCATTTCGAAGCCGGCGACCTGCTGCTGCTTCAGAATGAAATATCCAACGTGAATTATCTGATACACCGCGCCCATGAAAAAGGTATGATAACGGTGCTGAATCCCTCCCCCATCACAGCGGAACTGCTGGAATACGACGGCCTTTCGCTGCTGGACTGGATGATCGTGAACCGCGGCGAAGCGGAGACACTTGCGGGGAGCGGTTCCGGCGAACCAATCGACGTGATCGAGGCGCTTCAGGCTAAATATCCACGGGCATCGATCGTTATGACGCTCGGAAAGCGCGGGTCAATGTGCCTCTCCCGCGGTCAACGTTTTTATTCGCGTACGTACGACTATGCGAAGCGCGTCGATACGACGGGCGCAGGCGATACCTTTACCGGTTATTTTCTGGCCGGTCTGGCAAAAGGCGCGCCCCTGGATAAGTGCATGGATATGGCAAGCCGGGCTTCAGGCCTGTCGATAACGATTGCCGGTGCGGCCAATTCGATCCCGAATCTTGAGACTGTGTTGACAGCCGAGCCCATTGAACTGCAGTAATAAATCTATCTGCAGCAGCTGCAGTAATATCAAGGTCCCAAGCAATTATAACATGGTCATTTTTTCTTCTTTGCAAAAAGTATTGCAAAAACGGTTCCGGCTGCGATGGCAATTCCGAGCAGCACGGACACGATGATCAGCGCCGTTTTCAAGCCGCTGCTTGAGGATTTTGACGAACCCGGCAATTTCGTTGTAAGTT